>PQAJ01000199.1 GCA_003105185.1 Holophagae bacterium
CAGCCGCCCTGGGACCTCTCCAAGTCCCTGCGACCGACGAGTTTCGAGGACGCGGTCGGCAACCGTCACCTGCTGCTGGCCATGCACTACCGCCCGGCGGCTCGCTACAGCGCCGAGCAGGTGTGGGCCGACGCGCGCCAGCGGCTGCTCGCGGAGCTGGGCCAGGCCGAGTTGAAGCGAACGCTGCTCGAGCTCGCCCGCACCACGAAGGTGACCGTGGCCGACGGCCCGGCGGCGCCGTTCGACCCCTGCGAGCTGGTGCGGGGCGAGCCGGGCCCCCCCTGCGAGCTGCTCGACCCGGCTCGGGCGGCGGCCGCGCGCTCCCGCGACATGGTCCGTCTCGAGGGCGGGAGCTTCACCACCGGCTCGACCGCGGCCGAGATTGACGAGCGGGTCGCGACCTGCCGCCGCTACGTCGAGCCGGCCCTGGGGCCCGGCTCGTGCGCGCGGGAGAAGTACGAGGACGAGGTGCAGCGCCCAGCGACTGTGGCGAGCTTCTGGCTCGACCGCACCGAGGTGACCGTGGCCGACTACCGGGAGTTCGTCGTCGCCGCCCGCCACCGGCCGCCGGCCGGGGCGGCAGCGGAGCGCTCGGACCTGCCCGTGACCGGCGTCAGCCTGGAGGACGCGGCGGCCTACTGCCAGTGGCGGGGCCGGCGGCTGCCGACCGCCGACGAGTGGGAGTACGCAGCCCGCGGCCGCTCGAGCAGACGCTACGCCTGGGGCGACCAGGCGCCGGATGGGACCCGCGGCAACTTCTGCGACGCCCGCTGCCCCGCCGCCTGGCGCAACTCGGACCACGACGACGGTTTCGAGGGGCTGGCCCCGGTCGGCAGCTACCCGGCCGGCGCGACCCCGGAGGGGGTCCTCGACCTGGCCGGCAACGCCCGCGAGTGGACCTCGAGCCGCTCCGGCGATCTCGCCGCGGTCAAGGGCGGCGGCTTCCGCAACGCCGTCGACGACCTGATCGCGGCCGACGTCCGCTCGAACCACGTTGAGACCCGCGACGACGCGATCGGCTTCCGCTGCGCCACCTCCACGGACGGGGAGTGAGCGGTGCGGGCGAGCCGTCCCCCCCTGGCGCTTCTGCTGGCCGGCCTCGCCCTGCTCGCGGCGGTGGTGACCCGCGCCGACCACCTGGCCTTCCCGCCCGACTTCGAGACGCCGCCGCAGGTGATCGCAGGCGCGGGCGGCTCGAGCCACCGCGAGCGGAAGGCGCTGCGCCACCTGCCGGTGATCATGATCCCGGACAACGCCCGCACCCGCGCCGACTGGCTGGGGGCCAACTGCGGCATCGCCCAGGGCAGCGTCTACCAGGCGTTCCGCGACCGCGGCTTCGACCCCATGGAGCTGTGGATGCTCGACCTGGTCGAGCGGGAGGGCCGCCAGCTGACCAGCCTCGAGCTGCGCACCGACAACCTCAAGGAGATGATCTTCGCCGTGCTCCGCTACACCGGCGCGCCGCGGGTCAACCTGCTCGCCCACGGGACCGGCGCGGTGCTGGCCCAGGCCGCGCTGGTCAAGTACAACCTGTTCTACGCCGTGCACTCCGTCGCGTACGTGGCGGGTCCGTTCCACGGCACCGCGGCCTGCAGCTTCGATGCCTGCCTCGACGGCCTGCCGCTGTGCTGCAATCTGTCTCCCGGCTCGGACTTCCTGCAGGACCTGCTGGTGCCGGGCGAGACCCCAGGCGACCTCCGCCCGGGCTCCTCGCCGACCCGCTACCTCACGGTTCGCAACGGCCGCCGTTTCGGCGACGTCTGGTTCCGCCTGAACCCCGAGTCGCCGGCCCTGCTCGGCGCCCGCAACCTGTCGTTCCCCGAACTCGACCACGACGGCCTGCGCTGCGCGCCGCAGGTCCTCGAGCAGGTGATCCCGTTCCTCACCGTCGCCGCCTCCCCCTACGCTCCCGAGGACGACCTCGACACCGACGACTTCCGCGACCGTTCCTCAGGCGGCACGGACTGCGACGACCGCGACCCGGCGGTCTTCCCCGGCGCGGCAGAGACCTGCGACGACGGCGTCGACGCCGACTGCAACGGCGTCGATCTCTCCTGCCAGCCGGGCAAGGACCGCGACGTCCCGGTCGAGCGGCTGCCGCACGCGGAGGAGAGCGGCGCGGCGCAGCGGTCGCCGGCGGCGGCCGGGTGAGCGGCGTGGTGGGGGAACGGTGAAGGTCCTGCTCGTCAACGCGGTGCCGGGGCGTCGGCAGATGCCGATCTTCCCTCTCGGCCTGGCGTCGCTGGCCGCGGCGCTCGACGGTCACGAGGTGCGGGTCCTCGACCCGGCGGTCCTTCCGCGCCCGCTCGACGAGGTCGAGCGGACGGCGAGGAGCTTCGCGCCCGACGTGATTGGGTTGTCGCTGCGCAACATCGACCCGGCCCGCTCTTACGACCACTTCCAGTACCTGCGCGGTTGCGCGCAGACGCTGGCGGCGGCGCGCGCGGGCGCGCCGCGGGCGCTGACGGTGGTCGGCGGGGCCGGCTACTCGCTCTTCCCCGAGGCGGTGCTGGAGTACCTCGACACGGTGGATGCGGGGGTCGCCGGGGAGGGAGAGATCAGCCTCCGGCGCCTCCTCGACCACCTCGACGGCCCCCGCGGCATCCCCGGGCTGGTGCTGCGGGGAGCCGACGGACGCTGGACCTTGACCGGCCCCCCCGCCGAGGAAGACCTCGACCGCCTGCCCCTGCCGGACCGCGACTGCGTCGACCTCGCCCCCTACCGGGGCGCGACCGAGCTCCAGGTCGGGGTCGAGAGCCACCGCGGCTGCGCCGTGCGCTGCACCTACTGCTCGTATCCCCTGATATCCGGCTGCCGGATCCGGCTGCGCTCGGTCGACCGGGTCCTCGAGGACGTCGAGAACCTAGTCCGACGCGGGGTGACCCGGTTCTTCTTCACCGATCCCTCCTTCAACGCCGTGCCGGACCACGTGCTCGCCATCTGCGAGGCCCTCGCTGGGAGCGGCCTGAGGGTCACCTGGTCGGCGTACTTCGGCGAGCGCCAGGTCACAGCGGAGCTAGTGCGCGCCTGCGCCGGGGCCGGCTGCGTGTCGTTCATCTTCGGCCCCGACTCCGGCTCGGACCCGATCTTGGAGCGGCTGCGCAAGGGCGTGACCCGCCGGCAGATCGTCGAGGCCTATGAGACCGTGCGGCGGGAGGCGCCGCGGGCATCGTTCAAGAGCGCCTTCCTCCT
>PQAJ01000200.1 GCA_003105185.1 Holophagae bacterium
GGCACGTAGGCTCCGTGGTCGAGGCCGCGCTCGGGATCGTCGGCGACGCCGATACCCTGCTCGCGCAGCAGGCCGCGAACGCGGCCCGCGAGCCCCGGGGCTCCCGGTGCCGGGTACTCGGTCCGGTAGTAGCGCTCGGGGAAGCCGTAGAAGTCATACACCAGCGGCACCGTCCGGGTGGCGCCCAGCGTGGTTGGCCGCTGCTGCCAGTGCGCCGACACCATGAGCACGCTCGCCGGCCGCGGCATCGCCTTCGCCCACGCGGCGAGCTCGGCCATCCACACCGCGTCGTCGAGCAGCACCGGCGCGCCGTGGGCCGCAAAAACGACTGGCATCCGCCTCATCGCGAGGACTCGACCGGCGTCGTCGCGCGGCGGGCGATCACTCCGGCGGCGGCAACGGCGGCGAACGCGGCGCCGGCAGCGAAGGTCGCCGTTGCCCCGTACGCGCTCCACAGCGCGCCCGCGATCAGGTTCGCCAACAGCAGCGCGCCGCCGCTGACGAGATTGAACAGGCCGAAGGCAGTTCCCCGCAGCTCCGCGGGCGCAGCGTCCGCGACCAGCTTCGACAGCAGCCCCTGGGTGAAGGCCATGTGCAGGCCCCACAGCGCGGCGCCAGCTAGGGCCAGCATCGGCGACGACGCGGCGGCCAGAACGAGGTCGGCGCCGATCAGCAGAACAAGCCCGACCAGCAGCAGCTTTCGCTGATCGAGGCGGTCTGCGGCGGCGCCGGCCGGGAAGGCGGCGCCCGCATAGCAGAGGTTCATCACGATCATCACCACTGGAACGAAGGCGAGCCCGAGGCCGACCTCCTGGGCGCGCAGCACCAGGAACGCTTCGCTGAACCGCGCCAGAGTGAACGCCGCCCCCAGCAGCACGACCAGCCAGAACTCACGCGGCAGGCGCCTGATGGAGGCCATGGCGAGCGGTGCCTGGGTCGCCGGGCGCGCAGGCCCTCGCTCGGGCTCGCGCACGAAGATCGTCAACACCGCTACCGCGAGCAAGGCCGGCACGACGCCGATCCACATCACGGTGCGAATGTCGCCGGAAAAGATGAGCATGAACGCCAGCGCCAGCAACGGGCCGAGCAACGCGCCGACCGAATCGAGCGCCTGGCGCAGCCCGTACGCCGCGCCGCGCAGTCCGGCCGGGGTGATGTCGGCCACCAGGGCGTCGCGTGGCGCGCCGCGGATCCCCTTGCCCATGCGGTCGACGAAGCGCGCCGTGAACACCCAGCCGACCGACGTCGCCAGCGGGAAGATCGGCTTGGTCACGGCGGCGAGCGCGTAGCCGAGCACCATCTGCGCCTTGCGCCTCCCCAGCCAGTCGCTGACCGCGCCGGAGACGACCTTCAGCATCGCGGCGGTCGCCTCGGCCACCCCCTCGACGACGCCAACCGTGACCAGCGACGCTCCCAGCACGCTGACCATGAACACCGGCAGCACGCTGTGGATGAGTTCAGACGACGAGTCCATGAGGAGCGACCCGAAGCCGAGGGCCCAGATGCCCGCGGGCAGGGCGCGCAACGGCTGCCGACGACTACCGCCCGGCGAACTCATGTCCTGACGATTCTAGCCCGCCGATCGCACGCGCTTTCTCCATCTGTGAGTAATCGCGTCACCGTGAAGAGCGCGCGCGAGGCTTACAGCTCCTCGAAGCGGCCCTGGAAGAAGCGCAGCTTGGCCGGCTCGTAGGCGAACTTGAGGCCGCGGATCTCGTGGCGGCGCTCGTACAGTCTGATGATCCCCTCGGCCACCGCGCGCATATGATCGTTGGTGTAGACCCGCCGGGGGATGGTGAGGCGCACCAGCTCGAGGGCCGGGCGGTAGTTCTGCCCGGTGTTCGGGTCGCGTCCCTTCGAAACGTTGCCGCGCTCCATGGCACGCACGCCGGTTTCGACGTAGATCTCCGCTGCCAGCCGCTGCGCCGGGTAGCAGTCCTGGTCGATGTGCGTCAGGAAGCGCTTGGCGTCGAGGAAGATCGCGTGGCTGCCCGGAGGGGTGACGATSGGCACGCCGGCCTCCTGGAGCAGCGCCCCCAGRTAGTGCGTCTGGCGAATCCGGGAGCGGATGTAGCGGTCGTCGAGCATCTCCTCGACSCCCCGGGCGATGGCAGCCAGCTCCGCAGTGGGCAGCCCGCCATCGGTGACGTTGCCCTCGTAGATCCGGAGCATCTCCTCCGCCTTGCGCGCGAGCTCGGCGTTCTCACGGAAGCACAGCACGCCGCCGATGTTGATCAGGAAGTCCTTCTTGCCGCTGATCGTGCAGCCGTCGCCGTAGAGCATCATCTCGCGGATGATGTCCTCGACCCTGACACCGTGGTAGCGCTCGTCCCGCATCTGGATCATGCAGGCGTTCTCCACCACCCGGGTGGCGTCGAAGTACACGGGGATACCGCGCGCGCCGCAGTACTCGTACACGGCGCGCATGTTGTCCATGCTGACCGGCTGGCCGCCGGCCATGTTCACGGAATGCTCGAACGAGATGTAGGCGATCTTCCCCGCCCCGTGCTGCGACACCAGCGCGTCGAGCTTGCCGAGGTCGATGTCACCCTTCCACGGGTAGTCGCTCTGCGGGTCGTGGGCCTGGTCGACGATGACGTCCGCGAACACGCCCCCAGCCAGCTCCTGGTGCAGCTTGGTGGTCGTGAAGTACATGTTGCCCGGCACCAGCTGGCCCTCGGCGATGCAGGTCTGGCTCAGAATGTGCTCGGCGGCGCGCCCCTGGTGGGTGGGGATGATGTGCCGGTAGCCGAACAGCGCCCGCAGGCGCCCCACCAGCCGGTGGTACTCGTCGCTCGACGTCGCGCTGGCGCGCGCCGCGTCGTAGGCCGCCCACTGGTCGGTGCTCATCGCCGAGGTGCCGGAGTCGGTGAGCAGGTCGATCGCGACGTCCGCGGAGCGCAGCAGGAAGGTGTTGTACCCGGCCGCGCGGATCGCTTTCTCGCGGCCCTCCCGGCTCAGCGTTCCCACCCGCTCGACGGTGTGGATCTGATAGGGAAAGGTGTCGAAGGCAAACTCCGCGACGTCGGGGAACACCCAGCGGTACTCCATCTGATCCCGCCACTGTCCGGTGGCAGTGGCATGCAGCTCGGAGATCCGCTCGCGCTGCCGGTAGAGGGCGATGATCGCGTCCGCCACCTGGTCGAGCTGCTCGTTGGTCATCGCCAGCCGCGGCACCTGGACCGGAACCAGTTCGTCGCGTCCCACCATGCCGTGGGCCAGGGCGCGCACCCCCGACGTCAAGTACAGCGCGGCGGAAAGGGTGTCCTGGGCATGCTCCTTGGCGTGCGGGAGGAACTCGCCGGCGCACAGGTAGGCGCCGTCGCAGCCCCGCTCGAGCGGGACCCCGGCGTCGCGCAGGCGAGTGGTGAAACGCTCGGTCTGGTGCATCACCCAGTGGACCTCGTCCTCGTCACACATCTCGGTGAGGCCGCGGGCGAGCATCTCCATGGTGCGGCCAGCCATCCCGCCGTAGGTGTGCAGCCCCTCGTAGACCACGACCTCGTTCATGAACTTCTCATGATCGGCCGGGTTGTCGGTGGTCAACAGCCCGCCGGTGTTGCACTTGGGATCCTGGGCACCGTCGATCTGGAAGATGTGCGACAGCTTCACCATCTGCTTGACGATGTCGCCGATCGGGCGGGTCGCCTGCCCCGGCTCGTGGCGCTGGATGAACCAGGCGTTCTCGATCACCCGCGATCCGTCACAGATCACCTTGACGCCGTAGCGGTCGGCGAGCGCCCGGGCGGCCTTCAGATTGCCGAGGCTGATCGGATGCTGGCCGTCGGCAAAGGCCTGAAGCCCGACCAGCGCCACGTTCCCGGCGGCGAGCACCCCCTCGAGGCGGGCGAGATCGAAGTTCCCGGAAAAGACCGGCTCCTCGTGGTCCCGCACATCCGGGTAGGAGACCCCGAGCCGGCTGAGCTGGTCCATGCGGGTGCGGGCGTTGGACGGGAGCGCCGAGCCCGGTGTGACCAGCGTGGCGACGACCAGCTTCACGCAGCCGAGCACGTTGTGGGTCGGGCAGACGTAGGTGTGCCCGAGCACCGCGTGCACCGCCCGCTCCAGCTGCTCGAAGTTGCGCGATCCGGCGTACGCCTCGTCACCCACCAACTGACCGGCCAGCTGCTCCTGGGAGACCGCGCTGGTGCCGAGCGAGCACATGTCGAAGGTCACCTGCGTCGGCGTCAGCCGAAAGACGTTGAAGTGGGCCTCACTGAGGTTGCGCTTCCGCTCCTCCAGGCTCGGGAACGAGAGCAGCCGGACGGTCTTAATCTTGTGGGGCTCGTGGCTCACCATGCGCGCTTTCCTCCATCGGTGTCGGTCTTCGGCTGTCGTCCGGGCAAACGGTTCCGCCCCGGCGTCGCGGTGCGGTGATTCTAGCGCGCGCCGACAAAGGTCGCGAAACCGGCCATGAACTCCTCAAGCAGGCTGCGAACCTTGTCGTCGATGAGCAGACCCTCAGCGTCGAAGACCTTGGCCGCGGTCGCGACGTGGAGCTGCTTGCCGAAGTAGACCCGCGCGCCGAGGTTGCGCAGCACCGGCAGCCACGCAGCCTGGGCCAGCCGCGTCCCCCAGGCGCCGGGGGTCGCTCCCATGATCGCCACCGGCCGGTCGCCGAACACCGCCGCGGCGCCCTTCGGCGGCCGCGACAGCCAGTCGACGGCGTTCTTGAGCACTCCGGGCATCGAGGCGTTGTACTCGGGCGTGACCAGCAGCAGCCCGTCGGAGGAAGCGATCTTCTCTTGAAGCTCGATGACCGGCCCGGGGGCGCCGTGCTCCGCCTCCTGGTCGCCGTCGTAGAGCGGGATGCCCGCGATCGACGCGATCTCGACCTCCATCCCGTCCGGGGCGGCTACCGCTGCGGCGCGCAGCAGCGCCGCGTTGTAAGAGCCCTTCCTCAAGCTTCCCGCGATGCCGATGATCCGTGCCATGCTCCCTCCTCCGAGCAGAATATAGGGCCCGGGATCTGGGAGCTACCCTCGGCCCCCGCCCGCTCTTGTCACGGCAGAGCCGAAGGCGAAGCCGGATCCGCGCCCGCTTCCGCTTCCGAGCCTGTCTCCATCTCCGACGAGGGTTGGGGGGTGGGCCCCGCTGACGCTCGCTTCCGCTTCCGAGCGCCGGTCAGGCCTCGAGACGGCGGCCTCCCTCGTCGAACAGGTGGAACTCGCCGAGGTCGATGGCAAGGGTGAGCTGCTCGCCCGGCCGCGGCTTTGGGGCACGCAATATGCACGGCCCGCACGCGCCGTCAGTCCGGCCAGGTGGCCTCTCGGGAGAGCGCCCTGCGCTTGACCTTCATGTTGGCGAAGCGCTCCGCTCGCGGCGGAGAACCGCGCGTGACCTCGCTGCCTCAAAGTCCGAGACAATGCCTGGCGATCGTGGCGCATCCCTGCAGGTCGATCCTGTTCTGTCGCCGCGCCGCACGTGCGCACTCCCGCCAGTCAGGGTTGCTCGCGAAGGGATCTCCGCCGGGAGTAATGCAGTCCGCTGAATCGCCGAGGTAGTCCCGATCGGCCGAGTCGCGGCACGCAGCATAGGCGCCGGCGCACTCGTCGTTGCGGCGGGTTCCGCGGTTGGAGATCCCTTCCCGCTGGTTGGCGGTGTTGCCCGGCTGGCCGACGCCGTCGGACAGGTCCATGGTGTAGTAGTCCTCGTCACTCTGCTCCTCAGGAGCCGGTGCCGCGGCCGGCACCACCCAGCTCGCGAGGACGAACTCGCCGGATCCTCTCGGGGACCCAGCGACGGTCTGTGGAGGCCGCGAGGAGACGCTGGCGTGCTGCGTGGCGCCGGCCGAGCGCCCTGTCAGGGCGCGCCCCAGCTCCGACGCCCAGGCGCGGGTCACGAACTCGACCGGGTCGACGGCCGGCGGAGCGTCGCCGGAGCCGAGCTCGAGATTCTGGAGGGCCATGCGCAGGTTGCCGAGGGCCGCGATGCGCTGGAGCTGCTCCGCGCTGGTGAGCGACGCCGACGTCACATCGCAGAGGCGGTCGACCTCCTGGCGAACGGCAGCAGCCCGCCGTGATCGGTCGGCGACGCCGGGCAGCTCCGAAGCCGCCATCGTTGCCGGGGACCCTCCTGGAGCGCTGTCGAGGAAGAGCCAACCCTGGACCTGCCAGGAGTCCATGGGCAGCGTCATGCGCTGCGGCTGGTCGACGGTCAGCTCCATCGAGACGGAGTGGATCCGCTGCACCGTGACGCCAGTCTTGCCGGCAACGACCGCCGGCGTCGCATCGCCATAATCCAGCGCCATCCGCCACCCATTCGGCCCTGCCAGCGAGGTCACGCGCCCGAAGCTGTCCGTCTCGACCGTGAACCTCTCCGGGGCATACACCCACACCACGGTCTGCGGGTAGCCATACGGCATGTACCGGATGTAGTAGCCGGCCGGGTGATAGGACCAGCGGCCCCGCGGCACCTCCCGGCTTCCCTCTCCAACCGGCGCCTCGCCCGCGATCACCGCGGCCCGCTCGACCTGCTCGTAGGTCGCATCTCCCTCGGTCACCAGGTCCCGCACCTTGGCCTCGGCCTCGAGCGCTTTCCCGAGGAGGGGCGGCGCCTTCCGGACGGCCTGGTCGAGCACCTCGGACGGCACCAGGCCGAGAGCGCCGCCGTTGACCTGGTAGATCTCCTCCGGAGTGAGGAGCGCCTTGGCCGTCGACAGGAGATCACCGGACATGTCGCTGACCTTGGATCGAGAAAGGATGGCCCACAGGAGCACCTGAATCTGGCTCTGCTCGATCTGCGGGTTGGCCTGGGCCCTGTGCAAGACATTGCGGACGATCGCCGCGCGCGGGCCCTTGGCCGGAGCGTAGAGGTACCCGGTGCCGCTGCCCGGTGCGTGGCTGCCGGCGCGGAGGCAGTAGCTCTCGACCTCCATGGCGTATGCTCCACCGCCCGCCACGCGGAACTCGCCACCGGTCGCCCGCGGCTGAAGACTGAGCGGGGCCCAGTCCGCCGGCTCGAAGCCATCGAGGAACTCGACCTCGGTGACCGCATCCTCAAGGCTCGTGGTGAGGGCCGGCTTGCCCTCCAGGAGCTTCTGGACGCTGATCATGTCGAGCCCCTTGCGGACGTCATCGAGGCCCGGGATGGTCTGCGCGAAGCCCGCGCCAGTACCGAGCAGCAGCGTGAATGTGATGACGGCCAACGCTCCCAATCTCGTCTTCATGGTGTCACCCCGTTTCGTGCGGCAGGCCAACGAGACCCTCTCCAAAGTGGAAGCCAGGGCCGTATTCACTCGTCCCGCCGTTCGGTCCGAACGTCCCGGCATGCGCACGTTTCCAGCGCCGACCGCTCACATCGCGCCCCTATCGGACGGCCCTACCTCTCCACCAGCTCGACGCGCCGATTCTTCGCCTTGCCGTCCTCGGTCGCGTTCGACGCAACCGGGGCCAGTGACGCCACGCCGTAGGGCTTCAGGCGGGCGACGGCAATGCCGTGCCCGCCGACCAGCGCGTTCACGACCGCGGTCGCGCGGTCCAGCGAGAGCCTCAGGTTGTGCTCGAAGGTGCCGGTGTTGTCGGTGTGGCCGACGATGAACACGTTGAGGCTGGGGTTGTCCTTGAGCAGCTTCGCCATCTCGGCGAGCGCCGGCTCGGACTCGGGCTTGACCTCGGCCTTGTCGGTGTCGAAGAAGATCCCATAGACGGCGGCGTGACCGGTCGCCGTGATGTCCGACCGCCACGACGCCGCATTCGCCTGGATGGTCTGCTCCATTGTCTGACGTTCGACGATCTTCAGCTCGATGCCCCGGCCGTCGTTCCATGGGTGCACCCGGATCCAGATCTCCTTGCCCTCCTGAACGATTTTCCCGACGGTGTACGAGGTGCCGTAGGTATTCAGCACAACTCCGCCGGCCTTGCGGATGGCGTTCTCGTAGTTGCGGATGATCTCGAGCGCGGTTGCCGCTTCCACCCCCTCCTTCCGGTAGTAGTCGATGTAGTAGTACTCGCCCTCGACGGTTGCTTCCCCGTCCTTGAGCTCGAACTCAACCGCGTCGAACCTGCTGTGCTCGTAAATGTCGAGGGAGTACCCGGGCCAGCGAGAGAACAGTGGGTAGTCCCTGCTCCCTGCGACGTCCTCTTGCGCGAGCGCCGCTCCGCTCAGTAGAAGCAGTACCCCGATCGCGGCCACCAAAGCAGCAGTGACTCTCATGCTTCATCCTCCCTTCGGTCCCTCACCGCTTCACGAGCTCGACACGACGGTTCTTCGCGCGGCCCTCGTCGGTGTCGTTCGACGCCACGGGCGCGGTCGGTCCGTCGCCGACCGCCTTGAGACGCGCCGCGGCGATGCCGTGCCCGCCGACCAGCGCGTTCACGACCCCGGTCGCACGGTCCAGCGAGAGCTTCAGGTTGTGGTCGAAGGTGCCGGTCGAGTCGGTGTGGCCGACGATGAACACGTTGAGGCTGGGGTTGTCCTTGAGCAGCTTCGCCATCTCGGCGAGCGCCGGCTCGGACTCGGGCTTGACCTCGGCCTGGTCGGTGTCGAAGTAGATCCCGTACACGGCAAAATGCCCGGTTGCGGAGATGTCGTTGGCCATCACCGCGGCCGTTGTTTGCATCTCTTGGACCATCTCCTCGGCCTTGACCGTCGTGACATGGTAGCGATCGCTGCCGGTGGTCACGAAGACCCACTGTGGCCCCTTGCGGGCCGTGATCGCCGGATCATTTTCCCACGTGCCGGAGAACTCGATGGTGTAACCAGCCGGCCGGAGAGCCGCCTCAGCGTTGCGGACCACCTTCAACCTGCTGTAGCTCTCACTGACGCACTCGTAGTAAATGTGGACCTTCTCGCCTTCGATCGTCTGGACCGTGCCCTCGGCGCCGACCGGGAGCTTCACCGCGTCCCAGTCGCTGCGGTCGCAGTCGTAGATGTAGCAGCCGGAGACCCGGCTCAGGAGTGGGGAGTCCCTGCAACCCTCCTTGTCGGGCTTCACTCCTTGGGCCTGCAACGGGGTCGCACCGACGAGCAAGACCGCCAGCAGCACCGACCCGCTCAGAACGCCTTTCGTGAGCTTCATGGGTCCTCCTCTTTCGCTCGGGCAACTCGACACAATGGATCGCCAGAGAGGCCGGCGAGTCGCTGTGCCGGAAGGCCGCGCGGGCGACGGCAGCCGCACGACGGGCGAGCGACTGCGCGTTCACGCTCCCGGTGCACAGCTTGGCGGGCTCAAAGCTCGGGACGCGGCCAGGTATGCCGGCAAGAACGGGCGCAGCGAGACGCCCGACCCGACCGACGCGCAGCTGACTCCCCATGGGTCTTGGCTCTTTGCGCCAGTATACGCCTCGCAACGAGCGCATCGGGGGAAGCGCGGCGTGTCGGATCCAGGAGCTGGGACCAGGAGTTTCTGGCCTCCAACCGTCTCCGTGCCCGCGCCCGCTTCCGCTTCCGCGCCCGAGTCCGGGCTCGGCTCAACCCCCGAGCCTGCGGCCCGCCTCGTCGAAGAGGTGGAGCTCCCCCACGTCGACAGCGAGGGCCAGCTGCTCGCCCGGCCGCGGCATCGTCGCCGGCGGCAGCATGGCGGCCAGCATCTGCTCGCCGAGCTTGAGCTGGACGTGGACCTGTGCGCCAAGCGGCTCCACCACCACCACCTCGCCGCTCACCGGCGCAGCGCGTTGCTCCGGCACCGCCCCGGGCGGCCGGACCGACTCGGGCCGGATGCCGACCACCACGCGACTGCCTTCGGCGAGCCGGAAGGCGGCGAGGCCCGGCACCGCCGGCAGGTTGAGCACCCCGGAATCGAGCCCGAGCCCGCCGTTGATCACCCGCGCCTCGAGCAGGGTCATCGGCGGCGAGCCGATGAAGGTCGCCACGAAGGTCGTCGCCGGCCGCTGATAGAGGTCGGCCGGCGTACCGACCTGCTCCAGGCGCCCATC
>PQAJ01000201.1 GCA_003105185.1 Holophagae bacterium
AGGAGGTAGCCCGAGAGGGTGTTCATCGTCTGCTCGCGGTCCCACGGGCACCCCCCGGGGTCGCGAAGCCGGTCCATGATCGCCACCAGACGGTCGAATGCTCCAGACATAGTGGGATTGTACGCTCGCCCTCTCCCGCCTCCGCTTCCGCGCCCGCGCCCGCTTCCGCAGCCGAGATGTTCTCCGGGTCGGCGAGTAGTCATCGGAACCGCAGAGGGCGCAGAGGACGCGGAGCACGGACAGATGATCGTCTCTGCGGCGCCCTCTGCGATCTCCGCGGCCTCTGCGGTTCGCTGAGCCGGAAGGGAGCCGCAGATCCCAGCACCCGGGGAGGCGGCAGGCAGGATTCGCGGATTCCCGCCGACGATTGACTCGTGCGGTCCGTGCCCGCTAGGGTGGTTCGTCATGACCGTCCCTGACTCCCCTCCGACCTCCTTCACCGTGGTCGCGGCCGTGATCCGCGACCACGCCGGCCGGCTCCTGCTCGCCCGCCGCCCGGCGGGCCGCCACATGGCCGGGCTGTGGGAGTTTCCCGGCGGCAAGGTGCACGACGGCGAGGCGCCGGCCGCGGCGCTCGCGCGCGAGCTCGCCGAGGAGCTCGATATCGCGGTCGAAATCGGCGAGCCGCTGACGTTCGCGGTCCACGAGGAGGCGGGGCTGCGCATCCTGCTCCTGTTCTTCGAGGCCGCCATCCTCCACGGCGAGCCGCGGCCTCGGGAGGGGCAGGAGGTCGCGTGGGTGTCACCGGCCGACCTCCGCCGCTACCCGACGCCACCGGCCGATGCCGCCCTCGTCGATCGCCTGGCTGCCACCACCTGACCTTGACCTCGCCCGGCGCGGGACCTACCTTGAACTTGGGGAGCGCCGCCCATCGGATCGCGGCGCCGCGGAGGTCGCCATGACCCTCTCTGTTCGCGAGCCGGCCGTCGCCGGAGCCTTCTACCCGGGGACCGCGGCCCACCTCGACCGGCAGCTCGACCAGCTGATGCCGTCCGACGCCGCGCCGCACCCGCTGCTGGCGTGCGTCGCTCCGCACGCCGGCTACGTCTACTCCGGCCGGGTCGCCGGGCAGCTCTTCGGCCACCTCGAGCTGCCCCGCCGGGTGGTCGTGATGGGCCCCAACCACACCGGCCTCGGCGCCCCGGTCGCCGTGGCCCCCGACGATGCCTGGGCCACGCCGCTCGGCCCGGTGCCGCTCGACCGCGAGCTCGGTGAGCTGCTGCTCGCGCGCCATCCGGACGCGAGCCGCGACCCTGGGGCTCACCGTCGCGAGCACTCGATCGAGGTCCAGCTGCCGTTCCTGCTCCGCCGCCGCCCCGACGTGACCGTGCTGCCGGTGTGCCTCAAGCACCTCGGCTACGCGGGCTGCGAGCGCCTTGGCGAGTCGCTGGCGGTGATCGCCGACGAGCTCGGAGAGCCGCTCGGCATCGTCGCCTCCTCGGACATGACCCACTACCGGCCGGACGCCGAAGCCCGCGACCTCGACCACCAGGCGATTGTCCAAATGCTCGCGCGCGACCCTGCCGGGCTTTATGAGACCGTTCACCGCGAGGGCATCACGATGTGCGGCGTGATCCCGGCCACGGTCGCGCTGGTCACGGCGCGGCTGATGGGGGCGACCTCGGCCCACCTCTCCTCCTACGCCACCTCGGGGGATGTCAGCGGCGATCTCAGCGCCGTGGTCGGCTACGCCGGAATCTGCCTCGTTGCCTGACGCCCGGCGAGTCGCTGCCGCGGGAGCTCGCGCAGCGGCGACGGCGCGCCGTATAATCCCGCCTCGTGGACGCCAAGCTGCGGGTCTTCGATCGGATTTCCGATGCGGTCGGGTGGACACCCATGGTCCGCCTCAACCGCTCGGTCGACGGCCTCGGCTGCGAGGTCTTCGCCAAGATCGAGTTCTTGAACCCGATGGGCAGCGTCAAGGACCGGATCGCCCGCCACATGATCACCCAGGCCCTGGCGGATGGCCGCCTGCACGCCGGCGACCTGGTGGTCGAGAACTCCTCCGGGAACACCGCGATGGGCCTCGCCATGATGGCGGTCCTCGAGGGGCTGCGCTGCACGATGGTGGTCCGCCGGCAGACCTCGCAGGCCAAGCTCGGCTGCCTGCGCGCGATGGGGGTCGACCTCGTCCTGGTGGACGGCGAGCTGCCGCCCGAGGATCCCGAGAGCTACAACCAGAAGGCGAAGCGGATCGCCGCCGCGACGCCGGGGGCGTTCTTCCCGGACCAGCACAACAACCGCGAGAACTCCGAGGCCCACTACCTCACCACCGGCCCCGAGATCTGGCAGCAGATGGAAGGCCGCATCGACTACCTGGTGGCCGGGATCGGCACCGGCGGCACGATCTGCGGCACCGGCCGCTACCTCAAGGAGCAGGACCCCTCGATCAAGGTCATCGCAGTCGACCCCGAGGGATCGGTGTTCTACGACCACTTCCACACCGGCTGCCACGGCCGCCCGGGCCGTTACCTGATCGAGGGCCTCGGCGACGAGGAGATCATCGGCTGCCCGGACTTCGAACTCATTGACGACATGTACCGGGTCAGCGACCGCGAGGCCTTCCTCGCCGCCCGCGAGCTCGCGCGCATGGAGGCGATTCTCGGCGGCGGTTCGAGCGGCGCCGCGCTGTGGGGCGCGCGCACGCTCGCCGCCAGCCTCGACTCGGCGGCGCGGATCGTGACCATCTTTCCGGACTCGGGGACCCGCTACCTCTCCACCATCTTCTCCGACACCTGGATGCGTGAGCAGGGCTTCCTGTAGCCTCCACCCTTCCAGGGGCCAGAATCGGTCGGACTGCGCCCCGAGCTGCCACGTCTATCTATTTTATGATTGAGCGTTTTAGGTATCCGCTCGGTCGGCAATACCCAGCCCTATCTTGTTACAATGGCCTCAAGATTCCGTGAGGAGGCTGTGACCATGGAGGGTAATGTTTCAATCCGCTGGCGTTGGCTCAAGGCGATGTACTGCTACACCCTCTTGGGAGCGGGTGGATTTGGACTTGCCATGCTCCTCGTCCCGGGCGCTGTGCAATCCCTGCTTTGTTTCCCCGCCCAGGACCCGGCTGTCTTCGGACTCTATGGTAGCGTCCTGCTTGCCATGGGTCTGGTCGCGATCCCTGCCCTCCGCTCGCCCTTGAAGTTCGTGCCTCTGCTGCTGATCCAGCTGGTCTACAAGCCGATCTGGCTGGCCGTCGTGGCCGTACCGCACTTCCTCAAAGGACAGCTTCCCTTGCACGTTGTCGCCATTTCCGCCGTCTTTCTCACGTATATCGTCGGCAACCTGATCGCCATCCCATTTTCCTACCTGTTCTCGAAGAAGTAGGTCGCTTTGCCGGCATCCTCCAGGGTGCCGGGCATGACGAAGTGACGAAGTCAATCCAGAATGCGGAGCTTCCGAAGATCCTCAACCCTGGCACCGGCAGCTGGAGTTCGGTGCCTGCCACCGACGAGGCACCGACGACGTTCCTGGCTGCGGCCCACAGATACGGAGATCGGTGCCTGGCACCAC
>PQAJ01000202.1 GCA_003105185.1 Holophagae bacterium
ATCGCCCAGCAGGCCGTGGCGCGGGGCGCCTCGCGGATGCTGGCTCTCGATCGAGCGAGCGGGGCGATCCGCCATCTGCAGATCGCCGATATCGTCGATCTGCTAGCGGCGAGCGATCTGCTGTTGCTCAACGACACGCGGGTGATCCCTGCGCGCCTCTACGCCCGGCGCTCGACCGGCCGTCGCTTCGAGCTGCTGCTCCTGCGTCGGGTGGACGATGCCACGTGGGAGGCCCTGCTGCGGCCGRCSGCACGGGCGCGGCGCGACGAGGGCCTGCTCCTGGCCGACGGCGGCACCTGCCGGCCGGCCGAGCGGCTCGAGGAGGGGAGATGGSTGGTGCGCTTCGCACCGCCGCTCGATCTCGCGCGTCTCGACCGTCTCGGCGAGGCGCCGCTGCCGCCCTACATCGAGCGGCCGCAGGGGTCGACCGACGAGGACCGCACCCGCTACCAGACGGTCTATGCCCGCGAGCCGGGTGCGGTCGCCGCGCCCACCGCCGGCCTCCACTTCGACGATGAACTGCTCGACCGGATTCGTGGCCGCGGCGTCGAGCTCGCGTTCGTGACCCTGCACGTGGGCCTCGGCACCTTCCGTCCGGTCCAGGTCGAGGAGGTCGCCGGCCACCGGATGCACAGCGAGTGGTACCGCTTCTCCGAAGACGGGGCGGGCGCCGTCAACCGCGCGCTCGAGGAGGGCCGGCGGGTGGTCTGCGTCGGCACGACCTCGGTGCGCGCGCTCGAGGGGGCGCTGGCGGCCGGCGGCGGCCGGGTCCGGCCGGGCGCGGCGTGGACCGAGCTCTTCATCACCCCGGGCTTCGAGTTTCGCGGTTGCGGCGCCCTGCTGACCAACTTCCACCTGCCGCGCTCGACGCTGCTGATGATGGTGGCGGCCTTCGCCGGCCGGGAGCGCGCGCTGGCGGCCTACCAGGAGGCGATTCGAGAGCGGTACCGCTTCTACTCGTACGGGGATGCGATGCTCATCATCTGAGATCGAAGATCAAAGAGCAAAGAGCGAAGAACGCCGCCCAGCATCCCTGGCCGCGGTGCGTGCTGTTCCGGGTGGGAGAGGGTTCTTCAATCTTCATTCTTCAATCTTCGATTCCGGGGGGGTGGGTGGGGGTGGAGCGTCGTCGTCCCCGAAGATCCGCAGGCCGGGGGTCTCGAGGTCGTCCAGCTGGCCGGAGCGGACCGCCCAGATGAAGGCGATCACGCCGGCGAGGGCGAGCAGCAGAGCGACCGGCAGGGCGATGTAGACGACCGACACGCCTCACATCCTCTCATCTCTGGAGATCTCTGAACACGGGCCGTGCATTCCCGGCCTGCGCTCTCCAGCCCGGCTGCGGCCGCCCGACCCCCACTGATGCCCTTCCGCTTCCGTTGCCGCTGGTCACGGCGGAGCGGAACGCCAGGCCGGATTCCCGTCCCCCTTTCCCCAACCCGATTCCGACCGAGAACTGGCGAGCCGGGGCATTTCGAACCCAGCCGGCGGCAACGACCCGGAAGAGCTACGGCCCACGGTGACCTGATGACACGGTAGTGGAAACCTGCCGACTGGCCGTATCATCGAGACGCGATGGAGCGCCATCGGCGCCGGTTGCCGGGTGGGGTGGTGGTGAGATCGCAGGGTTCGGGCTTGGCTGACGACGTACCCGTCTCCAGGCGGCGCTCGATCGAACCTGGTTCGTTGGAGGGCGAGCGATGAGAGGTCTGAGCAGTTCAAGGCGCCTGGCGCTCATGCTGTGCCTGTTGACGGTCGCCGCCTGCCTGCCGCGGGTTGCTGGTGCGCAGGGCGGCAGCAGCGTAGATCTCGACCAGGCGGTGGTCCAGCTCGAAGGTCCGGTCGACAGCGCGATGGTGGAGGTCGATGGAACGCCGCTGTTCCGGGTGCGCGGTGTGGCCGCATTGCCGGCTCAGAAGCGCGCCGACCTCATCGCCGGCCGCATCGTCGACCTCGCGCGGGAACCCGACTTCAAGCCCGAGGACATCACTGTCGCGGAGTCGGAAGGCTTCGTGTCGGTGATGGGCGGTGAGGTGCGGGTGCTGATGGTCCTGGAGGCTGACGCGGCTCTCGAGGGGGTTTCACCCCGCGAGCTGGCAATTGCCGTGAGCGGACGGGTCCGCGAGGCGATCACGGCCTACCGCAGCGCCCGCACCCCGGAGGCGCTGCTCGCGGGGGTCTGGAAGGCGATCGCCGCCACGGCGGTGCTGATCTTTGCGATCGTGCTGGTAGTCGTCCTGAGGCGCCGGCTTGACGCCAAGATCACCCAAGCGGTCCACCGCCGCATCCAGGGCCTGGGGGTCCAGTCGCTCAAGCTGGTCCGTGCCGAGGACGTCGGCCAGGCGGTGCGCGCCGCGCTGCGGACGTTGCGCAGCCTGGCGATCGCGGTTCTCGTCTTCGTCTACCTGCACGTCGTTTTCGGGCTGTTCCCGTCCACGCGATGGATCCACCAGCGGCTGGGCGACTGGGTCGTCGGGCCGCTGGAGACCATGGGCAAGGGCGTGCTCGCCTCGATTCCGAACCTGATCTTCCTCTTCCTCTTGATCGTCGTGATGCGCTGGGTGATCAAGCTGGTTCGGCTGTTCTTCGAGGCCGTCGGCCGCGGAACCGTGGCGTTTCCCAACTTCGACCCGGACTGGGCCCAACCGACCTACAAGATCGTGCGCCTGGCGCTGATCGCGTTCGGGCTGGTGGTCGCCTACCCGTACATCCCGGGGTCGCAGACCGCGGCGTTCAAGGGGGTGTCACTGTTCGCCGGCATCGTGTTCTCTTTGGGGTCGTCGTCGATCATCTCGAACATGATCGCCGGCTACACCATGACCTACCGGCGCGCCTATCGGGTCGGCGATCGAGTCAGGATCGGCGACACCGTGGGCGACGTGACCGCCGTCCGGCTGCAGGTGACGAACCTCAGGACTCCCAAGAATGAGGAGGTGGTCGTCCCCAACTCGGTGGTCCTGGCCAGCGAGGTCACCAACTTCAGCTCGTACGCGCAGTCGCAGGGGCTGATCCTGCACACCACGGTCGGGATCGGCTACGAGACGCCGTGGCGGCAGGTCGAGGCGATGCTCCTGCTGGCTGCCGGGCGGACCGAGGGCCTCCTGCGCGAGCCGCCGCCGTTCGTGCTCCAGAAGCAGCTCGGCGACTTCTGCGTGACCTACGAGATCAATGCCTACTGCAACGACGCCCGGAAGATGTTCCTCCTGTACGCCGAGCTCCACCGCCACATCCTAGACATCTTCAACGAGTACAACGTCCAGATCATGACCCCGGCCTACGAGGGCGACCCGGACCAGCCCAAGGTGGTGCCCAAGGAGCAGTGGTACTCGGCGCCGGCGGCGGTGCCGCCGGAGGGCGCGAAGAGGACCTGACGGGGACGCCGTCGTCGTCGTGAGCCAGCCGGCCTGCGCCTGGGTCAGAAGGTCCTCGCGCGGTAGGACGACAGCACGACCGTGATCGAGCTCGCCGGCATCAGCACCGCGGCCAGCGCCGGGTGCATGACGCCGGCGACCGCCAGCGACACGGCGGCCGCGTTGTAGAGAAGGGAGAACGCCAGGTTACGGCGAATCACCCGCATCGTCCGCCGCGACCCCTCGAGCAGCTCGGCGATCGGCGCCAGGCCCGGTCGCGCCAGGTAGACGTCGGCTGCGGCCAGGGTCGCTTCCGCGCCGCCGTGGACCCCGATGCCGACCGACGCCGCAGCGAGCGCGGCGGCATCGTTGATGCCATCGCCGGCCATCGCCACCAGCCGGGTGGCGCCGGCCTCGCGCACCAGCTCGGCCTTGGTCTCGGGATCGGCCCCGCCGCGGCCGCGCTCGATCCCGAGCTGCCGCATCACCGTTGCCACCGAGCCTGGATGGTCCCCGGACAGCACTTCGACCGTCCAGCCCATCCGGCGGATCCTGTCCAGGGTGCGGCGGGCATCGGACCGGATCGGGTCGCCGAGGGCGGCCACCGCCGCGACCCTGCCGTCCAGGGCTGCCACCACCGGGGTCAGGCCGTCCGCGACCGCGGCCTCGATCGCCTCCTGCCACGCACCGCCGATCTCGACCCCCATCCCGGTGGCGAAGCCCGGCGAGCCGACCAGCACCGGTCGGCCGTTCCAGCTGGCGGTCATGCCGCGGCCCGGGTGGCTGACGACGTCGGCGACGGCGTTCTCCTTCGTCAGCGACGATCCGGCAGCGAGCGCGATCGCCACCGGATGGGAGGAGTGGGCCTCGATCGCAGCCACGACCGGCCGCAGCCCCTCGTCACCGGTCCAGCGGACGACCGAGAGCCGCCCTTCGGTCAGGGTGCCGGTCTTGTCGAGGACCATTCGCCCGCGCCTGGCGAGCAGCTCCAGCGCGTCGCCGCCCTTGATCAGGATGCCGCGGCGGGCGGCGTGGCCGATCGCGGCGGCCACTGCCAGGGGCGTTGCCAGGCCGAGCGCGCACGGGCAGCTGACGATGAGCAGGGCGACCGCGTGGTCGACCGCACGGACCGGGTCGAGGCGCAGCCAGATCAGCAGGGTGGCCAGTGCCAGCGCCAGCACCGCGCCGACGAACCAGCCCGAGATCCGGTCCGCGAGCTGCACCACCGGCGCCCGGCGGCGCGCCGACTCCTCGATCAGCCGCAGGAGGCGGCCGACGCGCGTGTCCTCGCCGGTTGAGCGCACCTCGAGCAGGATCCGGCTCGCGAGGTTGACGGTGCCGGCGTGCGCCGGCGATCCTGGCGCAACCTCGACCGGCCGCACCTCACCGGTGAGCAGCGACAGGTCGAGCGTCGAGGAGCCTTCGATCACCACGCCGTCGGCCGGCACCGAGTCGCCGGCCCGCAGCTCGACCACCGCCCCGGGACGCAGAGCGGCCACCGGCACCTCGCGCACGGCGCCGCCCTCGACCAGCCGGGCGGTCGACGGCGCGAGCGAGAACAGGAGCTCGGTGGCGCGGGCGGCGCTGCGCTGCTGCCGGCGCTGCACGAAGCGGCCGACCAGCAGCAGGAAAACGAGCGCCGTCACCGAGTCGAAGTAGACCTCGCCGGAGCCGCGCACGGTGTTGGCCGCGCCCCACGAGAAGCCGGCCAGGATCCCGACCGAGATCGGCACGTCCATATGGATCGTGCGGGTTCGCAGCGATCCCCAGGCCCCGCGGTAGAAGACCCCCGCGCACCACAGCACGGACGGCAGGCTGAGCAGCAGGCTGGCCCAGCGGAAGAGGCGCGAGAACTCGGCCTCGATGCCGTGAAAGGCGCCGCCGTAGAGGGCGAAGGCGAGCAGCATGATGTTGCCGGCCACCGCGCCGGCGACTGCGATCCGGATCAGGAAGGCGCGGTCCGAGCGGCGTTCGAGGTCGCGGCGCTCGACCCCCTGGTAGGGGTGGGCCGGATAGCCGAGCGAGTCGAGAAAGGCCGCCACCTCGGAGAGCTGTGTCGCGGCGGGGTCCCAGATCACCGTGGCCAGCGAGCGGCCGATGTCGAGCCGGCAGGAGGCGACGCCGGGGACGACCATTGGCGTCCGCTCCACCAGCCACAGGCAGGCCGCGCAGTGGACACCCTCGAGGTAGAGCTCGATGGTGGCGAGGCCGGCAGGGGTCGCGCGAGCGTAGAGCTCGAGGAAGGCCGGGTCGTCGAGCTCCTGGTAGCGGCGGCCGGAGCCGAGCGCCGGACGGCTCGGCGCGTCGACGCGTTCGCGGATCGCGTAGTACTGCTCGAGGCCGGCGCCGCGGATCACCTGGTAGGCGACCCGGCAGCCCGAGCAGCAGAACTGGTGCTCGGCGGCGGGCTCGACGAGCCCGGCCGGCACCGGCAGGCCGCAGTGGCTGCAGGCGGTCTCCGCAGCTGCGCCGCCGGCCCCGCGAGCGGGTGTCTCGCTCATGGGTGACCGCCCGGCGGGCATTTTGAAAGCCGCATCGGCGCGACCGCCGTCATCACTCCTCGCAGCAGCCGTGGTCGCCGCCCGGCGCCGGGACCGCGCCGGCGGCCGTCCGCTCGCGGGCCGCGACAGCTCGCGCCACCGAGGCAGGCCGGCTGACGATCGCAAAGACCCCGAGCGCCACCAGCAGCACCGCGGTCACCGCCGGGAGGTGGCGGCGCAGCGGGGCGGCGAGGAGCTGCGCCCCGAGGCCGACCGCGACCAGCGCCGGCACGGTGCCGAGCCAGAAGGCAACCATCACGGCCGCGCCGCCGGCCGCGCTGCCGGTGCCGGCAGCGGCGACCAGGAAGGCCCACAGCCAGCCGCACGGCAGCAGCCCGCTGAGCATGCCGACCGCGCTCGCCCGCAGCAGGGGCGGGGAGTCGGCGACCACTCGGAACGCCCGCTGCAGCCAGGCCGCGCTGCCGGCCCGGATCGGCAGGACCCGCACGCCCCGCAGCCGGAGCAACGCCAGACCGCCCCAGACGATCATGACCGCTCCGGCAACGATTGCGGCGACCCGCTGGAAGCCGGCCAGCGACCCGGCCAGGTCGAGGGCGGCGCCGATCGCACCGGCGGCCAGGCCGAGCGCCGCGTAGGCCGCCAGCCGGCCCGCGCTGTAGGTGGCGTGGCTGAGCAGCCGACGCGCGCCGCGCGCGGCGTCGCTGCCGGCGTAGAAGGCGACGAACGGCCCGCACATCCCGGCGCAGTGCAGGGATCCCGCGAGGCTCGCGACGAGCACCGTCGCTAGAACGGTCGTCATGGGAGCTCCAGGCGGATGTGGCGGGAAGCGGTGTGGGTGAAGTGCTCGCCGCCGCAGTCCACGGTGAAGCGCAGCTCCCACCGCCCGGATCGACGCATCGCCAAAGGGCAGGAATAGACGCCGTCGCCGGCCGCGGCAGGCTTGGCGTGGACAATTTGATCGGCGCGCGCGTTGTGGAAGGCCGCGACCGCCACGCTCGCCCTGTCCAGGGGCTGGCCGCTGCGGTCGGCCAGGCGGACCAGCAGCTGCGGGTCGCCGCCCGCCGGCTGCGGCGCCACCTCGAAGTCGAGCTGCCACCCGAGGTCGAGGTTGCGACGCTCCTGCGCCCGCCGGGCGTCCCAGGCGAGGGCCTTCCGGTAGTAGTCCTCCTCGACCGCGTACGACGGGTTGGAGGTGGCGACGAAGACCGTCAGGAGCGACACCACGACGTGGATCGACAGCGCGGCGATGATCAGCACCGGCCAGCGCAGCCGCGGCGGCAGCAGGAGCTTCATGGGCCCCCCGACGGGCCGAGCAGCCGGTAGTCGAAGCTGCGGTCGAAGTCGACCCCGTCGCGGACGCGGAGCACGATCGCGAGCTCGCCGGAGGAGAACGCCGACGGCGGGGCGTTGATGAAGGCGGCGGTCATCTGGTCATCGCCGGCGGCCACCGGGAGCGGGTTTTCGGGCGCGACCATGGTCAGCCCGGCCGGCGTCGCGACCTCGAAGCTGTACGACCGGTCCGCTCCGGACCGGTTGGCGATCTTGACTCGGAGCTGGTTCGAGATCTCGCCGCTCGGCAGCACCTGGAACGGCGCGCCGAGGCCGCGCAGCAGGGTCACGTCGGCGCTCTCCTGCTCGCCGAGCGAGAAGGCGAGGGCGCCGAAGGTGACGGCGAGGATCGCGGAGTAGACCACCAGGCGCGGCCGCAGCACGCGCTGCGGGCCGGATGCGAGCTGCTCCTGGGAGGTGTAGCGGACGAGCCCGCGCGGCAGCCCGATCCGGTCCATGACCTCGTCGCAGGCGTCGATGCACTGGGTGCAGGCGATGCACTCCATCTGCAGCCCGTCTCGGATGTCGATGCCGGTGGGGCAGGTCGACACGCAGATCTGGCAGTCGATGCAGTCGCCGGCGCTCCGCTGCTCGCTGCGGCGCCACGGCGCGCGGGGCTCGCCACGGCCGGCGTCGTAGCCCACGATCAGTGACCGCCGGTCGAGCAGCACTGACTGGAAGCGGCCGTACGGGCAGGCGACGATGCAGGTCTGCTCGCGGAACCAGGCGAAGTCGAGGAACATCAGGAGCGTCGTTCCCAGCATCACCGCGAAGGCGGCCGGGTGCACGGCCGGGGAGCTGCTCATCCACGAGATCAGGTGGTGCCAGCCCACGAAGTAGGCGAGGAAGGTGTTGGCGAGCAGGGCCGAGATCGCGAAGAAAGCGACGTGCTTGAGGATCCGCCGCGCGTCGGGTCCGCTCGCGTCGAGAGCGAGCTGGCGCGCCCGGCCGCCCTCGATCCAGCGCTCGAGCGGCCGGTAGAGGAACTCCATGTAGACGCTCTGCGGGCACGCCCAACCGCACCACACGCGGCCGAGCAGGGCGGTCAGCAGGAAGATGCCGACGAAGATCCCGAACAGCAGCAGCATCAGCAGGAAGGTGTCGGTGGGCAGGAAGGTGGTGCCGAAGAAGGTGAACTCGCGGCGGGGGATGTCGAGCAGCATGAGCGGCCTGCCGCCCATCTTGAGAATTGGGATCAGGAGGAAGGCCCCGATCAGGGCCCAGGCCGTCACCAGGCGGCGACGGTAGAAGCGGCCCTTGGACAGCTTGGGCCGGATCAGGCGGCGGGTGCCGTCGAGGTTGAGGGTCGACAGGACCCGTTCCTCGGCCGCCGGCGCATTGGAGGTGATCGCCATCGGGTCCCCGTCAGGAAACGGGAGCGGCGGGGGCCGCGGCGCCCCCGGCAGCGGTGCCCGCGGGCGGCGTCGCGTCGGCCGGCGGCTGGCGCGCAGCCAGGGTGCCCTGCGGCGCCTTCGGGTTGGGCGGGCTGCTGCCGAGCAGGCTGCCGACGTACGACGACACCGCGAGCAGCTCGGCCGGCCGCAGCTGGCGCTCCCAGGACAGCATGCCCTTCTCTGGGACGCCCTGGCGAACGGTCCGGTAGACGTCCATCAGCTGGGGCCCGTGGAGCCAGTGGTCATCCGTCAGGTTGGGGCCGATCGCGCCCTCGGCGAACATGCCGTGGCAGGGCGAGCACTTGGACTGGAAGATCTTCCTGCCGCTGTTCATCATGCTGGCGTCGCTCATCAGCCCCGCGAGGGTCGACTCCTTGACCTCACCGAGCGCGAGCAGCTCCTCGGCCTGCTTGTCATAAAACGCGATCATCGCTGCGTCGTAGCGCTCGATGGACAGGAGCCCGGGGCCGAAGTGGAAGTAGAGGATGTAGAGCGGGGCCACGGCGACGGTCACCCAGAACAGCACGACCCACCAGCGGGGCAGTGGGTTGTCGTACTCCTGGATGCCGTCGTAGGCGTGGTCGAGCAGATGGTCGTGGCGCGAGCCGGCTGGATCGGGGCTGGTGGTCACGTCGCTCATCGAGGCGATCCTCCGCGGCTGGGCATCGTGGTGTCGCCGTCGTCCAGCGGCAGGCGCCGGGCGTGCTCCCACGAGCCGCGGCGCCGCACGAAGACCCACACGACGATCCCAACGAAGGTGACGAAGCTGACGACGAGGCCGAGCACGGCCCACGAGCCGAGGCCGGCGGCCCCCATGATGTCGGACAGGCTCATCTCGCCTCCGCGACCTGGACGGAGCTCAGTTCGCCGGCGGGATCCACCGGAGGAGTTGCGGGCTGCACTGCCGGCTCGGGCCGCGTGATGTCGGTGCCCAGGCGCTGCAGGTAGGCGATGAGGGCCACGACCTGGCTGCGCTCGAGTCCCTGCGGCCCGCCCTGGGTGGCGATCTCGCCGGCGATTCCCAGGGCCTGCGCGGTGGCGTGCTCGACCGCGCCGGCGATGTCGGCGTCCGAGTACGGCACGCCCAGCGCGCGGTGGGTGCGCATGGTGCGGGGAATCGCAGCGAAGTCGAGCTCGGCGTGCAGCATCCACGGGTACCCCGGCATGATCGAGCCGCGGGTGATCGCGCGCGGGTCCTGCATGTGGCGCACGTGCCAGAGGTGCGGGTACTTGCCGCCGACCCGCTGGAGGTCAGGCCCAATCCGGCGCGAGCCCCACTGGAAGGGATGGTCGTAGACGAACTCGCCGGGCTTGGAGTACTCGCCGTAGCGCTCGGTCTCGGCGCGGATCGGCCGCACCATCTGCGAGTGGCAGTTGTAGCAGCCCTCCGACAGGTAGATCGCCCGCCCCGTCAGCTCGAGCGGCGTGTAGGGCGCGACCGTAGAGATGGTCGGGACGTTCGATTTGATGAGGAACGTCGGGATGATCTCGAACAGCGACGCCGAGACGACCGCTACCGTGACCATCACCGTCAGCTTGACCGGCCGCCGCTCCCAGGCCCGGTGCCAGTGGCTGGAGAAGAAGCGCTCCAGGCGGTAGCCGGTGTCGGCAAGGTGGACGCCGGCGGTGCGCAGCGCCGAGGCCGGCTCCGGGTGGGGCAGGTAGGTCGCGGCCAGCGGCGGCGCCTCGTGGAGCGGAACCTGATAGGTCGCAGGCCGGCGGCGCCAGGTCATGAACATGTTGACGGCGAGCATCAGGACGCCGGCGAGGTAGGCGGTGCCGCCGATCACGCGCACCCAGTACATCGGGATCAGGCGCAGCGTGGTCTCGACGAAGTCGCCGTACTTGAGGTAGCCGTCCTCGTCGAAGGCGAGCCACATCAGCCCCTGGGTGAGGCCCGCCGCGTAGATCGCCACGATGTAGAGCAGGATGCCGATGGTGCCGACCCAGAAGTGGGCCTCGGCCAGCTTCTTCGACCACAGCTCGGTTGAGAAGAGTCGCGGCATCAGCCAGTAGATCATGCCGAAGGTCAGGAAGCCGACCCAGCCGAGAGCCCCGGAGTGGACGTGCGCGATCGTCCAGTCGGTGTAGTGCGACAGCAGGTTGACCGAGCGGACCGACAGCAGCGGCCCCTCGAAGGTGGACATCCCGTAGAAGGTGACCGAGACCACGAAGAACTTGAGGACCGGGTCCTCGGCGACCTTGTGCCAGACCCCGCGCAGGGTCAGCAGGCCGTTGAGCATCCCGCCCCACGACGGCATCCACAGCATCACCGAGAACAGCATGCCGAGGGTCGACGCCCACGCCGGCAGCGCGGTGTAGTGGAGGTGGTGGGGGCCGGCCCAGATGTACATGAAGACCAGGGTCCAGAAGTGGACGATCGACAGCCGGTAGGAGAACACCGGCCGGTTGGCCGCCTTGGGCATGAAGTAGTACATCAGCCCGAGAAACGGGGTCGTGAGCAGGAAGCCGACCGCGTTGTGGCCGTACCACCACTGCATGAAGGCGTCCTGGACGCCGGCGTACAGGGAGTAGCTCTTGAAAAGGCCTGCCGGCAGGGCCAGGCTGTTGAAGATGTGCAGCATCGCGATCGTGATCAGGGTCGCGATGTAGAACCAGATCGACACGTAGAGGTGGCGCTCGCGGCGCCGTGCGATGGTGCCGAAGACGTTGACGGCGAAGACGACCCAGATCAGCGCGATCGCGATGTCGATCGGCCACTCCAGCTCGGCATACTCCTTGCCCTGGGTGAAGCCGAGCGGCAGCGTCACCGCGGCGGCGACGATGATCGCCTGCCAGCCCCAGAAGTGGATCGCACTCAGCGTCTTGGAGAACATCGGCGCCTTGAGCAGCCGCTGCAGCGAGTAGTAGACGCCGGCGAAGACCGCGTTGCCCGCGAAGGCGAAGATCACCGCGTTGGTGTGGAGCGGGCGCAGCCGGCCGAAGCTGAGCCACGGCACGCCGAAGTTCAAGGCGGGGGCGGCAAGCTGGAGCGCGACCAGCAGCCCGACCAGCATCCCCACCACACCCCAGACCAGGGTCACCAGGGTGAACTTGCGCACGATCGCGTCGTCGTAGCTGAAGACCTCGACCGTCATCAACTCCCTCCGTTGGTTGCCGTCCGGCACTGGCGGATCTTAGGGCCTGGCTGTCCGCCTCGTCAACGCGAGCGAGCTGTGCGCTACCATGAGGCGTTGACAGCGGGCGCGGAGGGCCAGCGATGGTGCGGAGCGTGCAGCGGACAGCGGTTGTGTGGTTGATCGCCGTGGCGTTTGCGACGGCGGGATCAGTGGTCGCGGTGGCTGCCGGTTCGGCGTCCCTGCCGGCGACGGTCGACGAGGCGCTGGCGATGGGTCTGGAGCGGGTCGTCGTCCGGGTCGCGGTGGCGCAGCCCGCGGACGTCCGGGCGATCGCGAGCTGGGTCGAGCCCTGGGAGGTCGACCTTGGCGCCGGTTTCCTGATCGTCGACGTCGACGTCCTCGGCTACCAGCGGCTCCTCGACCTCGGCTTCGTGGTGTCGCTCGACGCGAAGCGGACCGAGAAGTACAACCGCGTGCTCAAGGCCCTCCCGGACCAGGTCGAGGGCATTCCAGGGTACCCGTGCTACCGCACGGTCGAGGAGACGCTGGCCGCCGGGCAGGCGCTGGCCGCGGCCAACCCGGGGCTCGCGGAGTGGCTCGACATCGGCGACTCGTGGGAGAAGACGGCCGCGGGCGGGCTGCCCGGCTACGACCTGCGGGTGCTGCGCCTGACCAACGAGTCGATCGGCGGCGACAAGCCGGACCTCTGGGTGGAGGGCGCGATCCACGCCCGCGAGTACACCACCGCCGAGACCGCGACCCGCTTCGTCGAGCACCTGCTCGCCAACTACGGCGTCGACCCGGACATCACCTGGCTGCTCGACTACCACGAGGTCCACGTGCTGCTCCAGACCAACCCGGACGGCCGCAAGCACGCCGAGGGCGGCGAGTCGTGGCGCAAGAACACCAACGGCACCTACTGCGGCACGAGCTCCCCGTACCGTGGCGCCGACCTCAACCGCAACTTCGACTTCTACTGGGGATGCTGCGGCGGCTCGAGCTCGGACCCCTGTGACGAGACCTTCCGGGGCGCCAGCGCGGGCTCGGAGCCGGAGACCCAGGCGATCCAGACTTACGTGCTCGCCAACTTCCCGGACTGGCGGCCCGACGACCTGACGACCCCGGCGCCGCCCGAGACCACCGGCGTTTTCATCGACCTCCACAGCTACGGCGGCGACGTGCTGACCGCGTTCGGCTTCCAGGACCCGCCCAACGCGACCCAGTACATGACGCTCGGCCGCAAGCTCGGCTACTTCAACGGCTACAACGCGCAGCTCGGCAGCCTCTACCCGGTCGACGGCTCGACCAAGGACTGGGCCTACGGCCGGCTCGGCACGGCGGCATTCACGGTCGAGATGGGCACCGACTTCTTCGAGGAGTGCGCCCCCTTCGAGTCGACGATCTACCCGGACAACCTCGAGATGCTGCTCTATGCGGCCAAGGCGGCGCGCGGCCCGTGGCGGCTGCCGGCCGGGCCGGACGTGGTGGCGCCGACGCCGCTGCCGACCATCGTGGCTCCGGGCGAACCGGTGACGGTCAACGCCACCGCCAACGACACCCGCTACCAGGCGGGCGCGGGCGAGCCGACCCAGCCGATCGCCGGCGCCCAGCTTTTCGTGGACATCCCGCCGTGGTCGCCCGGTGCGACGCCGATCGCGATGGTCGCCGTCGACGGCCAGTTCAACAGCACCGTGGAGCAGGTCCGGGCGACCGTGCCCACGGGCGGCCTGGGCAACGGCCGCCACACCGTGTACCTCCAGGCCATCGACAGCGCCGGCAGCTGGGGCGTGGTCAGCGCGGCCTTCTTCTGGGTGCTCGACCCGGCCCAGGCGGCCCACATCGCGGGCGACGTGCGCAGCGCCGCGGGCGGCCAGCCGTTGGCGGCGACGGTCACCGCCGGTCCGTTCTCGACCGCGAGCGATCCCGGCGACGGCAGCTATGACCTGATGCTGCCGTCCGGGAGCTACGACGTGACGGCGACCGCCGACGGCTACGCGCCCTTCACCGCGCTCAACGTCCCCGCCGTCACCGGACAGACAACACCGCTCGACTTCTACCTCGCCCCCTACGTGCAGGTCCTCGATGACGACGTCGAGAGCGGCAACATCGGCTGGACCGCCCAGTCGCCGTGGGCGATCACCACCGAGGCGTCGTCGAGCCCCACCCACTCGTGGACCGACAGCCCGGGCGGCGTGTACGCGAACAACCGGAACATCTCGCTGACCTCGCCGCTGCTCGACCTCACCGGGATGACCGGAGCGACGCTCCAGTTCGCCCACATCTACGACCTCGAGACCGGCTACGACTACG
>PQAJ01000203.1 GCA_003105185.1 Holophagae bacterium
CGTGCAGGTTGGCGGCGATGCGGCGGCCGAAGCCGTCGGGATGGCCGAGCGCCGCGTCGAACGGCAGCACGGTCAGGATGTCGGCGCCGCCGGCGACCGCGGCGAAGGCGCCGACCGTGGCGCGCAGCATGTTGACCCACGGGTCGCGCCGGGTCAGGCCGCGCGGCGGGGTCACGGCGTGGATCGTGGCGACTCGCGCCGCCGGGCTGCCGCCGGAGGCCTCGACGACCCGCGACCACATCACGCGCAAGGCGCGCAGGGTGGCGATCCCGACCGGCAGGTCGCGCCCGATCGGGACGACGAACGTGAGGAGACCGCAGGCCCTCTCGAGCTCGGCCCCGGACGCGGTCATGCGGCGCAGGTACTCGACGCCGGTGCCGATCGCGCCGGCCAGCTCCTGGACCGGGGTGGCGCCGGCCATGTGGTAGGGCAGCGTCGACACGCTCGCGGCGCGCAGGGAGTGCCCGCGGCGGTCGGCCCACGCAGTCGCGTCGGCGAGCAGCTCCAGGCTGCGCTCGAGGCCGTAGGGGAGCTCGCCGTCGCCGGCCAGGGCGCCGAGCGGGTCCCAGCCGAGACCGCCCGACAGCCCACCAGGTGCTGGCCCCCGGAGCTGCCGGGCGGCGAGCACCGCGGCGGCGAGCGCGATGCCGTTGCCGCCGCCGTCGAGGAACGCCTCGGCGCGGGCGGCGTCGATGGCCTCCAGCACCGGGCCGAGCTCGCCGGCCGCGGAGAGCACGACGCCGTCGACGGCCAACGCGGCCGAGCCGGGGTCGGAGGCATCGAGACCGCGGCGGGCGGCAGCGTCGAAGATCAGCCAGGCGCCGTCCACGCCGCGCTGCGCCGCGTCCGCGATCCAGGAGCCACTCTCCGCCGGATCCGGGTGGTCGCAGCGCTGGCAGGCCCGCCACCCGGCGGCCGCGCACGGGACCGCGCGCGCTTGCCCTGCCGGAAGATCGTCCGCGGTGTAGAGAGGCCGCACCGCGACGCTGTCGCACACCTCGACCAGGAGGTCCTCGAGTCGACGGCCGCCCAGGCTGTCCGCGACGGCGCGCCGCCAGTCGTCGGCTGAGGCGGCCGCGAACTCCCGCGCCGGATCGAGCGGGCGGCTGATGGAGTCGTCAGGAGCGTTCACTGCGCTCATCCTAACGTGGACCGTGCCCGGGGTCGATGCGCGCCAATCGGCGCGGCGCTGTCAGGTCCCCGGCGGCTGCTCCCCGCCGCCCGAGCGGAGCCCGTCGATGATGGCCTGCAGGTCCCGGCTCGCACCCTCGGTACCCTCGGCCGCCGTCGCGCGGGTGCGGCGCACCAGCTCGGCCAGCGCCGCCTCGTCGGCTCGCAGGCAGCTGATGAAGTTGACCAGGGCCGCCCCGGACTGCTCCGAGATCAGGTGCTCGACCTTGCAGGCGTCGCGCTCGGCGGTCTCGGGGTCGACGCCGAGAACGTCGACGAAGAACAGCCGCAGGACCTCGCGCTTGGACGCGATCCGCGCCACCAGGTCAGCGCCGGTCCGAGTGAGGTGGATGCGGTGGTCATCGGCGACGTCAACCAGGCCGTTGTCGCGCAGCGACCTGATCTGCAGCGACACCGCGGCCCGCGACACGTCGAGCAGCCGCGCGACGTCGACCGCTCGCGGGTCGCGGCCCGTCTTGGCGAAGGCGGCCACTGCCAGCAGGTAGTGGGCCGCCGAGTGGGTGACCTCGTTGCGCTCGAACTCCCGCCACACCTTCTGGTAGTCGCTCATGGCTGCAATGGTGGGTCGCGTGCCACCGTCTGTCAATCGGCGGCAGCGACTCGCACGCTCGGAATCAGGGCGGGAGATCGGCCAGGGCGGCGTCCACGAAGTTCCAAGGATCCTCGTTCTCGAGGTCGACGACCTCCGCCGCCGTGGACCGCCAGAGCACGCGGTGCAGCTCCAAGGGAACGAGCTCGGCTCGCAGCGCGGCAGCCACCTCCGAAGGCTGCGGGGCCTTCGTCCAGCGACGGGCGATGGTCGCGAAGTCCTCAGGCACGGGTTCGGGCTGGCGATCCTGCGGGCCTGGCGCGATCATCGCGGTCACCAGGTCGGGCTCAAGCCAGTGTCCCTCGAGGCCCGCAAGCGCCCGCCACAGGTCCACCGCGGGCCGTTCCAGGAAGCCGGCGCCATCGACAAATCCCTCGACCTCTAGAGGGGTTCCGCGGACGGCAACGGTCAGGCGCACGGGAAAGGGGTCGAAGGCGAGGCGGCTGAGTTCGTTGAGCGTGTAGGCCTCGCCTGACTCGACCTGCAGAACCCTGGCCACCGCCTGGATGCGGTCCTTGAGCCGCGCCACCAGCTCCTCCTCGCCCTCGTCGAGAGCCGTGGGTTCCGGGCCCTGGCGGTCGAAGAGGTGGGAGAAGCAGGGCACGGCGCGGTCCGGCCGCCGCTCGAGGTGCTCGTACAACGCGGCCGCTTCGGCGAGGTAGTCGGCGACGGTCACCGACCACTCGTCGATACGCCGCTCGACCTCCGCTCGCTCGTTCGAGGTCGCGGGCGGGCTGCCGACCGGGTACAGCCTGAGCTCGTGCTCGAAGTTGTAGTCGTCGACGCGGTCGTGGTCGATGGTGGCGTCGAGGCCCTGGGACGCGAGCAGGCGCGCCACGGCGTCGAAGTCGGCGGTGGCGGCGCTGTAGAGGGCCCGCCAGGCGGCGCCGTTCTCCTTCTCGATGGTGGTGCGCTCGATGCCGGGCTGGAGCTCGTCGAAGAGCGGCCGCCAGCGATCCCAGCCGCGCTCGATGGCGGCCCGCGTCTCGTCGAGACGGGCGGCAAGCTCTGGGTTGGACCTAGCGGTCTCGGGTCCGGCGACCTCCTGGACGGCGGTGACCACCACCACCTGGTCGCCGATCAGGGTCAGGTGGAGGTGCTCGCGGACCGGCTCCTCGAAGCAGGCTGCGGCCGCGACGCAGGCGGCAGCGGCAACGGCGGCTCGAATGGCTCGCATGGCGGACCTCCGGTGCTGTGCCCGACCATGGTACCCGCCGCCGGCCGCGACCGGGTACCGGGCTACAATCGCCCGGTGACCGGTCCGGTGCTGGAGCTGCAGCGCGAGGACCTCGAGCTCGAGGTCGGCGGGGCGCGCGTCGTGGCGCGCCGGCTGTGGCCCGGCGCCGCCGCGGCGGCTGCGCCGACCCTGGTGCTACTGCACGAGGGGCTCGGCTGCGTCGACGCCTGGCGGGCCTTCCCGGAGCGCCTCGTGCGCGCGACCGGGCTGCCGGCGCTGCTCTACGACCGCCGCGGTTACGGTCGTTCGAGCGCGCTCGATCGGCCCTGGGGCGTCGACTACCTGCACCGCGCGGCCCTCGAGGAGCTGCCGGCGGTGCTCGCCGCCTGCGCGGTCGAGCGGCCGCTGCTGGTGGGGCACTCCGACGGCGGCACCATCGCCCTGCTCGCCGCGGCCCACCACGACCCGGTTGCCGTCGTCACCGAAGCGGCGCATGCCTTCGTCGAGGAGGCGACCCGCACCGGCATCCGGCGCACCGAGCTGCGGTGGGCGAGCGGCGAGCTGAGGCGCGGCCTCGAGCGCCTGCACGGGCCGAAGGCCGAGTCCATCTTCCGGAGCTGGGCGGACACCTGGCTCGCCCCCTGGTTCGACGGCTGGAGCATCACCGGCGAGCTGCCGGCGGTCACCTGCCCGGCGCTGCTGTTGCAGGGCGCCGACGACGAGTACGCGACGCCGGGGCACCTCGCCGAGATCGCCGCCCGGCTCGGCGGTCCGGGGCGCGCCGAGCTGCTGCCCGGCTGCGGCCACGCCCCGCACCACGAGGCGCCCACGGTCGTGATCGATCTGATTGTCGACTGGCTCTCGAGCTGGATGCCGTCACTGTCGACGCCTGCGCTGGGGCAGGGCGCGGGGCGCGGCGCATGAGCTGGTTCGTCCTGCTCGGCGTGGCGATCGGGCTGGCGATGGACGCCTTCGCCGCGGCGGTCGCGGTCAGCGTCTCGCTGCGCGCGGTCAGCCGGAGCCAGGTGGCGCGACTCGCATTCCACTTCGGCCTCTTCCAGGCCCTGATGCCGATCGTCGGCTGGCTGGCCGGGGTCTCCTTCGTCACCTGGATCGCGTCCTGGGATCACTGGGTCGCCTTCGGTCTGTTGGCGGTTGTCGGGCTGCGTGCGATTCGAGCTGGGCTCCGAGGCGAAGAGGCGAGCGAGACGGCGTCCGACCCGACCCGGGGCGTGTCGCTGATCGTGCTGTCGCTGGCGACCAGCCTCGACGCCCTGGCGGCCGGCCTGAGCTTCGCGGCGCTCGGCGTGCGGGTGTGGGTGCCGAGCCTGGTGATCGGCGGCACGGCAGGGGTTCTGACGGCCGTCGGCACGATCTTCGGCAGCCGGCTGGGGGGCCGCTTCGGCGCCTGGGCCGAGGTCGCCGGCGGAGTGGTGCTGATCGGAATCGGCGTGCTGATCGTGCTCGAGCACACGTAGGAGTTCGTACCGCATTGGCCTCTTCGGTGGGTGTGCCAGACCGAGGTGGGCGTGGCCGGCCACTGCGGCACGAACTCCTCTTGAGGTTGGAAGCAGGGCAGCCGAAGGGTGGAGATCACGCGGGGGTGCGCGCTGTCGGCGCTGCACGCGGTATGCAAGCGGGCATTCTCATGCGGGCTCGGGGAGCAGGGCGCCAACCACCAACAACTTCGCGTCAGCGGCTCATGGTGTGGGACGGTGGCGGAGCGCAAAGCTCAGGCCGCTCGGCGGCCGGTCAGGTGCGGGTGCGGCAGGTCGAGATCCCGAACAGCGAGTAGGGCGGGCACCAGCCGACCAGACCGGTGAGCAGCGGCACCGCGCCGATGGCGCCCCACCAGCTGCCGAAGTAGAGACCGGCCGCGATGATGCCGAGGCCGGCAACGATCCGGATCGTGCGATCGAGGGAACCGATGTTCTGCTTCATGAGCGTCCTCCAGCTTTCTTCCGAGGCGGGGTTTGGGTGGCAGCAACGCCGACCGGGCCGCAGCTCATTCCATTTGTTGAAACAGTGTCTCGAATTTTCTATTTCGGACACAGTACCCCAGGCAGCCCGAGGACGGCGGCGTGGGGCGCCCCGAGCCGGTCGATGGCGCTCGCCGGTACCGACCGCCGCACTGAGCACTGCTGAAGGGAGAACGACATGAGCACGAAGAGGGGAATCGGATCGATCATGACTGGGCTGCTGCTCGCGGCCTGCTGTTCGGTGGCGGCACCCGCCGCCGCCCAGACGCCCTGGTTCGCGGCCAGCCTCGGCGGCGATCGTGAGGCCGGCAGCCCCGGCGACGCGGACGGCTGGGGACTGGGCGTCGTCGGACTGGGAGCGAACACGGTCTGGTACTACCTGTGGGTGACCGACGTCAGTCAGCCCACGATGGCCCACATCCACGCCGGCAGCGCCGGTCAGAGCGGTGGCGTCACCATCAACTTCACCGCGACCTTCACCGAGGTCGCGCCGAACACCTACGTCGCCATCGGCAGCGTCGCCGCCGAGCCGGGGACGATCGGGGCCGTCCTCGACAACCCGGCCGGCTTCTACGTCAACGTCCACAACGCCGACTTTCCGGCCGGCGCGGTGCGTGGCCAGGTCCTCGGCGACGGCCCCGCGCGGCGTGCCCTGGCCGGGACCCTGCGCGGCTTCCGGGAGGTCGACAACCCCGGCGACCCGGACGGCGAGGGCTTCGGCGCGGTGGTCTTCGACGACCACACCGCCCACTACTTCGTCGCCGCGCAGAACATCGCCGACCCGACCGCGGCGCACATCCACGCCGGCACCGCCGCCGAGAACGGCCCGGTCGCGATCGACTTCGAGGCCGCATTCACCGACGGCATTGCCGCTGGCTCGGTGGCGGTCGACGAGAACGTCGAGAGCGCGGTCCTGGCCCATCCCGAGAACTACTACGTCAACGTCCACAACTCCGAGCACCCGGGCGGGGCGGCGCGCGGGCAGCTGCGCGCCACCGAGAGCCTGTTCATCTTCCCGGTGGCGTCGCGGATCGCCGGCCAGGCCGGCAGCGCCTGGCGCACCGACCTGCGGGTGCTCAACCTGTCGGACGAGGATGCCTCGGTGTGGGCGGAGTGGTACCCGTCGGGTGCGGGCGGCCTGACCGGGCCCGACGCGACGGTCGTGCTCGGCGTCGGCGGCTCGAGCACCGCGGTCGTCAACGACTCGGTGGCCACGCTGTTCGGGGCCGACGGCAACGGCGCCATGCGGTTGCTCGCCGCGGAACCGGTCGTGGCGGCCTCGAGGATCTTCAACGACCAGCGCGACAACCCGGAGATCGGCGGCACCTTCGGCCAGTACGCACCGGCGAGCCGGCCGGCCGAGCTGCTCGGTTCGGGCGCCCTGCTGCTCGGCGCCAACCGGCCGGCGGCGTCGGGCGAGGGCCTGCGCAGCAACGTCGGCTACTTCAACCCGTACCCGGCCGAGGTCGCCGCGACCTTCAACGTGTGGAGCGTCGACGGCCGCCTGCTCGGGTCGAGCAGCCTCGACCTCGCGCCGTACGCCAACGAGGTGCGGGGCGTGTACCAGCTGGTGCCGTCGGTGCCCCAGTCGGAGCGAAACCGCGACGACCTGGTGGTGACCTTCTCGGCGGCGCGGCCGGTCGCCATCTACCTCTCGGTCGTCGACAACGTCACCAACGATCCGGTGCTGGTCAGCCCGTCGCCGGCGCCCGCGGTGCTCCGCGAGTCGAGCGGCCCGCCGGCCAACCGGGCGCCGAACGGCATCATCGTCCAGCCGGCTGGGAACGTGACGATCAACGAGGGCGACTCGGTCGTGTTCGAGGGCTCCGCCACCGACCCGGACGGCGACGCGATGACCTACCTCTGGGACTTCGGCGACAACATCAGCTCGACCCAGCTTCAGCCGGGTCCCCACACCTACACCGCGTCGGGGACCTACACCGTCACCTTCACGGTCACCGACTCGCGGGGGCTGGCCGACCCCAGCCCGGACACCCGCACGGTCGTCGTCCAGGGCGGCGGCACCGGCGCCACCTTCAGCCAGGTGCAGAGCCAGATCTTCACCGCGAGCTGCGCCTTCTCGGGCTGCCACGGCGGCTCGTCACCGGCGCAGGGCCTGAACCTGTCCGCAGGGTCCGCGTACGGCAACATCGTCAACGTGCCGTCGAACGAACAGCCGACCCTCGATCGCATCGAGCCCAATGACCCCGCCGCGAGCTACCTCTACCTGAAGGTCATCGGCGATCCCTCGATCAGCGGCTCGCAGATGCCGCGCGGCGGCCCGCCGCTGTCGGCCACGCTGATCAACCTGCTGCGGGACTGGATCGAGCGCGGCGCGCCCAACGACTGATCCGCGGGAGTGCGCGCGAGGTGGCGGCGGGCCGTTGCAGCGGCCCGCCGCCCCGTCGTTGTGGGCCCTCGTGCGCCGGACCCTTGACCGGGGCCAACGCGCCGCGGCCCTGCCGGATGGCCGCCGATCGAGCCGTGACCGCTCTCACCAAGGCGGCGTGACGGGGGGTGTACGGTGGAGGGGACGGCGAGCGGCCGTGCGCCGGCGCCGCTGCCCGCCGGGAGGGCGCCATGAGGGTGCGAGCGTTGGCCCGTTTCTGCGTGAGCTCGGCCGTGGTCCTCGCCGCGGCTCCCGCCGCGGCGGTTGACGTCGAGTGCCCGTGGCGGTGGGTCAACCCGATGCCGCCCCGGACGACCCTCTTCGGAGCGGCCGATGGCCCCGGCGGCTTCATGGCGGTGGGCGCCGATGGTCTCATCCTCATGAGCTCGGATGGTGAGCGCTGGCAGCGGCGCGACCCGGGAGTCTCGGCCGACCTCTACGGCGTCCACTTCGCGTCGCAGCACTGGGTGGCGGTGGGCGAGGGGATGCTGCTGACCAGCCGCTACGGCGACGCCTGGAGCGTCGCCTTCAGCGACCCCGCGGTGACCCTGAACGACGTCGACTTTGGAGCCTCGCGCTTCGTGGCGGTGGGCTCCGGCATGGGCGGTGACGTCCTGCTCAGCAGCAACGGCACGGCGTGGTCGCGGGTCGCGACCGCGCTGCCCGACGACGTCCAGTCCGTGGTGTGGGCGGGCGATGTCTTCTTCGCGTGCAGCGGCGACGAGGTGTACCGGAGCGCGGATGGCGAAAGCTGGAGCTTCGTCGCCGCCGTGCCCGCCGGCGCCAAAGACCACCTTTTCGAGCTCGAGCGCTACGACCTGGCGTGGACCGGAAGCCGGTTGGTGTGGAGCGGCGGGCCCGAGGCCTGGGTCAGCCCCGATGGCGAGCGGTGGACCCTGGCCGCGACGGTCGACGGCTGCGAGCCCTTCAGCCGGTTCGTCGGCGCGCTCGGGACCCCGTCGGGCGCCGTGCTCAGCGGCTTCGGCGCGTGCCCGTCGACCCTGCTCGTCCCTGAGGCGCAGCTCTACACCTCGACCGACGGCGGCAGCACCTGGACGATGACCTGGCGGGACTTTGCCGGGGGTTTCCCGGCGCTGGCCCGGGTCCCGGGCACCATCGTCGCGCTCGGGGACGGCGGCGACCTCCTCACCAGCGCCAACGGCATCGACTGGGTGGAGCCGGGGTCGGGCTGCACATCGGAGGCCTGCGCCGACGGCTTCGCAGACCTGACCGCCACCGAGGACGGCATGCTGGCTGCCGGCGGCGTCGGCCTCTGTGACGAGGGCAAGCGCCTTGGCGGCGGCACCGTCGCCGAGACCCACGGCGGCTCGCCGTGGTCGGTAGCGGCGGTCGACATCGACCGCATGCGGGGCGTGGCGTTCGGCGGCGCGGGTCTTGCGGCGGTCGGGGATGCGTGGGCGGCGTCGAGCGCGGACGGCCACGAGTGGGAGGTCCACGACGTGCCCACCGTGTGGCCGCTGAACTCCGTGGCCTGGGGCAACGGCACCTTCGTGGCGGTCGGCGACGAGGGCGCGCTGCTGACCAGCAGCGACGGCAGCCTGTGGTTCGATCAGTGGTCGACGACCTCCGCCGACCTCGAGCGGGTGGCCTGGGACGGTGACCGCTTCGTCGCGGTCGGCGAGGACGGCACCATCCTGGCGAGCACCGACACCACGAACTGGTACCTCGATCTGACGTCGTCGGAAGCCCACCTCTATGGCGTTGCGGCCGGGGACGAGGTGGCGGTGGCGGTCGGCAGCGGCGGCACCATCCTCGCGACCAACGACCGGCACTACTGGTTCGCGCCGATCACCGGTGCCACCGCCGAGCTGCGCGGGGTCGCGTACAACGGACGCCACTTCGCGGCGGTCGGGTTCTCTCCCGGCCTCGGCCCGGGCTCGGGCGCCGCCGTGGTGCTCGTGAGCCCTGACGGAGCGCACTGGACCTCGTTCCCGATCGACGCGCCGGCCCTGCTCAGCGTCGCCGGCCACGGCGGTACCGGCTTCATCGCGGTGGGCGAGAACCGGGCGCTGCTCGAGGCGTCGTGCGTCGGGACCCTGGCGGCGCTCGACCCGCAGCTGCGCGCGGCGCGGGTGGGAGTGCCCACCGAGCTGGTGCTGCGCCTCGAGCAGGTCTTCGAGGTGGACGTCGACGTCGAGCTCGTCTCCTCGAACCCGGCGGTGGCGTCGGTGCCGGCCGAGGTGACCCTGCCGCGCGGCAGCGCGGGCGTCGCGGTGCCGGTCGAGGCTCGCGCCATCGGCCGCGCGTGGGTCACGGCGACCCTGCCCAACGGGCTCGGCGCGGGGAGCACTGCGGCGCTGGTCGAGGTCGGGCCGTCCACGGTGACCCCGCGGCGGCCCGGGGGGCGGCTGGTGCCGTGAGGGGCAGTCTGGGGCAAGCGTGAACCACGGCATGTGGATGGTGGCTGCCTCTCGTCTCCGTGCCCGTCTCCATGCCCGGGAGGCGAGGCGAGTACGACGAGAGCGCGCCCTGCGGGCGTGC
>PQAJ01000204.1 GCA_003105185.1 Holophagae bacterium
ACGCCGACCAACACGCCGACGCCGACGCGGACCCACACGCCGACGCGGACCAACACGCCGACGCGGACCAACACGCCGACGCCCGAGCAGTAGGGGAGGAAGCCATGACACGCCCGTTGCAGCGAAGAAAGCAGCACCCCCTCATGCCGGGTGGCGCCGGCGCGTCCGGACGGCGGCTGGCTGCGGCCTGCGGCCTGCTGCTCGCGCTGGTCGCCGGGCCGGCCACGGTCGAGGCGCAGTTCTTCCCGACCATCCCGCCCACCGAGGTGTTCACGGACGACTTTTCCCCGGCTGGCGCGATCAACGCGATCCCGGGCTGGACTGCGGCGCGCTGGAGCGGCGGCAACACCTTCGTCGGCCAGTGGGAGCCGAACGCCGACACCTTCGCCTGCGCTGACGGCGACACCTGGGTCGAGCACGTGGCGGAGACCAGCGGCCAGTCCGACCAGCAGGGCGTGCTCCTCATCGACCAGTCACGGCCCGGCAACCCGGGCTACGACCCCAGCCAGTGGCAGAACATCCGCTTCGAGGCCGACTTCCGGGCCGACCTCCAGGAGACCTCGTTCGGCTTCGTGTGGGGCGGCTCGACCTGGGACAACCCGGCCGGCGGCGCGACCGACGTCGAGGAGGCCTACCTGTTCCTGATCGAGGACCTGCCGACCGAGGCCGATGCGATCAGCCTCGGACTGCGCGCCCGCTGGCGGCTGGTCAAGCGGCTCGGCGGCRYCGACACCACCATCGGYRCYGCCCYSATCGAGCTCGAYCCMGGCAACRGCGAGCTGCTSACCATCTACCAGGGCCAGTGCTACCAGCTGCGGATCGACTTCTTCTGCGGCAACTTCCGGGCCCAGGTCCGGCGCATGAGCTGCACCGGCATCGATGCCTGCAGCTTCACCGACTGCGCCGGCGACTGGTGCACGATCGCCGACTGGACCGACACCTCGGGCGCGCCGCTCGGGCCCGGCTTCGCCGGCCTCTATTCCGGCGGCACCAGCCCCACGACCAGCACCCGCGTCGACATCGACAACGTCCGGGTTTCGAGCTGGGGCTCAAGCTGCTTCCAGGTCTGCACCGAGTGGTCGGCCTGGACCGACGACTGGGACCCGGGGCAGGGCGGCGCCGAGGGCCGCGAGACCCTCGAGTTCAAGCTGCTGTATGAGAGCGCGCTGCTCGACTACACCTACGGTCGGGGGCCGACCTACGAGATCGACCTCGACGTGCAGAGCCCATCGACCATCGATCCTGAGAACATCACGCTCAACGGCTTCTGCAATGGCTGGAACCTGCTCGTCGACCTGCCGCCGCCGGCCGCGCCGAGCAACTACGCCGAGGTGGCGATGGTGCTCGAGCCGATGGCCTCGGCGGTCGACCTGGTCGACGACGGCTCGAGCCTGACCTGGCAGGACGACTACGACCCCGACCCGGCGAGCCCGGACTACAACCCGATTCCGATGCTGACCCGCGGCACCACGCCGATCGCCAACTCGCTGATGGACGCCTACAACTGGTACGAGGAGACGATCACCACCGGGCTGTGGTCGAACGACCCGCTGGCCGCCTGCCGGCTGTGGTACGTGGTGTTCATCACCGACGGCGAGGAGAGCTGCGGCCTCAACGCCTGCGACCCCGACCAGGCGGCCTGGAAGTTCAAGCTGCCCGACATCGGCCAGCCGGTGAAGGTGTTCATGATCGGCTTCTCCGAGGAGTTCGATCCGATGAACCCGTCGCCGCTGCAGTGCGTGTCGCAGATCACCGACGGTCAGTTCTTCGCCGCCGCCAACGCCTCCCAGCTCAGCGACGCGCTCTATGACGTGATCAACCGGATGGACGAGGGCGACCGCTCGTTCGTCCCCTTCAAGGTGTCACCGCCGCCGTCGAGCTCCGGCGGGACCGGCACGGTCAACGACTACCTCGCCCTGTTCCCGCTGTTCGTGCCGCAGCAGGACGAGTCGATCTGGACCGGCAACCTGTACGCCTTCAAGCTCAACACCCAGAACCCGACCCTGCCGGTGACCGCCGACTGCCAGATCGACCTCAGCCTGGTCGAGTGGGACGCCGCCACCTCGCTGGCCGGCCAGCTGTCGGTGCCGTCGCCGACCCGGAACATCTTCATCGGGACCGACGCGGCGTCGGTGTGGACCCGCCACGACATCGAGGAGGTGGGCACCGATGCCACGGTGCGCGCCGACTTCAAGGACGAGCTCGGCCTGCCCGCCCTGCCGACCGACCTCGAGACGCAGGAGATCGTCAACTTCGTCCGCGACATCTGGGACAACCCGATGGCCCTCGACCCGGCGCCGCAGAACCCGCCGCGGCCCACCGGCTACTCGGTGCTCGGCGACATCTTCCACTCCCAGCCGGTGGCGGTGAATCCGCCCAACAACCCGATGTTCTTTTACGACTATGGCTTCGTGCAGCCGGGCGAGGCCGGGGCGCACAACTACCAGCAGTTCATGGATGAGCACGGCAAACGCCGCCGCGTCGCCCTGGCCGGCGCCAACGACGGCATGCTCCACGTCTTTGACGCCGGCTTCTACGACCGCGACGACGGCGGCACCTACGACGACCAGCACGACCTCGGCACCGGCCTCGAGCTCTTCGCCTACGTGCCGCGGGCGGTGATGGACAAGCTGTGGGTGATGACCTACGGCACCGAGCAGCAGTACCTGGTGGACGGCCAGATCGCCGTCAGCGACGTCTTCATCTCGCCCGACGGCGGCACCAGCCCGCGGGAGTGGCGCACCGTGGCGCTGACGACGATGCGCACCGGCGGCCGGGGCGTCGTCGCCCTCGACATCACGCAGCCTGACCCGAACTCGGGCTCACCGGATTACCTGCCCGTCGAGAGTGCCCTGCCGGGCTGCACCAGCGGCGCGGCCGGCAACTGCTCGGCCGAGTACCCGCGGCTGATGTGGGAGTTCACGGACGAAAGCGACGCCGACGGCAACTGCCCGCTCGGCCTGAGCGGCGACCAGTGCTCGCCCTACTGGGACCTCGGCTGGACCTGGTCGAAGCCGGCGATCGCCCGCATCGCGGTCTACAACAGCGGCAACCCCGGCGCTCCCGACGACACCTTCGTCGCCTTCTTCGGCGGCGGCTGGGACCGGCAGGAGTCCGACCTGACCGGCAACTTCGTCTACGGCGTCGACATCGAGACCGGCGCCATCGTCTACAAGCAGCCGCTCGGCGTGTCGGTGCCCGGCAGCTTCGCCGCGCTCGACTCCGACCTCGACGGGTTCCACGACCGGATCTACTTCGGCGACTCGAACGGCAGCCTGTGGCGAATCGGCTACCCGGCGCCGAACGACTCGGCGTCAACCGGCGTCGGCGCCGCCACCTTGACCCGGATCTTCGACTTCCGCGCCGACTTCGCGGCGCGCCAGCAGTTCTTCATGCGGCCGGTCATCGTGCCGGCCTCCTTCGACGGCTCGACCTTCACCTGGGCGATCACCCTCGGTTCGGGCGACCGCGAGAACCTGCAGCTCGAGAACGGCGACATCAGCGCCTACTTCTTCGTGCTCGACGTCGGCGACGGCACGACCCGCAGCGCGGCCGACCTGCTGGCCATCGACTACTCGGCGCTCTCCGGCGACTTCGAGTGCGCCACCAACGCCCTCGACCCGGCCAACGACCTCTACGGCTGGTACATGACGATGCGGCCCAACGAGCGGACCACCTTTGAGTCCACGGTGGTCAGCGGCCACGTCCTGTTCTCGACCTTCGAGTCCGGCGAGGACCTGCAGGCCAGCAACCCGCCCGACCTCTGTCCGGGCGGTGGCGGTGGCGGCGGCGGCGGTGGCGGGGGTGGCGGCGGCGAGCCGGATCCCGACGCCCCGATCTGCCGCGCCGCCGGCATCGGCCGGGTCTACGACCTGTGGTTCCAGTGCGGCGACGGGACCACGATCGAGTTCGACCAGTTCATCACCGGCAACACCGGCTACACCATCAGTGGCACCAGCTACGTGACCTTCACCCCGGACATCCCGGTCCCGGGCTACACTCAGGAGTTCGTTAACCCGACCGGATATACTGTGACCAACTGGCGTCAGGAGTAGTGCCGTGAAACGTGCCTTTGTGCTCGTGGTGGCGATCGTCCTGGTGGGGCTGTCCGCAGCTGCACTCGAGATCCGGCTGCGCAACGGCACCGTGTTCGAGGCGGCGAGCTACACCGTCAACGGCTCGTACCTGATGGCGACCCTCCCCGGCGGTCAGCAGGTGGCCTACGACGTCGCCGACGTCGACCTCGAGGCGCTGCGCGCCGCCGAGAGTCGGGCCGCGGAGCCTGCGGCGCCGGCGACCGTCACACCCGAGCTTGCGGGCTCGCGCGGGCTGGCGCTGCCGCCGGCTGACGCAGTGCCCTCGGGCATCGCCATCACCGACCAGGACGTCAAGCACACCTGGCAGGAGCGCGGTGAGGCCGGTGAGCAGGGCGGCGAGGAACCGGCCGCGGCGGCGGCTGGGCCGCCGCCCGGTTTCGAACAGGGCGGCGGGGTGGTGATCAACAACCTCCGGGTGACCCCTCAGGGCGAGAACCGGTGGGTGGTCGAGGGCGACGTTGTCAACCGGACCGCCGCCCCGGTGAGCAGCGTGCGGGTCCAGCTGCAGACGATCGCGGCTGCCGGCCAGGCGCCGTGGAGCGCCGAGGTGGCGGTCACCAACCTGCTGCCGCCGGATGAGACGGCGGTGTTCAGCCACTCGTTCAGCGCAGCCAAGCCCGAAGGCAGCGCCCATCCCGACATGCGGGCGACGGTCTACTGGATGCAGATGCAGGCGCCGGCCCAGCCGCAGCGGCCGCCGGCCTCCCGGATTCCGGGGCCGGCCGGCCCGGTGCCGACCCCCGAGGTCTGATGGCGCGACGCCTGTGGCCCCTGCCGGCGATCGCGGCACTGCTCGTGGTCGCCGTGCTGGTCGTGGTGGCGATGCGGACGTGTCGCAGCCGGCCCCAGCCCATCGTCTCGCCGGCGGCCAGCTTCAGCGCCGCCGGCGTGCCCGTTGAATCGCCGGACCTCGCAGTCGAGGTCGTCGAGGTGCGCGGCGATCTGCACCAGGGCTACATGGACTGGGTGTGCCTGGTTCGCTGCCAGGACCCGGGCGGCTGCAGAGCCGATGTGCGGGCCACGGTCTTCTACCGCTCGGGTGGCGCCGGGGAGCGGATGACCCTGTCCGGGCCGATCGAGGTGCCGGTCGGCGCCCGCGCCCGCCTGAGCAGCGTCCAGCGGCCGCCGCATCGGGTCGACAGCATCGAGAAGGTCGCCGTCCGCGTCGTCCGCCGGTTTGCCGCCGGCGATCCGGTGCCGACGCCGGAGTACTAGAAGGAGCGTGTGGGCATAGGCCCCCGGGCACACTCCTGACGTGGTCACTGTTGTTGGCCTCTGCCCACCCGCTCCTCGGGATGCGCTGCGCGCATCCTGATGAGTTCGTGCGGCAGTGGCCGCAGGACGACACTCCGGCCACACACTTTCGACACGAAGGCGAATGCGTTACGGACTCCTCGCCGACATTGGATAGCGGAGAGCGGAGAGCTGGCAGAATGCGCCGGCGGCTGACCCCCGTTCCCGATCCCGTTCCCGCTCCCGCTCGTTCGCTCCGTCCTCGAAAACGCTTCGCGCCGATTCTCTGGAGGCGCTCCCCGAGGGAGCCACCTTTGGCGATTTCGGGTCTCGAGCACCTCTTGAGGAGGAACGTCGTCCCGAAATCGCCAAAGATGGCACGCCCGCAGGACGCCCTCTCCTCGTGCTCGCCTCGCCTCCCGGGAACGGAACCGGAATGGGCACGGGAGCGGGCGCGGAAGCGGGGGAGGACGCTACTGCCCCTCGCCCCGTCTCGGCCGCTGGTTGGCGGCGAGCACCCGCTTGCGGACGCGCACGGCGGACGGCGTGATCTCGGCCAGCTCGTCGTCGTCGATCCACTCGAGCGCCCGGTCGAGGGTCATCTCGCGCGGCGGCGCCAGCCGCAGCGCCTCGTCGGAGCCGGACGCGCGCATGTTGGTGAGCTTCTTCTCGCGCGTGATGTTGACGTCGAGGTCGTTGTCGCGCGCGTTCTCGCCGACGATCATCCCCTCGTAGACGTCGATCCCCGGATTGATGAACAGGGTGCCGCGCGGCTCCAGATGGTAGAGCGCGTAGGTGGTGGCGCGGCCTGCGCGGTCCGACACCAGGGCGCCGGTGGCGCGGCCTGGGATCGGGCCCTGCCACGGCTCCCAGCCGTCGAACAGGTGGTTGAGGATGCCGGTGCCGCGGGTGTCGGTGAGGAACTCGGAGCGGAAGCCGATCAGGCCGCGGGACGGGATCCGGAAGGACATCCGGACCCGGCCGTGGCCGGGGTTGTGCATCTCGGTCATCACCCCGCGCCGGCCGCCCAGCTTCTGGGTGATGATGCCGACGTGCTCGTCCGGGCAGTCGACCTGGACGATCTCCATCGGCTCGTGGACCGCTCCCCCGATGTCGCGGGTGACGACCTCGGGGCGGGACACCGACAGCTCGTAGCCCTCGCGGCGCATGGTCTCGATCAGGATCGCCAGCTGCAGCTCGCCCCGCCCCATCACCGTGAAGGCGTCGTTGGCCTCGATGTGGAGGCGGATGGCGACGTTGTGGAGGGACTCCTTCTCGAGGCGGGCCCGGATCTGGCGGGCGGTCACGTACTGCCCCTCGCGGCCGCCGAGCGGCGAGGTGTTGGCCGAGAAGACCATGGCCATGGTCGGCTCGTCGACCGCGATCCGCTTCAGCGGCCGCGGGTCCTCGGGGTCGACCAGAGAGTCGCCGATCGTCACCTCGTCGAGGCCGGCCAGGGCGACGATGTCGCCGGCCGTCGCGCGCTCGACCTCGACCCGGTCCAGCCCTTCGTGGGTGTAGACGGTCCCGACCCGCGCCCGGACGATCCCTTCCTCACGGGCGAGGCTGACGGTCGAGTTGGCGGCGAGCGTGCCGTTGACGATCCGGCCGACCGCCAGCCGGCCCAGGTAATCGGAGTAGTCGAGGTTGGTGACCAGCAGCTGGAGCGGGGCCGTCGGGTCGCCGGCGGGCGCCGGCAGGGCGCTCAGAATCTCCTCGAACAGCGGCTTCAGATTGCCGAGTTCGCCCTCGAGGCCCTGCCGGCACAGCCCCTTGCGGGCGTCGGTGCAGAAGACCGGGAAGTTGAGCTGGTGGTCGCTGGCGTCGAGGTCGATGAACAGGTCGTAGACCTCGTCGAGCACCTGGCCCGGGCGAGCGTCCGGCCGGTCGATCTTGTTGAGCACGACGATCGGCGGCAGGCCGAGCTCCAGCGCCTTGGACAGCACGAAGCGGGTCTGGGGCAGCGGCCCCTCCGCGGCGTCGACCAGCAGCAGGACGCCGTCCACCATCTGCAGGGTGCGCTCGACCTCGCCGCCGAAGTCGGCGTGGCCGGGGGTGTCGACGATGTTGATCTTGACCCCGCCGTAGCGCACCGAGGTGTTCTTGGCCAGGATCGTGATGCCGCGTTCGCGCTCGAGGTCGCCGGAGTCCATGACCCGTTCGGCGACCCGCTCGTTGCTGCGGAAGGTGCCGCTCTGCCAGAGCATGGCATCGACCAGGGTGGTCTTGCCGTGGTCGACGTGGGCGACGATGGCGAGGTTGCGGAAGGCTGGTTTCGACACGCGTGACTCCGATCCCGTTGAGTGGGGCCCGTCCTTGTAGCACCGATGCCGCCGTGCGTCAATCGCGGCCACGGGCGCCGCGCCGCGAGGCCGGCCCCGGTATGATGCTGGAATCGCGGCGCTGGGCGCCGGGAGGTGGCATGTCCGGGACCCGGTTTGATCTCGTCGATCGACTGGACGGCGTCAGCGAGTGGCGGCACCGTGACAACGGTTTGACGGTGCTCGCGTGGCCGACGCCGGTGGCACCGGTGGTCGGCTTCGGGGTGGTCTATCGGGTGGGATCGCGCCACGAGGTGACCGGCCACACCGGTGCCACGCACATCCTCGAGCACCTGATGTTCAAGGGCTCGCGCCGGTTCAACCGGGAGAGCGGGACCGAGATCGCCCGCGTGCTGCACCGGGTCGGCGCCAACTTCAACGCCACCACCTGGCTCGACCGCACCAGCTACTACGAGGTGCTGCCGGCGGAGCACCTGGCGCTGGCGGTCGACGTCGAGGCCGATCGCATGCGGGGCGCGCTGGTCCGCGACTTAGACCTCGAGAGCGAGCGCACGGTCGTGCTCAACGAGCTCGAGATGGGGGAGAACGAGCCATTCGAGCTGCTGATGAGGGGCGCCTTCGCCCAGGCCTACCTCGAGCACCCCTACCGCCATCCGACGATCGGCTGGCGCGGCGACGTCGAGTCGGTGACCGGCGAGGTGCTGCGGCGCTTCTACGACACCTACTACCACCCCGACAACGCCGTCGCGCTGGTGGTCGGAGACGTCGACGAGGCGACCGCTCTCCGCGAGGTCGAGCGCGGCTTCGGCACGGTGCCGCCGGCGCCGGCCGCCTTCCCGACAGTTGCGGTCACGGAGAGCGAGCAG
>PQAJ01000205.1 GCA_003105185.1 Holophagae bacterium
CCTGGACTTTGGCGCGCAGCCCCTGCTGCTCGTCCTGGAGGGCGCGCACCGCCAGAGCGGGGGTCGACTCGAAGAACCCCTCCTCGCAGAAGCGGCGGTCGATGGCCTCGATCCGGAGCTCGGCCTCCTCGATCGCGGTCGTGGCCAGGTCGCGCTTCAGCTCGAGGTCGCGCCGGCGCCGCTCGACCGCCCGCGCCTCGGCGGAGCGAGGCGGCCGCCGGTCGCCGGCGGAGTGGGTTCGCGGCCGGCGCTGCCGGAGCACGACCTGGTCGCTGTCGAGGTGGTCGTCGCCGCACGCCGCGAGGTAGTCGTCGTAGCTGCCGTGGTAGTCGTTGAGCCCGTGCTCGGTGATCTCGACGATCCGGTTCGCGAGCCGCGACACGAACCAGCGGTCGTGGGACACGAACACCAGCGTGCCGTCGAAGGCCTCGAGGGCCTCGACCAGTGCCTCGATGGCTTCGAGGTCGAGGTGATTGGTAGGCTCGTCGAGCACCAGCACGTTCGGCTTCTCGACGCTGAGGCGGGCGAACAGCAGGCGCGCCGCCTCGCCGCCCGACAACGAGGCGACCTTCTTCTCGACCTCGTCGCGAGAGAACAACACCCGTCCCAGCTGGCCGCGGACAAAGCCGACGCTTTCGCCGGCGCACGCCTCGCCGAGCCAGCCCTCGACCGTGGCGTCGCTGCCCTCCAGGCGCTCGCGGTGGTCTTGGGCGAAGTAGCCCGGGTACGTCTCGTGCCCCCAGGTGACGGTGCCGGCGTCGGCGGCGAGTTGCCCCATGCCGACCTTGAGCAGGGTCGACTTGCCGATGCCGTTCGGACCGATGATCGCCAGGCGGTCGCCGCGACGGCAATGAAGGGTGACGTCGCGCAGCACCTGGTTGTCCCCGAAGGCCTTCGAGACGCTCTCGAATGTCAGCACCTGCTTGCCGCTGGGGCGGCGCTGCCGGAACTCGAAGGTCGGGTACCGCCGCGACGATGGCGGCAGCCGATCGATTGAGATGCGCTCGATCTGCTTGATCTTGCTCTGCGCCTGGCGGGCCTTGGTGTTCTTGGCGCGGAACCGGTCCACGAACGCCTGGTGCTGGGCTATCTCCTTCTCGCGCTTGGCGATCTCGGCCTCGCGCCGCTCGCGCTCCGCCTGCTTGGACTCGACGAATGCGGCGTAGTTGCCGGTGTAGAGGGTCACCGTCTGGTAGTCGACGTCGAGGATGTGGGTCGACACGTTGTCGAGGAACCGGTGGTCGTGGGAGATCACCATCGCGCAGCCGCCAAAGCCGGTCAAGAACTTCTCGAGCCAGCGGATCGAAAGGATGTCGAGGTGGTTGGTCGGCTCGTCGAGGAGCAGGCACTGGGGGTCGGCCGCCAACGCCTGCGCGAGCAGCACCCGCAGCTTGAAGCCCCCCGACAGGGTCGACAGGGGATCGCGGTGCAGCGCGGTCGGGATGCCGAGACCCTCGAGGATCTCGGCGGAGCGGGCCTCGAAGGCGTAGCCGTCGTGGCTCGCGATGATGTCCTCGAGCTCGGCGTAGCGGTCGCCGTCGAAGTCCGTGTCGGCGCGCTCGAGCAGCGCCTCCTTGTCGCGGATCGCCTGCCACAGCTCGTGGTGGCCCATCATCGCCACCTCGAGGATCGGCAGCTCCTCGAAGCGGTAGTGGTCCTGCTCGAGGGTGCCGAGCCGCAGGCGCCGCGGCCGCGAGACAGTGCCGGCGCTCGCCTCCTCCTGGCCGGCGAGGATCCGCAGCAGCGTCGTCTTGCCCGAGCCGTTGGCGCCGACCAGCCCGTAGCGGCAGCCGGGGTTGAGCTGGAAGCTCACACCCTCGAACAGAGACTGCGCGCCGAACCACTTGGCGAGGCCGGAGACCGCGATCATGGCCGGGAAGCTTATCGGATCGGGGCGGCTCGGCAAAGGTGCAGAGCCGATCCGGGCGTCTGCCCGCGGGCGTGGGCGAGGTCGGGCGCGGAAGCGGAATCGGCCGCGGGAGCGACCGAAACGGGAACCGGAACGGGAACGGGAACGGAGTCAAACCTGGGCGAGGCGCGTCAGCGGCGGAACATGTCCCGCGTCAGCCAGCGGCCGCCGTCCCGCCCGGCAGCGGCATCGGCCAGCTCGGCAAATGGCCGCGAGTAGACCGCATAGTCAACGCCGCTCTCCGGCCAGTAGAGCCAGCCGAAGGTGGTCGAGCCGCGCGACCAGTCCAGGGTCAGCGGCCCCGGGAGGGTGATGCGTCCTGTGTACGGATGCTCGACGGTCTCGCCGGCGCCCTGCTCGAGCGCCTCCGGGCGGGAGAAGCGCCCGTCGCCGTCCGCCAGGTACCAGCGGTAGGAGATGCGGTCGCCGAGCGGCGACAGCGCCGTGACGCGGAGGGCGATGCGGCGATCGTCCCGCCGGATCAGCAGGTAGCAGTCGTAGGGGATGCCGACCGCATTCCCAGTGGCCGCGAGCTGCTCCGCGCTCGGCAGCGACGGCTGCGGCGCAGCGGGGGGACGGTTGCAGGATGCTCCCGCCGCGGCCACGGCGGTCGCCAGGGCGAGCCGAACCGTCAGGGTCCCCAGGCCGTTTCGCACGCTGTGCAGCACTGTACCAGCCCCCCCAGCACCTCACGCCGCGCGGGCGATGCGCGGTATGATGTGTCGACACGAGAGTTCCCGCAGGAGGGTTCCATGAGACGTGCAGCTCTGCTGGCCGCAGTTCTGGCGCTGGCCGCCGTTCCTCTGCTCGCCGGTGACGGTGACTCGGTCGTCGGGGTGTGGGCCACTCCGCTCGGCACCGAGGACGGAGGGGCTCGCATCCAGATCTACGAGAAGGATGGCAAGTACTTCGGCAAGATCATCTGGCTCGAGATCCCGATCTACCCGGCCGATGACGAGCAGGGGATGGCCGGCCTCGAAAAGGTCGACCGGGAGAACCCGGACGAAAGTCTCCGGAAGCGGCCGATCATCGGGCTCGAGATGATGTTCGACTTCGAGTACGCCGGCGACGGCAAGTGGAAGAACGGCACCATCTACGCGCCGGACGACGGCAAGACCTACAAGTCCAAGATGTCGCTCGAAGCGGACGGCAGCCTCAAGGTCCGCGGCTACATCGGAGTGTCGCTGCTCGGCCGGAACGAGATCTGGACGCGGTACACGGCCGGCAGCTGAGCCGACACCTCGTTGGTGGCAGCGCGACCGCCGTGGCGGCGTGATCCCTGCTGCGGCGTACGGGGACAGAAGGCGGCCCATGGGCATCAGCGGCAATCTCAAGACCATGGCCCTGTCCGACATCTTCCAGTGGCTGGCCAACGGCCGGGTCACGGGCACGCTGGTGGTGTCGAACGGCGAGGTCGTGAAGTCGATCTACTTCCGCGACGGTGCCATCGTGTCCTGCAACTCGACCGACCCGCGCGAGTTCCTCGGGCACTTCCTGGTCAGCCACGGCTGCATCGGCGAGCAGGAGCTGGCAGCGGCGGTCGGTGAGCAGGACCGCAGCGGCGAGATGATCGGCAAGATCCTGGTCGACCAGGGGGCGGTCAGCCAGGAGGAGCTCCAGCGGATGCTGGCGCTCAAGGCCGAGGAGTCGATCTTCGAGCTCTTTCTTTGGGAGGACGGGCAGTTCCGCTTCCTCGACGGCCAGCTGCCGGCCTACGAGCTGGTCCCGATCTCCCTCAACGTCACCTCGGTAACGCTCGAGGGCATCCGGCGGGTCGACGAGTGGGCGCGCATCCGCCGCTTCATTCCATCGGCGCAGTGCGTGCCAGTGGCGGTTCGCGACCTGCTCGATGGCGAGACCGACGAGGCCCGGCGCGCGGTGCTCGAGCAGGTCAACGACGACCGCACCGTGGAGGAGATCTGCCTGCAGACCCACTCCAGCGAGTACTTCGTGTCCGAGATCCTGTTCCAGAAGGCCGCGGGCAGTCGCCTCAAGCTGGTCCGGCCGAGGGTGGTGGCCACCCCGGCAGCGGCTCCCGGCACCGCCGCCGCCGAGCTGTTGTCCGAGGCTCGCGCCCGCCTCAAGGAGTTGGACGTCGAGCAGGCGCTGCGCCGGCTGCGAGCCGCCGCCAGCCTGCAGCCAGACGACCGCGAACTCGGGCGCGAGATCAAGTCCGTGGAGTCCGAGATCCGAGCCAAGCTGCAGGAGGCGGGCGTCGAGCGTGGGGGTGTTCCTGTGCTCGCCGGCAACCCTGCCGCGCTGGGGGGCATGTCGTTGACCCCGGAGGAGGGCTTCATCCTGTCGCGGATCGGCGGCGGCAGCGACCTCGGCTCGATCCTCAAGATCTCGCCGCTGCCCGAGCTCGAGGCGCTGGTCGTGTTCTGGAAGCTGGTCAAGGCCGGGCTGGTCGAGATCCGCTACCGTTAGGATCTCGTGCCGCATCGGCCGTTTCGGAGTGCGGGGCCGGTCGAAGGCTGTTCGACGGCCAATGCGGCACGAAATCCTTCTGAAGGTTGGGTTTTCGAAGCGACTGAAGATCGAGAGGCGCACCCTATGAGGTACCGCAGACTCGGCAGGGCCGGTTTCGAGGTGAGCGAGGTCGCATACGGTGCGTGGGGGATTGGCGGGCTGCAGTGGCTCGGCGGCACCGACGCCGAGGCCAGGCGCGCGCTTCAGCGCTCGTTCTCACTCGGGCTCAACTTCATCGACACCGCGCTCGCGTACGGCGATGGCCACAGCGAGCGGCTGGTGGGGCAGGTCGTTCGCGGCGCCGGCGGTCGCGTTTTCGTCGCTTCCAAGGTCCCGCCGAAGAACGACCAGTGGCCGGCGCGACGGGGGATCGGGATCGAGCAGGTCTTCCCGTACGACTACGTGATCGCCTGCACCGAGCAGAGCCTGCGCAATCTCGGGCTCGAGGCCCTCGATCTGCAGCAGCTGCACGTGTGGAACCCGGAGTGGTTCGACCGCGACGACTGGCGGCGCGCCTTCCGGGACCTCAAGGAGTCGGGCAAGGTGCGGGCGGTCGGGGTCTCGATCAACGACCACGATCCGGACTCGGCGCTCGAGCTGGTGCGCAGCGGGCTGGTCGACGCGGTGCAGGTGATCTACAACATCTTCGACCAGAGCCCGGAGCGCCAGCTCCTGCCGGTCGCCCAGCAGATGGACGTCGGCGTCATTGCCCGAGTGCCCTTCGACGAGGGTGCGCTCACCGGCACCGTCACCGAGGCGACGGTCTTCCTCGTGGACGACTTCCGGACCGAGTACTTCGCGGGCGACCGCAAGCGCCAGGTCGCCGAGCGCGTGGCGGCCCTCGAGCGGGACTTTGCAGGCACCCCTGGCACCCTGCCCGAGATCGCGCTCCGATTCTGCCTGTCGCACCCGGCGGTGAGCACGGTGATCCCGGGCATGAGGACCGTCCGCCACGTCGAGTCCAACCTGGCGGTGTCCGACGCGGGGCCGCTCGACGCGCCGACGCTCGCGATCCTGCGTCGCCATGCCTGGGACAAGAACTTCTACGGCGAGTGACGGCACCGCGCAGCAGGCAGCTCGTGAAATGTCCGTCCTACGGCTGGGCGGCGAGCTCCTTGAGCTCGGCGAGGTAGCGCTTGCAGCAGGCGATCGGGTCGCCGCGCTCGCGGTCCGGCGGCAGCCGGCCGTAGTACTGGTCGAGGAAGTCCGCGGCATCGCTCCAGACCGTCTGCATGACGCCGGCGAAGCGGTCCCGCATCTCGGGCGTCGACGTCCTGCGCGCGTCAAGGGTGGCGCGGATGTGGTCGGACGCGACCTCCCCGAATTGCCACGGGCAGCTCACGACCCTGAAGCCCTTGACCGCGAAGTAGGGAGCGGTCGGGTCGGCGCGCTCGTAGTGCCAGTCGGCGATGACGACGTCCTTGGGGATGAGGTCGATCGCCCGGTGGGTGTTGTTCATGCTCGCTTCCCACATCCCGATCCCGGTGGTCTTGCCGTCGATCAGGCGGTCGCCCCAGATCCACAGCTCGGCCCCCCGCGACGCCAGGTGGTTGCGGATCGCCGTGACCTCGCCGGCGAACAGCTCAGCCGGGTCGCGGCCGGCGCAGCGCGGGCAGTTGTCGTCGGCGATGTAGAAGACCTCGTCCATGCCGGCGTGGAAGGCGTCGGCCTCGAAGGCCTCGAGCAGCTCGTCGATCAGGGAGAACACCACCGCGTGGACCTGCGGGTGGAGCGGGCAGTAGCTCTTGCAGTAGAGCCCCTCCGGGTTCGGCCACACGTAGCTCTCGGGCATCGCGATGTGGGGAGTCTCATCGAACTCGGGGTAGACGCGCAGGAGGCCGGTGACCTTCTCCTCCCAGGACTGGTGGCCGAGCAGGTTGATCTGGGGGATGACGCGGATCCCATTGCGCCGGCAGGCCTTGACGATCTTCTTCACCTGCCTCTCGCTCAGCGCCACCTCGTCCCGCAGCTCGGGATGGGACGTGTACTCGAAGTTGTAGTCGACCCGCAGCACCAGGGTGTTGACCGAGGCCGGCACGAGCTCCTGCTCGATGAACTGGATGAAGGCGTCGACGCCGTCCGGCAGCGGCGCGGCGATGCAGAAGCCGCGAACGGGCAGGGCTGTGTCGGCGTTTCCGTCCGATCCGGCCGCGAGGACGAGTGCCGCGGCCAGGGCCGCAGGGATCAGCACGAACAGGATGCGGTGGCGGGTCATCGTTGTCCCTCCGTTTCGTAGGAACCCTTCCCTCACCAGGTCAGGGTGATCTTGGTCAGGCCGCGCGGGCCCTCGGTGTCATAGCCCTTGGCCCGCGTCAGGTGGTAGCAGAGGAGCTGGGCCGGGACGATGGCCGGAATCGGTGAGATCCACTCCGGCAGCTCGCCCGACAGCTCGAGCGGCGTGTGCGCCAGCTTCAAGCACTCGGCGTCGTTGGCGATCGCCAGCAGCTCGACCCCCTGCTCGGCAACCAGCCGCGCGAGCAGCGAGCGGATGTTGTCGGCCATCTTGCCCGCGACGACCACCGCGAACACCGGGAACCCGCGGCTCGCGAGCGCCACTGGGCCGTGCTGGAAGTCGGCCGACGAGTATGGCTCCGCCGCCACGTAGGCCAGCTCCTTGAGCTTGAGGGCCCACTCGAAGGCGGTGGCGTAGTTGAAGCCGCGGCCGAGCACCACGCCCTGCGACATGTAGCGGTAGCGGGCCGAGGCCGCGGCGACCGCGTCCTCGAGCGTCAGCGCCTCGCCCATCAGGAGCGGGACGCGGTGGAGCCACGACTGCTGCTCTGCGTCGCCGGACAGCGCGGCCGAGACCATGGCGATCGCGACCAGCTGGGTGGTGTAGGTCTTGGTCGCGGCGATCGCCAGCTCGGGTCCGGCCATGGTGTCGATGACCAGCTCGGCCTCGCCGGCCAGCGGCGACGAGGGGTCGTTGGTGATGGCAAGGGTGAGGGCGCCCTGGCGGCGGCCCTCCTCGATGACGCTCACGATGTCCGGGGACTGACCGGACTGCGAGATGCCGACGACCAGCGCGTCGCGGAGGGCGGGCGGCGATGCATAGACGCTGAACAGGGACGGCGTGGCGAGCGCCACCGGCAGCCGGTTGTGGGCGCCCCACAGGTACTTCGCGTAGAGCCCGGCGTTGTCGGAGCTGCCCCGGGCGGCGATGTAGACGAACCCGGGTGTGTGCGCGCGGATGCGGCGTGCGACCTCGTCGACCGGTCCCGCCTGCGCATTGAGCAGGCGGGCGACGGCGGCGGGCTGGTCGAGGATCTCGTCCCTCAGGCCCATGGGCGCCTCCTCGGCTGGCTCGACGTCGACGGGCCGAGCCGCTGCCGGAGCATGGTCACGCTGCGAGCTGCAACGTCGTCCGTCGGAAGTATATCCGTTGGCAGAACGCCATGCGGGCACAGACGCACGTCCGAGGACCGCGTGCCGGCCTTTTTATTGCTCGCCCTGGCCGGGGTATCAATGTCACAATGTGGCGTCGCTCGACCGGAGGTGCTCGATGGGATCGCACGAAGCCTCGTCCTGGCTGCGCGTCTGGGCGGCAGCGACGTCTGCTGTCCTTGCTCTCGCGTCCTGCGCCCGGCACGAACCGGCCATGACGAACGAGCGGGCGCTTGCGGAGGGATGGCGGATCCGCGCGGCGGCGGAGGTCACCGGCGACGGCGCCCTGTTGTCGACGCCTGGCTTCGACGCGAGCAGCTGGCTCGCGACCTCGGTGCCCGCGACGCCGATGGCGGCGCTCGTCGCCAGCGGCGCCTATCTTGACCTCTACCTGGGGACCAACCTGGACCGGGTCCCGGCCGAGCAGTTCGCGGGGCCCTGGTGGTACCGGACCGAGTTTTCACTCGGCGAGCGCGAGGCCTCTGGCGCGTCGCGCCTCGTCTTCGAGGGGATCAACTACCGGGCGAACATCTGGCTCAACGGCGCCCAGCTTGCCTCGGCCGACGAGATCGTCGGCGCCTTCCGGGTGCACGAGCTCGACCTGGCTGGCCGCGTGCAGCCCGGCGCCAACGCGCTCGCGGTGGAGGTCCTCCCGCCGCAGCCGGGCGACTTCACGATCGGCTTCGTCGACTGGAACCCGCGCCCGCCTGATCGCAACATGGGCCTCTGGCGCCCCGTGGTCCTGCGGCTGACCGGCCCCGTGTCGGTGGATGACGTCTTCGTCCGCTCGGACGTCGACCTCGACACCCTGGCCTCGGCCGAGCTCCGGGTGGAGATGCTGGTGGCGAACCACGGCGGCGAGGCGGCCACAGCGGCCGTCAAGGGCGAGATCGAGGGAGCGAGCTTCGAGCGCGAGTTCGCCCTTGCGCCGCGCGAGAAGAAGACCGTGAGCTTCACAGCGAAGGAGTTCCCGCAGCTCAAGCTCGCGTCGCCGCGGCTGTGGTGGCCTCACACCCTCGGTGAGCCTGAGCTCTACTCACTGCGCGTGACGGCAACCGTCGGCGGCCGCGTGTCGGACACCAGCGAAGTGACCTTCGGCGTGCGCGAGGTCGGCACCTTCTTCAACCCGGAAGGCCACCGCGGCTTCACGATCAACGGCAAGCCGGTGCTGATCCGCGGCGGCGGCTGGGTCGACGACCTGCTGCTCGCCGACACGCCGGCCAAGCTCGAGGCCCAGATCGCCTATGTCAAGCAGATGGGCCTCAACACCATCCGGCTCGAGGGCTTCTGGGGCTCGAGCCACACCCTCTACGACATCGCCGACCGCGAGGGCGTTCTGATCATGCCCGGCTGGAGCTGCCAGTGGGAGTGGGAGGACTACCTCGGCAAGCCGGTCGACGAGCGCTTCGGCGGCGTGCTCACACCGGAGGATCAGGCGCTGGTCGCGGCGTCACTCGACGACCAGGTTCGCTACCTGCGCAACCACCCGAGCATCTTCACCTGGGTGCTGGCGAGCGACCTGCTGCCGCACCCCGACCTCGAGCGCTCGTACGGGGCCAAGCTCGCCGCCGGCGACGGCACGCGGCCGCCGCTCGCCTCGTGCGGCTGGGTGACCAGTGAGGTGAGCGGCCCGAGCGGGGTCAAGATGAATGGTCCCTACGACTGGGTGCCGCCGCGGTACTGGTACGAGGACCGCGAGCGCGGTGGTGCCTACGGCTTCAACACCGAGACCGGACCCGGTCCGCAGCCGCCGCCGCTCGAGAGCGTCAAGAAGATGATCCCGCCCGAGCACCTGTGGCCGATCGACGAGGTCTGGAACTACCACTGCGGCCGCAACGAGTTCAACCAGATGAACCGCTACATCGAGGCCCTCGACCGGCGTTACGGGCCGTCGGCCTCGGTCGAGGAGTTCCTGCGCAAAGCGCAGGTGGCGAGCTACGAGGCGATCCGGCCGATGTTCGAGGCCTTCGCGGTCAACCGGCCGCTGACCACCGGGGTCATCCAGTGGATGCTCAACTCGGCGTGGCCGGAGATGTACTGGCAGCTCTACGACCACTCCCTGATGCCCAACGGCGCGTTCTACGGGACGCGCGCCGCCTGCCAGCCGCTGAGCTTGGCCTACAACTACCACGACCACACCGTGCACCTGGTCAACGACACGCTCGCGCGCCGCGAAGCGGTTGCGACCGTGCGTGCCCTCGACCTCCAGGGGCGCGAGTTCGAGAAGACGACGCGCGAGGTCGCCATCGACGGCGGGAGCTCGTCAATGCTGCTGTCGCTCGCCGACCTCGAGCCGCCGACGCCGGTCTGGTTCCTCGACCTGCGGCTCGCTGACCGGGAGGGCCGGGAGGTCGCGCGCAACTTCTACTGGCTGTCGACCACCGAGGACGAGCTCGACTGGGAGGGGAGCCTGTGGTTCGTGACCCCGACCAAGAGCTTCGCGGACTTCACCGCGCTTAACCAGCTGCCCGAGGTCGCGCTGGAGGTGGAGGCCGGGGTCGAGCGCCCGGCGCCCGATCTCGAGATCTGGGTCCGGTTGACCAACCCGACCGACGCAGTCGCCTTCTTCATCGAGCTGCGGTTCGTCAACGCCCGCGACGAGTCCTACCTGCCGGTGCTGTGGGACGACAACTACCTGACCCTGCTCCCGGGCGAGGAGCGGCTGGTGCGGGCGCGCCTGCCTCACGCCGGCGCGCTCGACGGCGCCGCGGTGACGGTCGCCGGCTGGAACGTGCCCGGAACTGCGGCGGCCCTGAGTGCAGGGACGGCCACACCGAGCCGACAAGGCTCGAGCTGACGAGAGAATCCTGCACCGCCTGACGGTGCCGAACAAGGGGTGAGCGCATGAAGCGAAGCATGGCCATCGTCCTGCTCGTGTTCCTGATCTTCTTCGTGATCTCATTTCTGACCAACATCCTGGGGCCGCTGGTGCCGGACATCATCAAGGGCTTCAGCCTGAGCCTGACCCTGGCCGGCTTCCTGCCCTTCTCGTTCTTCGTCGCCTACGGCGTGATGTCGATCCCGGCCGGGGTGCTGCTCGAGCGCTTCGGCCACAAGCCGATCCTGGTGTCGGCCTTCGTGCTCGCCTTCGCGGGCTCCATGCTGTTCGCCAGCTTCCCGACCTATGCGGTGGCGCTGGTGTCGCTGTTCGCGATCGGCATCGGCATGACCATGCTGCAGGTGGCCATCAACCCGCTGCTGCGGGTCGCGGGTGGCGAGGAGCACTTCGCCTTCTTCTCGGTGATGGCCCAGCTGGTGTTCGGGTCGGCTTCGTTCCTGAGCCCGCACGTGTACTCCTACCTGGTCACGCAGCTCCAGGCGGACCCCCGCCCGGCCGGCGGAGTGCTCGGGCTGCTCGCCGGGATCGTGCCGCCGGCGCTGCCGTGGGTGTCGCTGTACTGGGTTTTCACCGTGGTCACCGCGGCCATGGTCCTGGTTCTGGCCTCGGTCCGGCTGCCCAAGGTCGAGCTCAAGGCCGATGAGCGCTCGGGCGGAGTGACGAGCTACCGCGAGCTGCTTCGAAACCGCTACGTGTGGCTGTTCTTCTTCGGCATCTTCGCCTACGTCGGCACCGAGCAGGGGGTCGCCAACTGGGTGTCCCGCTTCCTGCAGGTCTACCACGGGCTCGACCCCCAGGTGGAGGGCGCCCGCACCGTGTCCTACTTCTGGGGGCTGATGACCGCCGGCTGCCTGCTCGGGCTCCTTCTCCTCAAGCTGGTTGACGCGCGCCGGGTGCTGGTCGGCTTCACGGCGGCGGCGATGGTCAGCCTGGCGGTGGCGCTCGCCGGCCCGACCTCGGTCTCGCGAATCGCCTTCATGGCGGTCGGGTTCTTTCTGTCAGTGATGTGGTCGGTCGTGTTCTCGCTGGCCCTGAACTCGGTCGCCGAGCACCACGGGTCGTTCTCCGGGATCCTGTGCACCGGGATCGTCGGCGGCGCCGTGGTGTCGTGGCTGGTGGGGGCGATCGGCGACCAGCTCGGGCTGCGCGCCGGCATGACGCTGCTCTTCCTCACGCTCGGCTACATCTTCAGCATCGGGCTGTGGGCCAAGCCGCTGGTCGACAACGCTACGGTCACGCCGCGCGAGCTGCTGGCGAGCCTGACCGGCCGCGGCACGACGGAGCGCCGGTAGCCGGGAGCGAGCTCGACATTCGCGGCGTCCGGGGAGGTCCGGGAGTGAGTGCAGAGACCATCATCGGGGTGGACCTCGGCGGGACCAAGGTCAAGGTCGGCGTCGTCGCTGGCGGGGCAGTTTCCCGCGCGATCAGCCGGCCGGTCTCGGCCAACGCGGCCGAACGGGTGGTGCTCGACGAGATTATCGAGGCGATCGCTGAGCTCTTCGACGACCGGGTGGTCGGCATCGGCTGCGGGGTGCCCAGCGTGGTCGACGTTGAAACCGGCACCGTCTTCGAGGTCGAGAACATCCCGTCCTGGAAGCGGGTCCCGCTGAAGGCGGTGCTCGAGGGCCGCTTCGGGGTGCCGACCTACGTCAACAACGACGCCAACGCCTTTGCCGTCGGCGAGCATTGCTTTGGCAGCGGGCGGGCCTTCCGTGACCTGGTCGGGATGACGCTGGGGACCGGCCTCGGCACCGGCGTGATCATCGACGGYCGGCTGCACAGCGGCAGAAACTGCTGCGCCGGCGAGATCGGCGCCATGCCGCACAAGGGGATGACCGTCGAGGACTACTGCGCCGGSCGCTTCTTCCTGCGTGAGGGCGGCATCGGCGGCGACGTCGCCTTCGAGCGCGCGCGGGCCGGCGACGCGGCGGCGATCGCGCTCTTCGAGCGCTTTGGCCGCGAGCTCGCCGCGGCGGTGATGATCGCGTGCTACGCCTACGACCCGCAGGCCGTGATCCTCGGCGGCTCGATCGCGGCTGCCTTCGATGTGTTCGAGGCCTCGATGCGGGAGGGGCTCGCGGGCTTCGCCTACCCGCACGTGATCGAGCGCCTGGTCATCGAGCCGAGCCGGCTCACCGACGCCGCCGTGCTCGGGGCCGCGGCGCTGTACGTCGATGCGATCGCCCGGAGGGGCGGAGGGGAGAGCACGACATGACGGCCGCTCGTTCCCGACTCGGATGGCTCATGGTGGCGGCGCTGGCCGCCGGGTCGCTCGCCTCCGGCTGCGGGCCGACGAGGGACGGCGGCAAGGGGGCCGCGGCCGCCCGTCCGATCGGCGCCGGCTTCCGCTTCTCGGCCTACGGGCCGCGTCGCGATCCGGGCGCGGAGTACTGGCTGCGGGTGGGCCAGGAGATGGCGGCGCGCTTCGACGGCGCGGTGCCCGAGACGATCTGGATCGTCAGCCGGCTGCACGGCGACGGGACCGAGCTCAACTTCCCGGCGCAGCCGACGAGTCCGCTGATCACCGCGGCGCAGGAGGACCACAACCAGGCCGCCCTCGACCTCTTCGACCGCAACGGCTTCCGGGTCTGGCTGCAGGTCGAGCCCGGCCACGCGCCGGTCGAGGAGCTCATCCACCTCGTGCTCGAGCGCTACGGCAGCCACCCGAGCGTGGTCGGCTTCGGCATCGACGTCGAGTGGTACCAGTCGACCGCGCGCCCCGAGGGCAAGCCGGTCACCGACGCCGAGGCGGCGGCCTGGCTGGCGGCGATCCGCAGCCACGACCCGAGCTACCGGCTCTTCCTCAAGCACTGGGAGGCCTCCAAGCTGCCGCCGACGCTGCGCGACGGGCTGCTGTTCATCGACGACAGCCAGATCCTGCCCTCGCTCGACGCGATGGTGGCCGAGTTCGCCGCGTGGGGCCGCAGCTTCGCGCCGGCGCCGGTTGCCTTCCAGTTCGGCTACCCGTCGGACCGGCCGTGGTGGCGACAGCTCGACGACCCGCCGCGCGACATCGGCCGGGCGATCCTGGCCGCGGTGCCGAACGCGGCCGGGCTCTATTGGGTCGACTTCACGGTGCTCGACGTCTTCCCGCCCGGCCCGGAGACCGGCTTCGCGATTCCTGGAAGGGCGTCGCCGGGCAACGGCTACGACCCGACGCCGCGGCCGATCGTCGGGGTCAAGATCTACGACTTCGATGGTGACCTGGGACGTCTCTTCGCCGACTGGCAGGAGCTCGGCATCACGACCGTGTTCGCAGCCGAGCAGCTTGCGTCGCGCGAAGGCTTCCGCGAGCTCGCCAAGCAGGCGGGCATCGAGCTCTACGTGATCTTCCCGGTGCTGTACGCCCCGGAGGCGCTCGCGGCGGACCCCAGCCTCTCTGCGGTGACCGCCGACGGCAAGCCGGCCAAGGACGACTGGGTGGAGTTCGCCTGCCCGTCGCGGGAGGAGTTCCGGCAGCGCCGGGTCGACGAGGCGGTCGACCTCGTGCGCCGGCTGCGGCCGGATGGCTTGAGCATCGACTTCATCCGCCACTTCGTGTTCTGGGAGATGGTCGCGCCCGACGCCGATCCGGCCGGCCTGTCCGACGCCTGCTACTGCCCCACCTGCCTGCGGCGCTTTGCCGCGACCCTCACCGCGGGTTCACAGCTGCCAATCGACGACCCGGCCGCCGCCGCGGCCTGGATCCGCGCCAACGCGGCCGCCGACTGGGTCCGCTTCAAGCAGGAGACCATCTCCTCGCTGGCGTGGCAGATCATCCAGGCCACCAAGGCATTCAAATCGAACCTCCGGGTCAACCTCCACGTCGTGCCGTGGCGGACCGGCGACTTCGACGGCGCGATCGCGCGGATCGCTGGCCAGGACCGGGCGACCCTGGGCCACCTCGCCGACTACCTGTCGCCGATGTGCTACTCGCACATGCTCTACCGCCCGCCGGAGTGGATCGCGTCGGTGGTCCGCGACGTTGCCGAGGCCGGGGACTGCCCCGTGCTGCCGAGCATCCAGGTGGCGTCGGCGTATCGGGACGACGTGCTGTCGGCCGCGGAGCTCGAGGCCTGCCTCCGGGCCGCGCTCGAGCCGCCGTCAGCCGGTGTCGTGTTCTGGAAGTGGGACGACATCGCGGCCGACCCCGCCAAGGCTGAGGTCATCCGGAGGGTGGTGGGCGAGTCCAGGTAGTGCTACGTCAGGATGCGCGCAGCGCATCCATCTCGGAGCGCGGAGGCAGAGGCAGCCGCGCGACTTGGGGTCAGCAGCGCATGAGGGACCTACGCCTCCGCGATCCGAGCTAGGTCCGGCACTCGATCTCGACGGTCGCCCCAGCCGGTGCCCACGGCACCAGGGTGCCATCGATCGCCTTGCCGTCGACCTTGAGCAGCGGCACCGAGTGCTCGAGACGGTTGTCGACCCGGATCCGGTAGACCGCTCCGCGACAGCGCCGGGTGACGGTGAAGTGCGGGACCTCGGCGCCGATGCAGGGCGCGACCCGCAGCCCGCCGAGCTCGGGGCGGATGCCGAGGATGTGGTTGGCGATCGCCACCCAGTTCCAGGCCGCGGTGCCGGTGAGCCAGGAGTTCTTGGCCTCGCCGTGCCGGACAGCATCCCTGCCGGCCACCATCTGGGCGTAGACGTAGGGCTCGGTGCGGTGGACCTCGGAGATCTCCTCGAGCCAGGCGGGGGCGATCTTCCTGTAGTAGTCGAACGCCCGGTCGCCGCGGCCGACCACGGTCTCGGCGATCATCACCCACGGGTTGTTGTGGCAGAAGATGCCGGCGTTCTCCTTGTAGCCCGGCGGGTAGGAGGAGATCTCGCCGAGCTCGACGTGATAGGTCGAGTAGGCCGGCTGGTTGAGGACGATGCCGTAGCGGGTGTCGAGGTGCCGCTTGACCGAGTCCAGCGCCTGCAGCGCCTTGCCGTCGCGGGCGCCGATCCCGGCCATGACGCAGAAACCCTGCGGCTCGATGAAGATCCGGCCCTCGTCGCAGTCGCGGCTGCCGACCTTGCGGCCGAAGAAGTCGTAGGCGCGCAGGAACCAGTCGCCGTCCCAGCCGTGCTCGAGCACCGCGCGCTCCATCCGGGCGGCATGGTCGCGGGCGGCGGCGGCCTCGTCGGCGAAGCCCATCAGCTCGGCGAGCTCGGCGAAGGCCGGCGCGGCGTGGACGAAAAGGCCGGCGATGAACACCGACTCCGCGGTGCGGCCCTCGCGGTTGGCGGTGGTCTGGTAGGGCTCGTCCGGGGTCTCTGAGAAGCAGTTGAGGTTGAGGCAGTCGTTCCAGTCGGCACGGCCGATCAGCGGCAGCCCGTGCGGGCCGAGGTTGTTCACGGTGTAGTGGAACGAGCGCCGGAGGTGCTCGATCAGGCTGGCGCTGTTCGAGGGATCGTTGTCGAAGGGCACGTCCTCGGTGAGGATCGCCTCGTCCCCGGTCTCCCGGATGTAGGCGGCCACGCCCTCGATCAGCCACAGCGGGTCGTCGTTGAAACCGGACCCGATGTCGTGGTTGCCCCTTTTCGTCAGCGGCTGGTACTGGTGGTAGGCGCTGCCGTCGGCGAACTGGGTGGCGGCAATGTCGAGGATGCGCTCGCGGGCCCGCGCCGGCACCAGGTGGACGAAGCCGAGCAGGTCCTGGTTGGAGTCGCGGAAGCCCATGCCGCGGCCGATGCCGCTCTCGAAGTAGGACGCGCTGCGCGACATGTTGAAGGTCACCATGCACTGGTAGGGATTCCAGGTGTTGACCATCCGGTTGAGCCGTTCGTCCGGAGACTCGAGAACGTACGCCCCGAGCAGGCGCGACCAGTGGTCCCGCAGCTTCGCGACCGCGGCCTCGACCTGGGCGGGCTCGGCGAAGCGCGCCAGCAGGGCGCGCGCCGGCGCCTTGTTGACCACGCCCGGCCGCTCCCACTTCTCGCCGACCGGGTTCTCGACGTAGCCGAGGACGAAGACGAGCTGAGCCCGTTTCCCGGGTGCCAGCACGAGCTCCAGATGGTGGGAGCCGATCGGCGCCCAGCCGCTCGCCACCGAGTTCGACGACTTGCCGGCGAGCACGACCTCCGGCTCGTGGAGCCCGTTGAACCGCCCAACGAACGTCTCCCGGTCGGTGTCGAAGCCGGCGACCGCGGTGTTGACCCCGAACACGGCGTAGTGGTTGCG
>PQAJ01000206.1 GCA_003105185.1 Holophagae bacterium
GTCGCTCAGGATCAGGTAGCGCACGCCGCCCCCGCCACCAGCTCGTCGAGGTCGAGAAACGGCCGACCGAGATGCTCGGCCAGCACCTGGCCGGCCGCCGACTTCCCCGCCCCCATGAAGCCCACCAGGTAGAGGTTGGACATCCTGTTAATTGTAGCCGCTGTTGAGGGTTGGAACTCTGCTCAGGGCCACGGAAGAGCAACGAATCTGTCCTCCCCCGCTTCCGCTTCCGCCKCCGCTTCCGAGCCCGATGGCGTGTCTCTGTGCCCGCTCGCTCGCTCCGTCCTCGAGAGCGCTTCGCGCCGATTCTCTGGAGGCGCTTCCCGAGGTGACTCGCGGCCGACGGCCGCGGTGACCAGCCGTCACCAGCGGGTGGCCGTAGGCCGCAAGCTGCTGCGGCCACGGCCACAGCCGCTGCCGTCGGCAGGTTGCCACCTTTGGCAATTTCGGGTCTCGAGCACCTCTTTGGGAGGATCGTCGTCCCCAAATTGCCAAAGATGGCACGCCCGCAGGACGCCCCTTCCTCGTACTCGCCTCGCCGCGCGGAAGCGGGCGCGGAGACGGGCGCGGGCGGGCTACTGCGCGTATCGATCCATGAAATGGGTGCTCAGGCGGCCCGCCTGGAAGTCCTCCTCGCCGAGGATCTTGAGGTGGAGCGGAATCGAGGTCTTCACCCCCTCGACCCGGAACATCTCGAGCGCCCGCCGGCCACGGACGATCGCCTCGTCGCGGTCGGCGCCCCACACCAGCAGCTTGGCCATCAAGCTGTCGTAGTGCGACGGGATGGTGTAGCCGGAGTAGAGGTGGGTGTCGACGCGCACCCCGGGACCGCCGGGCAGGGAGAGGTGGCTGATCCTGCCCGGCGACGGCGCGAAGGTGTTGGGGTCCTCGGCGTTGATCCGGAACTCGATGGCGTGGCCGCTGGCGACGACCTGGCGCCGCTTCGGTATCGACATCGGCTCGCCGGCGGCGATCCGCAGCTGCTCCTTGACCAGGTCGACCCCGGTCACCAGCTCGGTCACCGGGTGCTCGACCTGGATGCGGGTGTTCATCTCCATGAAGTAGTAGCTGCCGTCCTCGGCGAGCAGGAACTCGACCGTGCCGGCGTTGAGGTACTTCGCCGCCCGCGCCGCAGCCACCGCGGCGCGCCCCATCTCGTCGCGCAGCTCGGGGCTGAGGGCGGGCGACGGCGACTCCTCGATGATCTTCTGGTGGCGGCGCTGAATCGAGCACTCGCGCTCGCCGAGGTGGATGATCCGGCCGCGGCTGTCGGCCAGCACCTGGAACTCGATGTGGCGCGGCCGCACCAGGTACTTCTCGAGGTAGACCGAGTCGTCGCCGAAGGCCCGCTCGGCCTCGCTGCGGGCGGTGTCGTAGGCCGCGCGGAGCTCGCCCTCGCCGGTCGCCATCCGCATCCCGCGGCCGCCGCCGCCCGCCGAGGCCTTCAGGATCACCGGGTAGCCGATTGCCCGTGCCAGGTCGACTGCCTCGTCGCGATTGGCCAGCGCCCGCTCCGACCCCGGCACCACCGGCACCTCGGCCGCCGCCACCGACTGCCGGGCCTGCGCCTTGTTGCCCATCAGCCGGATGGCGTCGGGCGGCGGACCGATGAAGGTGAGCCCGCACTCGCCGACGACCTCGGCAAAGTGGGCGTTCTCGGCGAGGAAGCCGTAGCCGGGGTGGATCGCGTCGGCGCCGGTGATCTGGGCCGCGGACATCACGGACGAGACATCGAGATAGGACGCGTCGGATGGCGGCGGACCGATGCACACCGACTGGTCGGCGAGCTTGACATGCAGGCACTCGCGATCGGCCTCGGAGTGGACCGCCACGGTGGCGATGCCGAGCTCCCGGCAGGCGGCGATGATGCGGACCGCGATCTCGCCGCGGTTGGCGATCAGGACCTTGGAGAACATCTCACGCCGGCCGGATCGCGAACAGCCGCTCGCCGTACTCGACCGGCTGCGCGTTGTCGGGGAGGACCTTGACGATGGTGCCCGCAACGTCGCACTCGATCTCGTTCATCAGCTTCATCGCCTCGACGATGCACAGGGTCTGGCCCTCGTGGACGATGTCGCCGACCTTGACATAGGGCTCGGCGTCCGGGTTCGGGGCCCGGTAGAAGGTTCCGACGATCGGCGAGGCCACCCAGTGCAGGCCCTCATCCGCAATTGCCTGGGCCTCTGCGCTGCCTGGCGCCGGCGCGGGCGCCGGCCTCGGTGCGGCCGCCGCCGCCGCGGCCGCCGACGGCCCGTCGGCGAACACCACCGGCGGCACGCCGTCGATGCGCAGCTTGGACCCGCCGTGGTCGAGCTCGACGGCCGCCACGCCGGTTGCCGCCACGAGCTTGATCAGCTCACAGATCTCATCGAATTTGAACATCATGCACTCTCATTTCAGACGAATTCGGAGTACAGGCGCGCGCCGACCAGGCGGCTCGCCAGGCGCCCCTTGCCGGCCAGCGCGCCGCGGTCCAGCACCAGCAGCAGGAAGTAGCCGGCCGCGAGGCTGGTGAGGATCATCAAGGCGTCCTCGGCCCACACCGACACCTGCTGGAGGCTGCCGTGGTCGAACTCACGGCCGGTGCGGTCGACCCCGGCCACCACCGCCGCGAGCTCGGTCCCGAGCGCCTCGAGCGAGCGGTCGGCCGGGGTCGTGACCACCGCGATCCCGTCGGGATCGACGATCGCCGCGCCCCGGGAGCCCGGGCAGCGCTCGACCAGCTTGACGATCTCGGCCTCGAAGTTCACGCCCCGTGTCTCTCAGAGCCCAGTCTAACGGTGTCGAGCCAGGCCCGCAACGCCGCCACCTTGGCCGGCGCCGAGCTGCGGACCGCGCCTTCCGGCGAGGAGGTCTCGCCCTGCAGCTCGGCCAGGTAGCTCGCGGCCTCCAGATTGCCGGGCTCGCGCTCGAGCAGGCGCTGGAGCGTGGTCACCGCAAGGCCCCAGGCGCCCTGGTGGGCCGCCAGCCGGGCCAGGGTGAGGGTCGGCAGCGGCCCTTCGCCGGCCTCCCGGACCGGCGAGGGCTCGCGGGCGAGCGGGGGCGGCGGCTCGATCGCGGCTTCCCCGGCGAGCTCGGGCGGCTCCGGCTCCGGGGACGCCGCGGCCTCCTCAGGGGCTGCCGCAGCCACGACGTCGGGCTCGGCGCCGAGCTCGGCGGCGAGATCGGCCCACGACTCCGGCGCGAGCTCGCCTGGGCCCTCGGGCACCGCCTCTGGCAGCGGCGTCACCTCCACCCGCGCCACCAGCGCGGCGGCGTCCTCCAGCCCGGGCGGCGGGGTCCTCTCGAAGATCTCGTCGAGCGTTTCGGACTGGGGCGCGACCCCCTCGGCGCCCTCGAACAGCTCGGCGAGCTCGCCGGCGGTGAACTCGGCCGCGGCGGCCGGCGCCACCGGCGGGAGCGGCTCGAACAGCACCGGCTCACCCACGGCGGCCACCTCGGTCGCCACGTCGGCCCAGGACTCGGGCTCCGGCTCGCCGCGCGCTTCGGGCGGCGCCTCGCGCAACGCCTCGACCACGGTCTCGTCCACGAACGGCGGCGCCTCCTCGCGGAGGGCGAACACGTCCCCGGCGCCTTCGCCGATCGCGATGCCGGCCGCGGTCAGCTCGCCGAACGGGTCGCCGTCGGCGAGCCGCACGACCTCGGCCGGCGGCCGCAGCCGCCAGGCGAGGCGAGCCCGGCGGGCGGCGATCTCGGCGGCCTCCTGCTCGGCGCGCCGGGCCTCCTCCTCTGCCTTCCGCGACTCCTCCTCGGCACGCCGCGCTTCCTCCTGGGCTCGCCGTACCGCCTCCTCCGCGACCCGCCGCGCCACCTCCTCGGCGAGC
>PQAJ01000207.1 GCA_003105185.1 Holophagae bacterium
ACGAAACCGGGGCAGGTCCACCTACCCCCCCAGCCCCTAGGCCCTCCGGACCTGACGGCCGTCACTGTTTCAGCCGTGCGGTCCGGGGTAAGCTGGCTGCGTGGAGACCACGGTTCGGGAGCCCGGCGCGCGCTGGCGCCGTCATTGGCCGTGGCTTGCGCTGCTCGCCGTGTCGCTCGCGCTCCACCTGTGGGGTCTCGGCGACCGCTCCTTCCACCACGACGAGGCGATCCACGCCCACTCCTCGTACAACCTGGTCAAGAACGGCATCTATCGCTACGACCCGACCTACCATGGCCCGCTGCTCTACTACCTGACCGCCGCCACCTATGCGGTTGCCGGTGACAGCAACTTCACCGCCCGGCTGCCGATCGCATTCGCCGGCGTGCTGCTGCTCGCGGTCGCGTGGAGCCTGCGCCGGCCGTTCGGCGGCCGCGCCGCCTGGTGGATGGGCCTGCTCGTCACGCTGTCGCCGCTGACCCTCTACTACGGCCGCTTCCTGCGCCAGGACGTGCTCGTGATGCTGGTCTCGTCGGCCGCCTTCGTTGCCGCCTGGCGGGCCGCCCGTGGGCAGCCGCGGGCCTGGCTGTGGGTCGGGGCGTGGTCGGCGCTGGCCTTCGCCGTGGCCGAGCACGCCTACGTGACCTCGGCGCTGGCCGGCCTGTGCTGGGCGGTGATGGTGGTGGTCGCCGGGCCGCGCCGGGGCCTGCCGGAGACGCTCCGCTTCCTCGGCAGGCACCGCTGGGACATCCTGGGCGGCGTGGCGGTCGCCGTGCTGGTGTCGGTGCCGCTCTACACGGTGTTCTTCACGCATCCCGAGGACTGGTTCTTCCCCGGCAAGGCGATCTCCTACTGGTGGGGCCAGCACTCGATCGCTCGGGTCGCGGGCCCGTGGTGGTACCACCTGCCGCGGCTCGCCCTCTACGAGTTCCTGATCCTGGGAGCTGCCCTGGCCTGGGTGGCGGGACGGTGGCGGCGGCTGCGCCGGATCGAGCTCACGCTGCTGGTGTTCGGCCTGCTGTCGGTGGCGATGTACGCCTACCTGCGCGAGAAGGTGGCATGGCTCGGCGTCCACCAGCTGTGGGCGTTCCTGCCGCTGGCAGGGATGCAGCTGGCGCGGACCTTCTCGCCGCGCGGCCGCTGGTGGAGCCGGACGCTGGCGGCGGCGGCGCTGGCCGCAACGGCGGCCACCAGCCTGGTCGCCAACTTCTTCCTCGACGAGATCACACCCGCGCGCGCGCGGGTCGAGAGCATGATCTACGTGCAGACCTGCCCCGAGCTCAAGGCGGTGGTCGAGGAGGGGCTGCGGCTGCACCGCGAGGGGGTGGACCCGGTGGCCGCGGTGGCCGGCGAGTCGGGCTGGCCCCTGACCTGGTACTGGCGCGCGACCCCGGTCTGGTGGGACCTGCCGAAGCCGCCGATGCGTCCGCCGATCGTGCTCTGCAACCCGGAGCAGGAGGCCGAGGCGCGCCGCCGGCTCGGGCCCGGCTACGCCGCGCAGCGGATCCCGCTGCGGGCGTGGTGGCTGATGGAGGACCGCTCCCCGAGCGCAGGCCAGGCGCTACGCTACGCCGTGGCCCGCGTGCCGTGGAGCCCGATCGGCTCGTCCGACGTCATCGTGCTGCGCCGCGGCGAGGGGCCGGTGGAGTGGAGCCGGCCGGCGGCAATCCCGCCGCCGCTCGCCGAGGCGCTGCCGGTGACCGCGGCACGGGTGATCGGCGAGGGCTCGTTGATCGAGCCGCGCGGCCTGTCGGTTCGCGCGGACGGGCTGCTGGCGGTGGCCGACGTGCAGCTGTCGACGGTGGTTCGCTTCGCTGCGGACGGCACCCCCGAGGCGACGGCGCCGCCGTTCGAGCTCAAGCAGCCCGAGGCGGTGGCGTGGACGCCGCAGGGCGTGCTCGCCATCGCCGACACCTGGGGCCAGCAGGTCCTGATCTGGGATCCGGCCAGCGGTGCGTGGCGGGCCCTGCCGGTCCCGGGCGAGGGCTGGTACGGACCGCGCGGCGTGGCGGTGGCCGGCGACGGCACGGTGGCGGTGACCGACACCGGCAACAAGCGGGTGGCGCTGTACAGCGCGGCCGAGGGCGAGGCGCAGGCTTCCCTGCTCGGCAAGGGGGGCGCGCAGGCGGGCGAGCTGGTCGAGCCGGTCGGCATCGCCTGGGATGGACCGGACCGGCTGGTGGTCTGCGACACCGGCAACCGGCGGCTGCAGGTGTTCGGGCGCGACGGCGCGGTGCAGTCGGTGGTCGGCCTGGCGGACGCCTGGACGGAGTTCTACTCGCGGCCGCAGCTCGCGGTGCTGTCGCCCGGGCTGTGGGTGGTCACCGATCCGCCGGCGTCGGCGCTGTGGCTGGTGCGGGAGGGCGCGGCCCGCCGGGTCGACCTGGGCGGGCACGGGATCACCCCGACCGGCGTGGCCTTCGGGGCGGGCGCGCTGTACGTTGCCGATCTCGGCGGCAGGGTGTGGGTTTTTGATCTGAATCTGGACAGTTGAGGCAGGCCTTTGCGTCCGCTGGGAAGCGGCTTTGGTGCTCGCGCACGGGGGCGAAAACCAATTGTCAAAGGAATTTGAATGTCGCCGATAACGCCTTGACGCCGCTCCGGGGAGGGAGTGATGCTAGCTGTGATGCAGTCCGATTCTGTGCAGCGCGGGCGCGGGCCGTGCGCGGTCGCCATCGATCGCGACCGGCGCCGTGATGCCGGCTTCAGCCTGCTCGAGCTGGTCGTGGTGATGGCCATCGGCATCGGCCTGATGACGGTCGCGCTGCCCAACCTGATGCGGGCCAAGATCCGGGCCGAGATGCTGAGCCACGTCAAGATGGTGCACCAGGCCATGGTCGTGTCGCGGATCGGCGCCATTCAGCGTGGCGCGCCGGTGGCGATGTCGCTGGAGGAAATCAGCGACAACGGTGGCGGCGTGCTGTTCGCCTGGCAGGACTCCAACGGCAACGAGCAGGAAGATGCCGGCGAGCCGCGCATCGGCGAGTGGCAGGTGCGGCCGCAGTACCGGATCGCTCAGGAGCCGGCCAACCCCCTCTACCGGCTCGGCGGCGCGGCGAGCCGCCGCGGCGTGGTGTTCCTGCCGTCGGGGGTCGGACTGGTCGCCGAGGGCGGGACCATGGGCATCGGCCAGGGCGGGGTGGTGATCACCGATCTCAAGGGCAACCAGCTGCTGCTCCTCGTCCAGGCCGGGACCGGCACCGTCGTGCAGGCGATGTGGGACCCCGACGTCGGCGACTGGGACTTTAAGTCCACGCGGCACTGGAGGTACTGATGCGGCTGCCACGAATCGCCACCGACGAGCGAGGCTTCTCGCTGCTCGAGCTGCTGGTCGCGCTGCTGATCCTCGCCTTCGTCGCGCTCGGCATCGCCTCCCTGTTCTCGCACGCGCAGCTGACCAACGCCTCGGGCTACGACTACGCGGTGCTCGCCTCGGAAGCGCGCCGGGCGCTCGAGGACCTGCTGGCGACGCCCTTCAACGATGCCGCCCTGGTCGACACCGCGGGGACCCCCCGCCAGCTGACGACGGCCCGCCGGGGCTTCGACATCCGATACACCGTCCAGGACTTCCAGGTGCTGACCTGGAACCAGCTCACCAGCCCGCCGTGGCCGACGCCGGCGACGGCCGCGGAGGCCAACCTCAAGCAGATCACGCTGCGGGTGAGCTCGACCACACGGATTCTGACCGGGCGGCGCGAGTTCGTGGTCAGCGCCATCAAGATCGCGGGGTAGCGGCGATGACACCTAACGCCTCCCGAGGCTTCACGCTGGTCGAGATGGTGGTGGCGATCGGGCTGCTCGCGATCGTCTTCATCGGTGTGCTCAACATGCTCGACACCTCTCAGCAGGTGTCCAAGGTGGAGGCGGCGCTCGCCGACACCCAGGAGAACGTGCGCTTCGCCGCCTACCACATCACCCGCACCATCCGGATGACCGGCGGCGGCGACATGCCGTTCGCCCGCGACGACGGCACCTGGGTGTGCGGCCGGATCCAGAACAACCAGAGTGGCGGCGTTGCCACCGACTACGGCAACGTCCAGGTGGCGACCGGCAGCGACGTGCTGACGTTGCGCGGGTTCTTCGAGGTGTCGCCGTTCTTCACCAACCGCACCGACGTCGACGCCTCCTCCGGCATCGTCACGGTGCGCGAGCTGCGCACGCCGGCGGCCGGCGCCGACATCATCAACCCGCTCGACGCGGTGCCCAATGCGGCCTCGCTGGTCGGACGCGGCCTGCTCCTGATGGGCCGCCGCCAGTACGCGGTCGGTGAGATCACCGCCGCCGCGATCGTCGATGCCTCGCCGGACCGGCACCTGGTCCTGACCTATGCCGGCGGCAGCGCGCCCTGGCCGGCGCTCAACGCCGACGGCTCGGCGCTGGGCAGCGGCGATCCCGACTTCGAGGTCTACCGGGTGGGGATCCTCGAGTCCTACACCTACTTCGTGTCGCCGGACTTCGTGCTGCGCCGGGTCGGGGCCTCGACCGGCGCGGCGGGCGAGCCGGTCGCGGTCAACATCGGCAGCCTGCAGCTGACGATCGGGCTCGACACCAACGGCGACGGCCTGGTCGACCTCTGGGATCCCGATGTCGCCGCCGCCACCGTCGCCAACGCGCGGGTCATGGCGATGCAGCTTGCGGTCTTCGGCCGGACCCCCTTCGAGATCACCAACTGGACCGAGCCGGTCGACTCGTTCGCGGGCTTCGACCTCGACGTCAACCAGGTCAATCGCGGCGCCAAGTGGCGGCGCATGCAGGTGACCGCCAGCCTGCGCAACTTCGTGCTGTGAGGAGCCGGAGATGAGCCCACGTGTGCTTCCCGATGCCGCAGCGGTGGCGAGCTCGCGCGAGCGCGGGTCGGCGCTGCTGCTCGCGCTGCTGGTCGCGGTGGTGCTGGTCTTCCTCGGGATGGGGCTGCTGCTGCAGACCTCGCTCGGGCTGGAGGCCTCCGGCACCGACCGCTGGGTGGCCAAGGCCCTGTACGCCGCCGACGCCGGCGTCATGGTGCAGATCAACATGGTGCGCATGGGCCAGATCGGGGCGCCCGGCACCTTCGTCCTGACCGACGACCTCAACCTGCAGGGCCTGCTGCGCGGCCAGTTCAACGTCGCGGTCAGCGAGTTCTGCGAGACCGAGCCGGCGGGGCCGATCCTCGACGACGACGGCAATCCGCTGCCCTACGAGTACCCGGCGTTCATGATGCGCAACTTCCACTTCCGGAGCGACGCCGAGCGCGCGCTGGGCGGGCTTGCCGGACTGACACGGGCTGCGGTGGAGGTGGACATGACTGCGTTCCCCTTCACCGAGGACCAGTTCGTGCCGCTGATCGCGTGTTTCCGTTGAGCGGAGCGAGGGGGCCGACATGAGACATACCCGGACCGCGACGTCTCTGCTGCTGGCCGCGATGCTGCTGGCGGCTGGGTGGGCCGGTGCTGACGACCGGGACTTCCTGCGCGAGCGCGCCGCTCCGCCGAACCTGATCTTCATCCTGGACACCTCGGGCTCGATGGCGGGCACCACCGAGGTGGTGCCGCTCGGTACCGAAGGTTCGATCGTGCCCTTCGGCATGGTGCCGGGCGGCGGCGACGACCCCTACTCGCGCATGGGCGTCGCCAAGAAGGTGCTGCGCAACTTCCTGGTCACCATCACCGAGGCCAACTACGCCTTCGCCGGCTACGCGCAGGAAGTACCGACCGGATCGAACGCAGTGCCGACCAAGCACTGGGTCTACCAGTCGCTGGGTCGCGACCGCTTCCGGATGGTCGAGCCGGAGTACGCGTACCGGGTGGGCTGGTCCGAGGCCTGGGACGGCACCCCGCTCGCCAACCCGGCCGACATCAGCAAGAGCGCCCTGATCGGCTTCTACCCCTACTTCAGCCCGGACCCGGCGAGCCCGAACTACGTGGCGCCGACCCAGCGCTACGGGCCGGTGCGGGCCTACGACATCGGTCCGACCGACCCCGACACCGGTCTGCCGCTCTACGCCTACGACACGATGCCGGCCTACTTCGGCAACTGCCTGATCGACAACAAGGGCAACGACGACCCGGCCGATGACGAGACGGTCTGCATGGACCGCGTGTTCCCGTTCTACTCGACCGGCGAGCGCGACCTCAGCAACAACCTCGTCCTCGAGACCTGGGACTACGGCTTCGACCGCTGCAACCCGAGCGACGCGGTGTGGGACCGCGACGGCACTCCCGGGCCCGATCCCGACGCCTGCCAGCAGGCCTGGGAGGAGTCGGTGAACCCGAGCCGGATCATCCAGTGGCGCCGGCGCGCCCACCTCGAGATGCCGGTCCTCAACTCGGTCGGCGAGGCCAACCACCCGCTCGGCATCGACCTCGCCGACCAGCCGATCGGCAACCGGCTGGTGGCCGACGTCGGCGGCGACGACTACGACATGGACGGCTCGACCGACGCCGACTTCGACGGCAACGAGGCCAACGACTGGCTGCTCTACATCGACTCGGTCGAGCAGCGCAGCGACCGCACCTGCGACCTGCCGTCCGAGGTGCCGACCTGGACGCCGACGCCGACCAACACCCCGACCGACACCGCGACGCCGACGTGGACGCCGACGCCGACCAACACCCGGACCTTCACTCCGACCCGGACGCCGACCCGGACGCCGACCAACACGGCGACCCGGACGCCGACCCGGACGCCGACCTACACGGCGACGATCACCAACACGCCGACGGTCACGCCGACGGTCACGCCGACGCGCACGCCGACCAACACCGGCACGCCGAC
>PQAJ01000208.1 GCA_003105185.1 Holophagae bacterium
GACGAGGAACGGCTGGCCCTCCTGGAGGATCGTCTCGGCCTGACTGGACACGCTGGGGCCATTGTAGCCGTGGGAGGTTGAGGATTGAAGGTCAAAGGCCGGGGACCCCCGCCCGCCCGGGTCGTGGGCGTGGCCCGGGTGACGGGGATGGAAGGGGATGATCCTGCTCATGGGCTCGCAGCTTCGCCGGCCACGCCTGATGACGTCTCCCTGTACGCAATGTGGGGCCCTCCCGCCGCCAATGCATGACGAAAACCTCCGGGAATCCTCCGGAATGGCGGGGCCCCCGGAACTCTGTCAGGATGGTCACAGCCAATCCACGGAGGGCCGGCCGATGGCGGAGTTCGTGGGAGCGATCGACCAGGGAACSACGAGCACGCGCTTCATGGTCTTCGACGGCGATGGGAAGCCGATCGCCAGCCGGCAGCTCGAGCACGAGCAGATCCTGCCCCGCCCGGGCTGGGTCGAACACGACCCCCTCGAGATCGTCGAGCGCACCGCAACCGTGGTGCGGGGCGCGCTGGCGAGCGCCAAGCTCGACGCCTCCGACCTGGCCGCGATCGGCATCACGAACCAGCGCGAGACGACGGTGGTCTGGAACCCGGAGAACGGCCGGCCGTGGTGCAACGCCATCGTCTGGCAGGACACGCGCACCGACCAGCTGATGCGCGAGCTGAGGGCGGCTGGTCACGCCGACCGGATCCGGGCAGTCTCTGGCCTGCCCCCCGCGACCTACTTCTCGGCCGGCAAGATCCGCTGGATCCTCGACCATGTCGAGGGCGTCCGGGAAGCCGCCGCACGCGGCCAGGCGGTGTTCGGGACTATCGACAGCTGGCTGCTGTGGAACCTCACCGGAGGCATCCACGGCGGCGTGCACGCGACCGACATCACCAACGCCAGCCGCACGATGCTGATGTCCCTGAAGTCGCTGCAGTGGGACGACGACCTGCTCGCCGCGCTCGACATCCCGCGCGCCATGCTCCCCGCCATCCGGCTGTCGGCGTCGGAGTTCGGCGAGACCGGCGAGCGTGGGCCCTTCGAAGGCCGGGTGCCGATCCGTGCCATTCTCGGCGACCAGCAGTCCGCCACCGTGGGGCAGACCTGCTTCCAGCCCGGCGAGGCGAAGAACACCTACGGCACCGGCAATTTCATGCTCATGAACACCGGTCAGGACATCGTGCCGTCGAAGGCCGGGCTGCTGACGACGGTCTGCTACGGATTCGAGGGGAGCCCACCGGTGTACGCGCTCGAGGGATCGGTTGCCGTCACCGGCGCCGCGGTGCAATGGCTGCGCGATCAAATCGGCCTGATCCGCAGCGCCGCCGAGATCGAGGCCCTCGCACTGCGGGTCGCGGACAGCGGCGGCGTCTACTTCGTGCCGGCGTTCTCCGGGCTGTTCGCGCCCTACTGGCGGTCCGACGCGCGCGGTGTGATCGTCGGGCTCACCCGGTACAGCGAGCGCGGCCATCTCGCGCGCGCGACGCTTGAGGCGATCTGCTTCCAGACCCGCGACGTGCTCCACGCGATGGAGCGCGACTCCGGCATCGCGCTCGAGGTGATCAAGGCCGACGGCGGCGCCACCGCCAACGACACCCTGATGCAGCTCCAGGCCGACATTCTTGGCGTATCCGTGGTGCGCCCCCGCGTGGCCGAGACCACGTCGCTCGGCGTTGCGTCCGCCGCCGGGCTCGCGTCAGGGCTGTGGTCGGACCTCGAGCAGCTGCGAAGAAACTGGAAGGTCGACCGCCGCTGGGACCCGATCTGGTCCGCGGACCGCCGGGAGGACGCCTACCAGGGCTGGAAGCGCGCAGTGGAGAGAGCCCTCGACCTGGCGTGAGCAGGCGCCCCGGCGGTTGCCCGGCCACGCGAGGCGCGGCTTCTTGCGGCGGAGCGACCTCCGTCCGCGAGGGGCGTCGTCCTCGCTCGCCGAGAGCAGGGGCTCTGGGGCGCCTTCAGCCGGCGAACGAGGCGACGGCCATCTGCTCGTCGTCGAACATCTCGAAGACGCCGACCAGATGGGCCATCGTCAGCAGCTTGCGCGCTTTCAAGTTGACGTGCAGCAGCTTGATCTCGCCGTTCTTCGCCGCGGCCGTCGCCTTGCACCGGATCAGCTCGCCCAGGCCGGACGAGTCGATGACCGTCACGTTTTGGAGGTTGATCACGATCTTGGTGTGACCATCCTCGAGCTCGGCGAGCAGCGCGCCGCGCAGCGCGACATCGCCCGCGCCGATCGTGAGCTTGCCGCTCAGGTCCAGAATCGCGACGCCTGCGACCTCTCGTTTCACGATCTCCATCGTCAGCTCCCGGAGCTCAGACGGCACTCGATCCACCGTCAGGCCATGACAAGATACGAGGCATTATCGCACAACCTGCGGCGGTCCATCCCCTGCCGGTCATAGGTCACGGCATGCCCTGAAGGCCCGGGTACCGTCCGGCAACGGCAGCCAATAGGCGTATTTCTGCAGGCCGCTGCGGACACATTTCTGCGAGGTGAAGTGCATGACGGGGCGCTCCGAAACGGGACCGTCTGAGGAATCCGCGATCTTCTCCGCTCAGGAGTTGCTCGACTGGCTTCCGGTTTCGGTCGTTCTGATGGGCCGTGAGGGCCGCATTCAGCATTGCAATCGCCCATTCGCAGACGCGGTGGGGCGTACGTCCGCGGAACTCGAAGGCCGCCATCTGTGGGAGTTCCTGAGCGGCGACCTCCTGCCTGAAGTGCGTCGCCACGTTGCGGAGGGAGCGTCCGAGCCCCATCCCAGCTGGAACCTGCTCCTCGAGCATGCCAGTGGCCGATGCCAGGTTGCCGCATGGTCATTCCGGCCCATCGACGACAAAGACCCGCGCGGCGCCGTCGTCGGCACCGGCGTGCCGGCGCACGATGGCCGTCCCCGTGCTGCATCGACGGCCGAGGATCGGATCGTCCGAGCGCTGATCACGCACTCCTCGGATGTGTCCTGCGTCCTCGCGCCGGATGGATCGCTCCGCTTCGTGAGCCCCTCGGTGGAGCGAATCCTCGGCTACCGCCCGGACAACATGGTCGGCAGACAGGTCTTCGAGATCGTCCACCCCGACGACCTCGAGGCCGCCCGCGCCGCGATCGAGCGCGGGCTCGAATCGCCCGGTCGACCTGAGGTCCTCGAACTCAGGATTCGAGCGGGTGACGGCCGATGGACGACGATGGAGGTGCGCGGCGTCGCCCACGTTGATGGCGCGACCACTCACCTGCTGCTCAACCTCTCCGACGTCACCGCCCGCGCCCGCGCCGAGGCCGCGCTGGCCGCATCCGAGGAGCGGTTCCGCAGCGCCTTCGAGAACACGGCGATCGGCAAGGTCCTGTGGGGCGCCGACGGCCACGTGCTGCGCTCCAACCCCGCCGTCCAGGACATGCTCGGCTACTCCGAGAACGAGCTGCTGCAGATGAGCTGGCGCGATATCTGTCAGCCGGACGACCAAGCTGCCTTCGTTCCGGAGCTGCACCGACTCCTGGCAGGCGATATCAACGCGGCACAGGCGGCGCTGCGCGTCCGCCACCACGACGGCACGTGGATGTGGGGGCGAGCCACCCTCTCGGCGGTTCGCAGCGACGACGGTCAGATCCGGCACGTCATCGGCGAGCTCGAGGACATCTCCGAGCAACGTGCCCTGGAGGACGAACGTCGCAACCGAATGGAGCGCCAGCAGAGGCACCACGCAGCAATCGTGAAGATCGCAACCCGCGAGGCGGTCGCCAACGGCCCCCTCGATGCCGCGCTGAGGGAGATCACCGAGATCGCCTCGAGAGCCACCGATACTGCCCGCGCGAGCGTCTGGTTCCTGGAGGATGATGACGAGGTGCTGCGCTGCGCTGACCTCTTCATCGCAGCGTCCGGCAGTCACGAGACGGGGGCTGCGCTGTCGTCCTTCGCGTACCCGAGCTACTTCCGCGCCCTGGAAGCCGACCGGGTCGTCGATGCGACCGACGCGATCGCCGATCCGAGGACGCGGGAGTTCGCCGAGGACTACCTGCTCCCGCTCGGGATCACCTCGATGCTCGACGCGCCGATCCGCATCCGCGGCCGGGTTGTCGGGGTCGTCTGCCTGGAACATGCCGGCCAGCCCAGGACCTGGCACACGGCCGAGATCGCGTTTGCCGGCGAGGTGGCGGACCACGTGGCGCAGGCGGTTTCCAACGCACAGCGCACCATCACCGAAAGCCGGCTCCAGGCGTCCGAGGAGAGGTTCCGCAGCATCGTCAGCTCGATCCCGCTGGGCGTGCTTCTGTACCGCCTCACGGGCGACGGTCAGCTGATCTTCTCCGGCGCCAACCCTGCTGCCGACCGGATCCTCGGCGTCAACTGCCAGCGCTACCTCGGGAAGACCCTCGAGGAGGCGTTCCCGCCGCTCGCCATGACCGAGATTCCGGAGCGCTACCGGACCGCCGCCACCGACGGGATCCCATGGCACACCGAGCAGATCGTCTACAGCGACGACCTGATCCGCGGTGCCTACGAGGTGCACGCGTTTCAGACCGCTCCGGCGACGATCGCAGTGGTGTTCACGGACATCACCGACCGCAAGCGCGCCGACGCGGCCCTGCGCGAGAGCGAGGCGCGCTACCGCTCCCTGTTCGAGCGCAACCTGGCCGGCGTCTACCGGTCCACTCTGGACGGCAAGATCACCGACTGCAACGACGCGTTTGCGAAGATCTTCGGCTGCTCCTCTGCGGCCGAGGCGATGGAGCGCTCGGCGATCGAGTTCTACTCCGACCCGACCGACCGCCAGAAGCTCATCGAGGAGATCGATCGCGCCGGTGAGGTCCGCAACCGGGAGCTCCAAATGAGGCGGATCGACGGCACGGCCGTGACCGTGCTCGCCAACGTGCACTTCGATCGCGATCAGGACGGCAAGCCGATCGCCTTCGAGGGCACCATGATCGATATCAGCGAGCTCAAGCGGACGACGAGCCGCATGCTGCTCCAGAGCACGGCGCTGGAGTCCGCAGCCAATGCCGTGGCGGTCACCGATCCGCACGGGACCATCGAGTGGGTCAACTACGCGTTCACCGAGCTCACCGGCTTCCAGGCAAGCGAGGCGGTCGGCCAGAACCTGTGGAGGCTCAAGTCCGGCAACGGCGACGGTAGGCTGCGCGACGACATTGTCGCGATGCTGGCCGGCGGGATGGTCTGGCGCGGAGAGCTCCTCAACCGGCGCAAGGACGGTCGTCTCTACACCGAGGAGCTGACGGTGACTCCGGTTCGCAACKCCGCCGGYGACATCCACCAGCTCATCGCGGTGCAGCAGGACGTCAGCGAGCGCAAACAGATTGAAGAGCAGCTGCTYCAGGCGCAGAAGATGGAGGCGGTCGGCCGTCTCGCCGGCGGCGTCGCGCATGACTTCAACAACCTCCTGCAGGCGATGCTCGGCGTCACCGAGCTCCTCCGGCAGCACCTTCCTTCGGACTCTGAGAGCTCCRCTCGGCTGCTCGAGCTTGACGAGTACGTACGCCGGGGATCCCAGCTGACTCGCCAGCTGCTCCTGTTCTCGCGCCGCGACGCCGCCCGTGACGAGGCACTCGACCTCAACGACGTCGTCCACGGCACGGTGCGGCTGCTGCACCGGCTGCTCCGGGAGAACGTCGAGCTGGTTTTCGTGCCGGCCGACATCGACCTGCCGCTGGTGGCGGATCGGGGACAGATCGAGCAGGTCGTCATGAACCTCGCGGTCAACGCGTGCGACGCGATGCCGCGGGGCGGCAGGATGTACCTGCGGACCGGCCGCGACGCCGACCATGCCTGGCTCGAGGTCGCGGACTCGGGCGAGGGGATTCCGGAGGAGATCCGCGACCAGCTCTTCGAGCCGTTCTTCACGACCAAGGAGCCGGGCAAGGGCTCCGGCCTCGGTCTGGCGGTGGTCCACAGCATCGTCACCCGCCTCGGCGGCACCATCGACCTGGAGAGCCACGTCGGCGAGGGCACCACTATGCGCGTCTCGCTGCCGCTCGCCGAGGAGCGTGGTCCAACGCCGCCGCCGGCGCCGAGAATCGTAGCGCGTGACCGCGAGGCCACGGACCGCCGAGTCCTCGTCGTCGAGGACGACCCCGCAGTCCGCTCGAGCCTGCGCGAGCTGCTCCGCGTGCTCGGCTACAACGTCGTCGCCGTCGGGAGCCGGGAGGAGTCGATCTACCTGCCACCGGTCCCGGGCTTCGATCTGTTGCTGACCGATTACATGCTCCCCGACGCGTCCGGCACCGAGATCGCCCGCGAGCTGCGCCAGCGATGGCCGCAGCTGCACGTGGTGGTGATGTCAGGCTACGCGCAGGACGTGCCGCTCGGTCCGGACTCCCGGCTCGACGGCATGGAGTTCCTGCAGAAGCCGTTCGGGGCAGAGACACTCGCCGAGGCCGTCCGCACGGCGCTCGCCGAGTCGCTCCCCGAGCCCGAGGCCGGTTCCGGCGCAGACGCCGGAACCCAACCAACGGCCTGACCGAGGTCTGACCGCGCCGCAAACGAAGGGAAAAGAAAAAGGACCCGGCGCGAACGCCGGGTCCTGTCGTGTCTGTCGAGACGAACCGCTAGTTCGCCTTCATGAAGTCGACCCTGCGGTTCTTGGCCCGGCCCTCCTTGGTGTCGTTGGGCGCCACCGGGTTGGCCGGCCCGAAGCCCTTGGCCGTCAGCTGGCCCGCGGGCACGCCCTTGCTCACCAGGTACTTCATCACCGACTCGGCGCGCCGCTGGGACAGCTTGTCATTCCACGCCGCAGTGCCGGTGCTGTCGGTGTGTCCCTGGATCTCGACCTTGAGCTGCGGGTTCTTCAACAGGAACGCAACGCCCTTGTCGAGCTCGGCCTGCCCCTCGGGCTTGATGTCCCACTTGTTGGTGTCGAACAGGACTTCGCCCACCACCTTGAAGCCCGCGGGCACGCAGCCGGTCTCGTCAACAACGAGGCCCTTCGGGGTGTCCGGGCACTTGTCGAAGCAGTCCGCAACGCCGTCACCGTCAGTGTCGATCGGGCAGCCGACCGCGTCCACCTTGCAGCCCTTCGGGGTGCCGGGGCACTTGTCGAGGTAGTCAGCCACGCCGTCACCGTCAGTGTCGAGCGGGCAGCCGACCGCGTCCACCTTCACGCCCTTCGGGGTGCCGGGGCACTTGTCGAGGTGGTCGGCCACGCCATCGCCGTCGCTGTCGGGGTAGAGCAGCACGTCCTCGACGAACTTCGCCATCGCGGCCGCGTCGGTCAGCTCGGCGGCGTTGATCAGGTAACCGCCGTTGCCCTTCGCCACCACCTGCTTGAGCAGCTCGGTGCCCTTCTTCTTGTCGCCGACCTGGACCGCGAAGATGGCGAGCTTGTCGCCGAACGCGGAGGCCAGGCTGCCGGCCGCCTCGACTTCCTTCTGGTTCATGTGGAGGCCGTCGCTGACGATCACCAGCGAGCTCGGCACGACCGCCTTGGAGAGGTCGGCGTTCGTGAGGTCCACCGCCTTGTTGAGCGGGCTGTTGCCGCCGGCGCAGTTGAAGTTGTCGATCGCGCTGCCGAAAGCGCCCTTCGAGTAGGTGTCGAGCGGGACGGCCAGCACGGTCTTTCCGCTCGAGCCGCACTCGCCGCGCCCGAAGGCGACGAACGCACCGTTGTAGTCCTTCTCGGGGATGGTCTGGTTCATGCTGTCGAGCACCGCCTGGGTGATGTCGAGCTTGAGCATCTTCTGGTGCTTGTCGCTCATCGACAGCGAGCCGTCGCCAATGAGGGCGAACTGATCGACCTTCTTGACCCAGTAGGCGGGGTCGATCGAGCCGGGGGTGTACTGGGGTTGGGGTGGCGTCGAGGCGCAGGCTCCGGCGAGGCCCGCCGCCACGACCAGGATCAACAGCCGTCCGATGTTGCTTCTCACGTTTCCTCCTCCTTTTCGAGGCAACCGACGTCGCTCAACCCGCAGCTATGACCGGCTATTTCACGCCGGGCGCACTGCGAATCAATCTCGGTGCTACTCCGAGGCGATATCATAACACAACCTCCAGGGCCCGCAACACCGAAAAAACACGGTGGGCGATCCCCCATGGGAAGGCTTTGAACAAAGAGCCGCTGCAGCCGTAGAATCCTACCATGGACACACTCGGACGCCGCCCGCTGGCCCGCTTGGCGATCCGACTCGCGATCACCGGCCTCGTCGCCTTGATCTCGCTGGTCGGTGCAGTCGCCACTGCGGCACCCCCGACCGCCGCGGCCGCGGCCGAGAGTGCCGCCCAGCTCGTCCCCGCCACATCCGCCCTGCCGGGCCCCGGTCCGCTGCCGGCGCTTGTTCCGCACGCCCTCCTGAAGGCCCACCACGGCGCTGCCACCCTCGACGACGCCATCGACCAGTGCGTGACCCAGAACATGGCGGCCGTGGGCACTCCTGGCGCCTCGGTTGCAGTGGCGATCGACGGCGCGCTGATCCTGGAGCGGGGCTACGGGGTCAAGTACCGATACGTGGGCGGTCCGGTGGATGCGGAGACCCTGTTCCGGATCGGCTCGATCACCAAGCAGCTGACCGCGGCCGCGGTGCTGCAGCAGGTCGAGCTCGGGACCGTGAGCCTCGACGACCCCGTGACAGCCTACGTGCCGGAGCTCTCCCTCGCCGGCCAGTGGCCGGCCGACCGGATCACGGTCCGCCACCTGCTGACCCACAGCACCGGGTACCCCGATCTGCCCTTCGACCCGGCTGGGCCCACCGACGACGGCGCGCTCGCCGACTGGGCGGCTCACCAGGACGAGGTCGCCCTGCACGCACCGCCCGGGGTGTTCTGGAACTACTCCAACCCGAACTTCAACCTCGCCGGGCTAGTGGTCGAGCGGGCCAGCGGCCAGCCCTACCGCCAGTACCTGGCGCAGCATGTGTTCGCTCCGGCCGGCATGACACGGACCACGTTCGACCCGGCCGCCGTGATCGCTGACGGCAACTACAGCTACGGTCACTTCGCCTCGCCGGGAGGTCTCGAAACCATCTACGCGCCGGACGACTACGACAACGCGGTCTTCGCACCGGCCGGCTACGCCTTCTCGACCGCCGGCGACCTCGTCCGCTGGGCGCTGACGTTGATGGAGGGAGGCGGCGCCGTCCTCTCACCCTCCTCCGCCAGCCAGATGCAGCGCCCGCAGCGCGACCTGGAGCTCATCCCCGGCATGAGCTACGGCTACGGCATCTTCATCGAGCCCATGGGCGAACTCACCGTGAGGCAGCACGGAGGCAACATCTGGGGCTGGGGGGCCTACATGATCTGGGAGCCGGAGCACCGATTCGCGGTGGCGGTGCTGGCCAACACCTTCGCGTCGCTGCCCAGCGCGGCCTACTGCATCGCGGATTACCTGCTCGAGCCGGGATCGACCGTGCACCCTCCCGACACCACTGACCCGGCGACGTGGCAGCGCTTCGAGGGCCTCTGGGACTTCACAACCAGCACGGGCGACTCACTCGAGGGCGAGGTCTTCGTCGAAAGCGACGACGAGCTGTCCCTGTTTCTGTGGGACGCACACTCAGGCGGATCGGCCTGGTTCACGCTCGAGCATCTGGGGTACGGGATCTTCCTCGCGGATCTCGACGGGGATGGCGAGCTCGAATCCGACYTCGAGTTCATCGAGCGCGGCTCACCCGAGCGGGCCGACTGGCTGCGCAACCGGAGMGTGGTCGGCGCGCAGCGGCGCACCCCCCGGCGCCCTGCCGGCTGGCTACCGTAACTGCCGCACCCCCCGCGCCGGCGCCCCGAGCCCTCGCACGGTTCTGCGGTTGCTCACCGCCGCCTCCCCGTTTCCGCCCCCGTTCCGTTCCCGACTCTGGATGTGTTAAGAAGGTGTCGGTGGCAACGCGCACGGCCGATGTTGTGATCTGCGGGGCCGGCATCGCCGGCGTCTCGGCCGCCTTTCAGCTCGCCGTTCGCCACGGAGTCCGCGACGTCGTGCTGGTCGACGAGCGGCCGCCGCTGACGCTGACCAGCGACAAGTCGACCGAGGCCTACCGCAACTGGTGGCCTGGGCCGGACGACGCCATGGTCCGGCTGATGAACCGCTCCATCGACCTGCTCGAGGAGCTCGCGGTGGACTGCGGGAACCGCTTCCTGCTCAACCGCCGCGGCTACGTCTACGCCACCGGCGACCCGCGGCGCGCCGCGGCCTATCGGAACATCGGCGGCCGGGCCTCGGCGCAGGGAGCCGGCCCGCTCCGGGTGCACGGCGCTGGGCACGACGGTGCGGGTTACGTACCCCACCGGCCGGACGGCTGGCTGAACCAGCCCGACGGCGCCGACCTCATCGTCGACCCGGTGCTCATCCGCGAGCTCTTCCCCTACCTCGCACCCGACGTGTGCGCCGTTCTCCACACCCGGCGCTGCGGCTGGTTCTCCGGACAACAGCTCGGAATGGAGCAGCTCGACCGTGCGCGCGCGAGCGGCGTCCGCCTGCTCGAGGGACGGATCACCGCGGTCGAGGTCGAGCGCGGACACGTCTGCGGCGCGCGCGTCGCGACGCCCGCGTCGGAGGAGACGATCGCGACCCGGTGCTTCGTCAATGCCGCGGGCCCGTTCCTCCAGCCGGTCAGCCGTCTGCTCAGGCTCGAGCTGCCGGTCTTCTCCGAGCTCCACGTCAAGATGTCGTTCCGGGATCACCTGGGCGTCGTCCCCCGCGACGCGCCGCTGCTGATCTGGGAGGACCCCCAGCGCTTGTCGTGGACCGAGGAGGAGGCCGCGCTGCTGCGGGAGACCACAGCGACTCGCTGGCTGACCGAGGAGATGCCGGCCGGCGTCCACATGCGTCCGGAAGGCGCCGAGCACGTGATCGTCCTCTGGCCGTACCACGTCGGCGAGGTCCCCGAGACGTTCCCGATCGAGCTGCCACCCGGCTACGCCGAGATCGCCCTGCGCGGCATGACGCGGCTGGTGCCGGCGCTCGCGCCCTACCTCGACCGGCTGCCCACTCCGTTCGTCGACGGCGGCTACTACACGAAGACACGGGAGAACCGCCCGCTCGCCTGTCCGCTCCCGGTCGCCGGTGCCTTCCTGCACGGCGCCCTCTCCGGCTTCGGCCTGATGGCGTCGTCGGCCACCGCGGAGCTGCTCGCGGCGCACATCACCGGCGACGCCCTGCCCGACTACGCGCCCGCCTTTGACCTCTGCCGCTACGATGATCCGGCGTACCTGCGGTCGCTCGCTATGTGGGGCGACGGCGGGCAGCTGTAGCCCGCCTTTCTCATCGCCCTCCTGAATGGAGGCGAAGGTGGCGGGAGGGCGGTGCCACAGGAGGTCGATGCGAAACGCGGGCTGTGGAGAGAAGCGGACGTTGGTTTCCTCGTCTCCCAGCGCGACGCGATGTACACCGGAATCGGAACCGCTTCTCCTCTCGCGGTGGAATGAGCGGGCCAGCCGCGCTCCGGATCCTCGCAGTCACAGGTTGAGGACACCTCGCCGGGACGCCATCAGGGCTCTGCGGTCCGGGCTCCTGAAGATGCGCTCCGCGCATCCCAATGACGACTGAGAGGGGTCTTGAAACGAACCTCGTTGTCGTGACAAGGTGGGCCGAGATGGTACGAGGACCATGGTAGCGAATCGGCCATCCATCCCGCAGGCAAGAACCCGTGAGACCTCCCGGGCCAGGGCCAGGATGATCTGATCGTGGGGGCGCTGCGGGTCGCTCGCACGGCGTTCGCCTGGGCATTCGGAGCGGCGGCCACGGTTGGCTGCACGCTACCGGCGCTGCTGATTTCGAGGCTTCCCGGCGGTGACCCGGTGGTCCACCGGATGGCGCGGCTGTGGGGCCGGCTCTGCGTCTGGGGGACCGGCTGCCCGGTCCGGGTCGAGGGTCTCGACCGGCTCGACCTGACTCGCCGCTATGTCGTGATGGCCAACCACCAGTCGGCGCTGGACATCCCGGTCCTGATGGCGGTTCTCCCCGCGACCTGGCGCACCGTCTTCTGGGCCAAGCAGAGCTTGTTCCGGGTCCCGGTGCTGGGCTGGGCGATGCGAATGCTCGGCCACATGCCGATCGATCGGGTCAACCGCCAGCTCGCCGGCCGCATGCTCGCGGACACGCTGCGGCGGGTCGAGGATGGCCGGTCGGTGCTGGTGTTCCCGGAGGAGACCTACGGCCCCCCAGGACCGCTCCTGCCCTTCCAGCGGGGCGGTTTCGTGTTTGCGCTCAGGACCCGCCTTGACGTCCTGCCGGTTGCGCTTCTCGACACCCGCTCTGCGCTCCCCCCGAACGCGCGGCTGGTCACGCCCACGACAGTGACCGTCCGCTTCGGGGAGCCGATTCCAACCGCCGAGCTGGGCGTGACCGACCGCGCGGCCCTCACCGAGCGGACGCGCGCCGCGATCGCGCAGCTGATGTCTGGAGGCTAGCGCTGCTCGACCGCGGCCAGCAGCTCGCGGAAGCGGTCGCTGTCGCGCACGGCCTCGAGGTCGGGATCGCGCCGCATCAGGCCGGCGTCGGCGAAGCCCGCCTCAACCGCGCGCTCGAGCGCATCGAGCGCCGGTGACCTGCGACCGGCGAGCGACAGGGCGCAGGCGCGGTTGTACCAGTACACCGGGTTGTCGGGCTCGATCTGGCACGCGACGCCGAGAGCCGCGGCGGCGTGGCCCGGCCGGTTGGCGGCCAGCAGCTCCCGCGGCAGGTAGAACGCCAGGTTCGAGACCAGGTGGGCGAGGACGCGGCGGGCGGTGGCAGCCTCGATTCCATCGCCCTCTGCCTGGCGTTCGAGCCGCGCGACCTCGAGCTCGGCGGCCAGCACCTCCGGTGGCGGCGCCGGCTCGGTCTCGAGGAAGAGCCGCAGAGTCGAGTTGATCCGTTCCCGCTCCCGCTGCTCACGCTCGCTCCAGCGCATCTCGAGCGCGGCGGCGCGCGTGACCTCGGGGTTGGCCTCGAGCGCCGCCAGGCGCGCTCTGGCCGACGGCACGTCGCGCAGGCCCTCGAAGTCCGCCACCACCGCCCGGTACCGGCGCATCGCCTCGAGCCCGCGGCCCTCCGCCTCGAGCGTGGCGGCAGCCGCGAGCTCGGCCGCGAGCATGCGATCGAGCAAACCGTCGTCCCGCGCCCGCAGCCCTCGCCGCATCGCCTGCAGCTCCATCCACCCGACGGCGTGCCGCGCGATCTCCGGCGGCAGCCACTCGTGCCCACCGGGAAAGGCCTCGAACCGGCTCGGCACCCCGTCCTCGAGCATGCGCGCGTGCACCGCCCGCATCCCCTGGTAGTTGAAGTCGGCGTCGCCCGCGGCGGCGAACACGGGCGCCCGGTTGCCGGCGTACACCTCCTCGATGAAGCGGCCCCCGGCTGCGATGATCCCGGCGATCGCGCCGGTCTCGCGAGCCAGCAGGAACGCCACGCCGACGGTCCCCGAGAAGCCAGCCAGATAGATCCGCCTCCTGTCGATCGCGTAGCGCTCGTGGATCTCCGGCCACAGCGCGTTGACCGCCCGCCGGTTGGGCTCCATGCCGACGTCGCTGCGGGTGTCGTTGGACGACACGACGATCCAGCCGAGCTCCCGTGCCGGCTCGACGAAGCGCTCGGCCGCGCGTACCGAGCGGCCGCCCGGATCGAGCACGACCAGGACCGGCCATTGCCGAGCGGGYTCATAGCCGTCGGGCAGGAAGAGCGAGTACGACTGAGTGGGGTCCGCGGCGCARACCACGCCCTCGACGATCCGCCCCTTGGCCGGAGGCTCGGCTGCAGACGTCACCGGACTCTCCGCGGCGGCGACCGTCGCGAGCAGGATCAGCGCAAGCGAYYGCATCTCAACCGTGGTACGAAACCGCCGACAACCGGTTCTGGACTGGCTCCCGTCGACCGATCGGCCGGCGGCATCGTAGACGAGGACCAACGTTGCCTGGTGAAGGGAGATCCGTGGCGACACCATGGACCAGTTCGGCAGTCCGGTGGCTGCCGTGGGCCGCGCTCGCGACCGTCGTGCTGTCGATCGCCGTCGGCGCGTGGCGGCACTGGACGGTGTCGCTGCCGGTGGTCGGTGCAGTCCGCCTCGTCGAGTGGCTGCTGTGCGGGGTCTACGCCTCGGTCCCACTGCTCTTGATCGGCGCGGTGATCGTCCGATGGGTTGACCGCGACGTCTTTCGACTGCCCTTCGTGCTCGCTCTTGCGACCACCGCGGCAGCAGGATCGACCGGCGTCCTGTTGGTCGGGATCGGCCTCCTGGCGGCCGGCGTCTACACTCCGGTTGCCTGGCAGTTGACCGCTGTCGTGGCCTGGCTTGTCGGTCTTGCCTGGCTTGCGATCGCTCGCTGGCGACCACTGCTCGATCTCTGGACACGATTCCGGCAGCGGCAGCGACCGCGGACGCCGCTCGCGTCGGCGTCATCGCTGCTGATCCTCCTGGCGGGGATCACGGCCCTGCACGGCTCGCTGCCACGGTCATCTGCTACGTCGAGTGGCCGATGCTGCTGTTCCTCCTGCTCGGTTGGCGCCTGGCCAGGATCGGGAACGACGGCGCGGGCTTGACCCGCCCGATCTGGCCGGCCGCGTTCTGGGGTGCTGCCGCCGGCATGAAGTACACGGCGCTGCTCTTCGTTGCGCTGCTCGGATTGGAATGGGTCCTGGCTCTCGCGCGGCGCCACCGCCCGCGGGCAGCGGTMACCGCCGCTGTCATCGGCACGGTGGCGGTCGTGGCGCTCGCCGGCCCCTGGTTCGCGCGCAACCTGATCGCCACAGGAGATCCCGTCTACCCGCTCGGCGCCGCKCTCGCGCCCGCCGTCACCTCGCCTCACGACCCGTCCGACCTAACGGAATATGTCGGCCTCGACGGGCTCTGGCGATGGATGCCGTGGCTGTACCACGCCACTGCCGAGACGATCGCGGACCACCGCCTCCACCCGCTGTGGCCGGTGCTCCACCTGCTGGTTCTCGCGGTCGGCTGGCGCTGGCGCCACAGCCTTCCCTGGCTGTCAGTCGCCGGTGCCACGCTGGCGTTCGCGTGGTTCAACCCGGCGCCCAGGGTCTATGTGCCGCTGTTGCTCCTGGTCTGGCTGTTCCTGCCACGGCTGCTCGAGAAGGTCCCGCCGGATGCGGCGGCGCGCCGCGCGATCAACCTCGCGATCGGGATGGTCACGCTGGTGTCCCTGCCCGTCGCCCTTCATTACCTGTTCGTGCCTGGTGGCAGCGCGGTGCCGAACTACCTCATCGGCCTCACTGACCGAGCCGGCTACCTCGCGGCGCGCGGAGAGATCACGCCGTCGATCGGATGGGTCGCGACACAAACCGATCCGGATGCGAGGATCTGGGCCTGGTGTGAGGACCGGACCCTCTACTTCGACCGCTGGACCCGCGCGGACTCGCCGTACGGTCCGCCATCCTTCCTGATTGCTGCCGAGCAGGGCGGAGAGGCGGCTCTCGACAAGGAGATTCGCGCCTGGGACATCGACCTCGTCGTCCTCCGGCGCGACCGGTGCCCGGAGTCCTGGTCCGCGGTTCGTTTCGAGAATCACACCAGGACCATCGACCCTCTCCTACGGGACAAGGTCGAGCGCTGGTCCTCTGAGCACCTGCGCGAGCTCGAGCGCGACGAGCGGCATATCGTGTACGAGGTCGTTCGCTGACCCAGTCAGCGCGCCGGCGACGGAGCTCCCTCCGCCGCCGTGACTGAGGGTGGTTCGTGCGATCCGTTCGGCAACGGGACCGGTCGGAACTCCGGTCACCCGCGGTTCGAGGTCGCACCTCTACGACGCGGCGGTCTGGCTATCGGCGGTCAGCAGGCGGCTCCACACGACCCCGGCGACGAGCACCAGCAGCCCGGCGGTCAACGCGCCGGCGAGGGCGCCCGGAAACGCCCGGAACGTGCCCTCCCGCACGATTGACAGGAACGACATCGCCGCCGCGGCGACCGGCAGCAGCGCCAGGTGGCGCCGGAGCATCAGCACGTACGCGAGCCACAGCAGCAGCCCGGTCACCGCCCCGGCCGCCAGCCAGCGCGGCACCGTGTCGACGCCGTCGCTGCCGGCCAGCACCAGACCGGCGACCAACAGCCCCGCGGACAGCGGCGCGCGCCAGCGCGTCCACCCTCGCGAAGCGACCTCGACAAAGGCCAGGATCAGCAGCAGCAGCGCCGTGCCGACGATCCAGCCGGATATCGGATCCAGCACACCGGCCAGGAAGGGCGACCTCGCGCCGGCCGTCTCGAACGAGGGCCAGGTCGGGTCGAGGCGCGTCGCGGCCTTCCCGGCCGCCGCGGCGACGCCGGCAACGGCGAAGCCGAGGCCGGCTGCGACGGCGACGTCGGCCACCCGCAACGGGGACGGCTGGCGTGGGATCCAGCGGTGGACGAGGCCGACTGCCAGCGACACCCCGGTCGCGGAGGCGATGAGCAGGAGGATCGCGCCGGCCACGATCATCCCGGCCTGCAGGCCGAAGGGCTGGGCCGTGGAGAACTGCGCCGTGATCGACGGCCAGCTGTTGGCGAGGCCGATCAGGCCGAGCACGACGATGGCCGCCGTCGACAGCGCGAAGGTCCGCGGGGCGAAGCTCCCCCTGCTCCAGCGCACGACGCCGATCACCGCGCCGGCGACGAAGATCGCGATCGCCGCCACCGTGCACGCGATCCGCACCAGCTGCCCGGCGCTGTCACGGTTGCGCTCGTCGCGCTCCCAGTCCTCGGGAACGTGGACGAAGCGGTAAGCGTCGACGACCTCGTCGCCGGCGATCTCGACCGCGACCCTCGCGTCCCCCTGCTCGATCGGGAACGCCGCCTTGTCGGAGAACACGAAGCGCCAGTCGACCCGCTCGGGGCGCTTCTCCGGCTCGGCAGACACCTCGTCCAGCCGGGCAGCGTCGAGCCCGAGCCGCTCGCCGGCGGCCTGCCTCGCCAGCTGGCGGGCGGCGTCGGCCTCGAGCAGGGCTCCCGAGCGCGACTCTGGCAGACGGTGCTCGAAGCGCTCGACCGCGCCGTCCGGCCCCACCGATACCAGATACTCCTCAGCCCGCTCGACGACATCGCCCTCGAAGGACGCGAAGCGCACGAGCCACTGCGGCGTCGGCAGGTAGCTGCCGAGCAGGCCGCGGTATGCCTCCTCGCCGCCCTCCTGCCAGACAAAGCGGTCCTCGAGACCGGGCTGCCCCTCGACCGATGCCAGCTCGCGCCAGCCCTCGGGCAGCGCGATGCCGCGCGAGTTGAGCTCGCCGCGGGCCGCGTCCAGCGCCGCCGGGCGATCCGGAGCGAGCGCCGGCACGTCGCTCCTGAAGTCGGCGAGGCCGAACCACGCGGCGATGCCGACGGCTCCGGCCACCCCGAGGGCGGTGCGCAGGCGCCCGCCGAGCCCAGTGGCGACCGGCACGGCCGCGGCGCGCGCTGTCTCGACCGCGGGCGGCGGCTGCCAGGCCAGGTTGCGATCCGTGGCGGACGCTGCACCCCAGGTTCCGGCCCGCGCTCGTCTCGCCAGCACGATCCACAGCGGGACCAGCGTCAGCACGATGACCAGTGCCCGATCCAGCCAGATCCCGGGCGTCGCGGCTGCGAACAGCGGGATCGCGAACCACATCACGTCGTACGCGAAGTGGAGGACGATCGCCGGCAGCAGGCCGAACACCAGGTACAGCACGCCGAAGCCGATCGCCGGCAGGATGAGCTCGACCAGCCGCGCGTAGGCGGGCTGGGCCGGATAGTTGGCGTGGCCGCCGCCGAAGATCAGTGCCTGCAGCACGAGCGCTCCGAGGATCCACCACTTCTTGCCGCCGAAGCGCTGGCCGAGCAGCGCAGCGCTGGCGATCGGAATGGCGCGAAACAGACACTCCTCCCAGAACCCGGCCTGCAGCGAGATCGCGAGCGATGACAGCCAGGGGAAGTAGTTGGCGATGACGTTGGGGTCGTAGAGGGCGTCGGACGGGTTCCACCAGCCCAGGGTGCGGCTGGCGAAGAAGTAGAGCGCGACGTCGAAGGCGAGAAAGCAGCTCACCAGCAGGTAGCCGGAAACGGTCCGTCCAGCCACCGACGTGGTGCCGGCCACGCCCGGCGACCACACCCGCCACAGCTGCAGGTGCTGTGGGAAGGCCTTCCGGGTCAGGCTCTCAGCTGCCATGAACGACACCGTCAGCAGGATCCCCATTCCGAAAAACTGCAACAGCGCCTGGAGGATCTGCTCGAGCGCGAAGTTGGTCGCGGAGATCGCGGTGTCGTAGCCCATCCACGCCAGCGGCCACTGGTTGAGCACGTTCAGCGCCTGCAGCCCGGCGATGAACAGCCCCCACCACAGGGCCTGCTTCCAGAGCACCCACCGCTTTCGCAGCAGCAGGAACAGCCCGATGACGCAGCCGCCGATCACGTAGAGCACAGCGGCCGCGACGGCGGCGCCGGTGGCGATGCCGTTGTTGGCCGAGCGCATCTCCTCGTAGCGGCGCTGGAAGGCCTCCGGCACCTTGACGAAGCTGGTCAGCTCGGTGAGGCGGTCGCCGGTGACCACCAGCCGCAGCCGGTAGCGGCCCTCCTCGCCGACCGTCGGCGACGGCCGCTCGTAGACGAAGGTGTGATCGATGCGGCCCGACGGCCGCACCTCTTGCGCGTCCTCGACCCGCTCGAAGCTCCCGAGGTCGATCCCCCAGTCGCCAGTCGCGGCCGCCTCGGCGATCGCCCGCGCCGCGGCCGAGTCGAGGGCCGCCCCCGGGGCCTCCTCCGGGATCTTCTCCACGAACCCGAAGGGCTTGCCGGCGGGCGTGAAGCGGATCACGGTCTCGTTGGTCTCGAACTCGGCGAAGTGGCGCACCTGCCAGGTGTAGGGCGAGTAGAGGCCCTCGGCGAGCATGCGCGAGAACGCCTCCCTGCCGCCGGCCTCGAGCTCAACGAAGCTCTGGACGCTGCGGTCGAGCTCGAACGAGGCGGCATGGCGCCGCTCCGTAGGCCCCCATCCGAAGCGGTCGGCGAGCCCGGCCGCCGCCTCGACCGCCTCTCCCCGGTCCATGACCAGGTCGAGGGTGACGATCGGGAATGCCTTCGGGAAGTTGACGATGCCGAACACCGCGCACGCCGCCGCGAACAGCACGAACGCCACCCAGAACCAGGCCTTGCGGAACATCGGGAGCCTCCGTCCGTCGTCGATGCCGG
>PQAJ01000209.1 GCA_003105185.1 Holophagae bacterium
GTTCTTCCTCGATTTCGGCATTCTCGGGTCAGCCATGCCTTGTCACCGGAGCGAACCTTCGATTCGCGGAGCGAGCGCAAACAGTGTGCGCGGAGCTGACCCGAGAAAGCCGAACGGGTGGGTGGGCGGAGGTTGGAGCGGGAGACGGGATTTGAACCCGCGACGTCAACCTTGGCAAGGTTGCACTCTACCACTGAGTTACTCCCGCTCAGCGGGAGCGACAATCTACCAACGGCCTGCCGCAGTGTCAACTCTAGATCGAGATCGCGGGGCCGGCGCCCTCCTCCTCGCGCGCCCGGCTGGCGTCCCAGATGACGTACCCGGCGAGGGCGCAGAACATGAGAAGGCCGAGCCAGTTGCCGAACCCGGCCAGGTTGCCGAAGGCCGGGATCTCGGCGCCGCGGGCGTCGGCGATCCAGCTCAGAATGCCGTCGGCGACCCCGGCGAGCGCGCCGCCGGCGATCAACCCCGATGCGATCAGGGTGCCGCGGTTGTTGCGCGCGCGGCGTGCGTCCTCCGAAGGCGCCCGCCGACGCACGTACTCGGCCACCAGCGCGCCGAACAGGATCGGGGTGTTGAGCTCGATCGGCAGGTACATGCCGAGCGCGAAGGCCAGCGCCGACACGCCCAGCATCTCCACGATCAGGGCGATGACCGCGCCGACCCCGTAGAGCAGCCACGGCGCCTCGGCCGAGGCCATCACGCTTTGAATGACCGCGGCCATGGCGTTGGCCTGGGGCGCCGGCATCGGGTTGGGGTGGGCAGCCGACGGCAGGTAGCCCTTGGTCGAGGCGAAGAGCATGATCGCCGCGGTCACCGTGATCGACGCCACGGCGGCGGCGAGGAGGTTCGACCACTGGACACGGCGCGGCGTGGCCCCGAGCCAGTAGCTGACCTTGAACTCGGTGACCAGCGAGCCGGTCATCGACAGCGCGGTGCAGACGACGCCGCCGATCAGCAGGGTGGCCAGCATGCCGTCCGGCCCGGTCAGGCCGAGCTTGGCGAGGATGATGGCCGACAGGATGAGCGTCGTCAGGGTCATCCCGGAGATCGGCGTCACCGAGATCATGGCGATCGCCCATGCCGAGACGGCTGCGAACAGGAAGGAGACGACCAGGGTCAGAATCAGGGCGAAGGTCGCGATCCGAGCGGCGTCCGGGTGCGATGCCAGCACCGAGAATCGGAAGTAGAGCCAGGTGAACAGAGCCACGACCGCGAGCAGCACGGCGACCAGGCCCATCGGGATGTCGGAGTCGGTCCGCCGCGCCTCGGTCTTGAGGCCGCCCGACACCAGCTTGCGGATCTCGGTGAAGGCCTTGCCCATGGCCTGCACGATCACCGGCGACATCTTCAGGATCGAGAGGATGCCGGCCATGAAGATGCCGCCGATCCCGATGAAGCGCACGTACTCGAAGAACACGTCCTCCGCGCCGAGCTGGGCGATCGGCGCCGAGCCTCCGCCCACAACCCCGGGCACGTTGGCCCCGAGCCAGCCGACCAGCGGCACCAGCACGAAGTAGGAGAGGAACGATCCGGCGCAGATGATCGACGAGTAGCGGACGCCGATGATGTAGCCGAGCCCGAGCACCGCGGCCGAGGTGTTGAGGGCGAACACGGCCTTGACCTTATGAGTGAGCGGATCGAGGGCCCGGATCAGCGAGGTCGTGAAGATGTCGCGCCAGGCTGTGAAGGTCAGCGCCACGAAGTCGAACGCGAATCCGAGCCCCATGGCCGACACCAGGACCTTGGCCTGCTGGCCGCCGCGCTCCCCGGTCATCAGGATCTCGGTGATGGCAGTGCCCTCCGGGTAGGGCAGCTTGCCGTGCATCTCGGCGACGAAGTAGCGGCGGAACGGGATCAGGAAGAGCACGCCGAGGCAGGCGCCCAGGAAGGGCACGATGAAGATCTGGAAGAACGAGGTCCGGTCGTCCAGCCCGAGCACGAAGATCGCCGGCATGGTGAAGACCGAGCCGCCGACCAGGATGCCCGAGGTGGCGCCGATGGACAGGATGTTGACGTTCTCGAGCAGCGTCGACCGGCGCGCGAGCACGGCCGAGAAGCCGATCGCGAGGATCGAGATCGGGATCGCCGACTCGATGCCCTGGCCGAGCTTGAGGGCGATGTAGGCCGCAGCCGCAGAGAACAGCACGCCCATGGCGAGGCCGAACAGCACCGAGCGCAGGGTGACCTCGAGYACCCCCCGTTCCTCGGGAAACACCGGGGTGTAGGTCTCGCCCGGCTTCAGCTCGCGGTAGGCGTTCTCGGGCAGGGACTTGCGCTCATCGGTCATGGGTGCTCCTTGCCGTCGGACAGATCCCATTCTACGCAATCTCCCCGAGCCGACGCGGTCACAGTCGGACTGCGCCTTCGAGCTGGCGATGGTCCGCGATCGCCGCGGGCCCGCCGCCGGCGCGGATGTGGACGGTGCCGCGCAGCGCCACGCCGCGGCCGAAGCTGACGTCGCCCTCCACGGTCAGGGCATCGCAGCCGATCAGCGACGGCGGCCCGTCGGGGAAACGCCGTTCGAAGTCGTCAATCCTGGTGTAGAAGCGGGCGTCGAGGGACACCACCGGGGGCAGGCTGCGCGCTTCGTCGAGCACGATCCGCCCGTCGGCAAGGAGGCGGTAAGCGTCCGAGCGCACCGCCAGCAGGTCGTTGGTGTTCTTCACCGGGGAGAAGCGCCGCCGGGGTACGCGGATCGCCTCGCTCGGTGAGAACAGCGAGATCGCGGAGCCCATGGCGGACTCGAGCTGCACCACGGCGGGCGACGACGGGTCGCGCGGGTCGAGAGTCTTGCGGTTGATGATGGTGGGCAGCGGGATGACGCCCCCGTTCTCATCGAGCGTCCGGCGCAGCGACGGGAGGTGGAGCCAGAGGTTGTTGGAGTTGAAGTAGCGGTGGCGTTTGACGTCCTGGAAGTCGGCGGCCTCGTCCGGCGGGCACTGGGCGGCCTCGCGCAGCGCGAGCCGGCCGTCGAGGAGGCGGCACAGGTGGCCGCCTTTGCGGTCGGCGAGGGTGCGATCCGCGACCTCCATCAGGAACGCGAGGCCCCGTTCGGCGACGTAGCCGAGAATCGCGGGGTCGAGGACCGCGCCGAGGTTGTCGGCGTTGGACACGAAGGCCCACTCGAAGCCGCGCCCGAGCAACAGGTCGAGGGCGCCCGAGGTGGCGATCGCCGGATAGAGGTCGCCGTGCCCCGGCGGGCACCACTCGAGCTCCGGGTCGGCGGGCCAGCTGGCCGGCTGTGCGTCAGCTGCCATGACCTTGGGGATCCGGTGCTGGAGGAAGGAAAGCGGCAGCCCGTCAATCGCGAGCTCCGGGTACCGCGCGAGCGAGGCGTCGCTGTCGGCCGCGGTGCGGAAGCTGTTCATGAGGACCAGTGGGACCGGGGCGCCCGAGCGCTCGCGCAGGCTCAGGACCTGGCGCGCGATGAGGTCGAGGAAGCTCATGCCCTCGCGGACCTCGAGCAGCGACTTGGCGCCCTCGAGGCCCATGCCGGTGCCGAGGCCGCCGTTGAGCTTGATCACCGCCACCCGCCGGAACGCGGTCCGGCCGGCCGCCGCGAAGCCAGCGAGGGTTCCGGCGTCCGAGAGCCCGACCACCGGCCGGATATCGTCTTCGCCCAAGGTGGCCTGGCTCCCGCCGAGGTAGCGGGTCAGGTGGAGACAGAAGCCAGCGACTGCCGCCTCCGGCAGCCCGGCGGCGCGCATCCTGGACACGAATGGCTGGCTGCGCGTGTCGGCCCTCACCGGGTCCACCTGCACCTCCACCGTACGATTTGGCATAATACAGGGGATGGGTGTCCGCTTCGTCGTCATTGCGGCGGCTGTTGTCGCCTCGGCCGTGTCCGCTGTCGTTGCGGCAGCAGGGGCTCCGGCCGAGGCGTTGCGGCAGCCCGATCAGGCCCACGCACGCTCGGGAGACCTCCGCGAGCTAGTGCATCGCCTGAGCACGGAGGAGGGCCTCGACCCCAAGCTGGTGGACTCGGTCGTCAGGGTCGAGTCGGGCTACAACCCGAGTGCGGTCAGCCACAAGGGTGCGCTCGGCCTGATGCAGCTGATGCCGGACACCGCGCGGCGGCTGGACGTGGACGACCCGTTCGACCCTGAGCAGAACGTCCGCGGCGGCATCCGCGAGCTGGACCGGCTGATCGAGCGCTACTCGGGCAACCTGCAGCTGGCGCTGGCGGCGTACAACGCCGGCGAGGGTGCCGTGGAGCAACACCGGGGCATCCCGCCCTTTCAGGAGACCAGGAATTATGTTGCCCGGGTCCTGGCGTTGTACACCGGGGAGTCGTTCCGGCTGTCCGACGGGCGGTTGATCTCGCCGGTTCGCATGCTGCGCGATGCCGAAGGTCGGACGGTGATCACCAACACGGCGGGCGGCGATGGTCGTTCGTTGGCCATCTCCAGGACCGGCGGCTCGGCGGGTGCGCTGCGCGGGGGCTTCGGCAGTCGCTGACCACCGATCGTGAACGAGGGTGCCTCCGGGCCATCGCGCGAGCTTGAACCGGTCCCGAGCTTGAGGTATGCCGTGACTGTGGAACTGGCAGGGTGCAGGATCGTGACGCGGGCGGTGCGGGGCGCCGTCGCGCTGGGGGCGGTGCTTGTCCTCGGGGCGTGCTCCGCGGTCGTTTCGTCAACCACCGGCCGCATGGCCGACAGCGTCGCGGGCGCGCTGGCCGACCACAACGATCCCGAGACCGTCCGCCAGGCCGCGCCGGCCTACCTGGTGCTGCTCGACGGCATGATCGCGGAGGATCCCGACAACGCCGAGCTGCTGGCTGCGGGAGCCGAGCTGTACTCCACCTATGCGGGCGCGTTCGTCGATGACCCCGAGCGCGCGTTGCGGCTCGCCCGCACGGGACGGGACTACGGCTGGCGCGGGCTGTGCCGCCAGCACCGGCCGAGCTGCGGCACCTGGAGCGCCCCGTACGGCGAGTTCGAGGCCGCGGTTCGCACCGTCGAGGTGAAGGACGTGCCCGCTGCGTTCGCCTGCGCCGGGGCCTGGGCGACCTGGATCTCCGCCAACCGCAGCGACTGGACTGCGGTGGCCGACAAGGCGCGCGTCGACGCCCTGATCCGGCGCGTCATCGAGCTCGACCCCTCCTACCGCGACGGCGCGCCGTACCTGTACCTCGGCGTCCTCGAGACCCTCCTGCCGGCGGCGTTGGGTGGGCGGCCGGAGGAGGGGAGGCGACAGTTCGAGCGCGCGGTCGAGCTGTCCGGGGGGCGCAACCTGATGGCCAAGGTTTTGTTGGCGAGCGAGTACGCCCGGCTGACCTTCGATCGCGAGCTGCACGATCGCCTGTGCCGGGAGGTTCTCGAGGCGTCGCCGGAGGCGCCCGGTCTCACCTTGAGCAACGCTCTCGCCCAGGAGCGGGCGCGGCGCCTGCTCGAGACCTCTGGCGAGTACTTCGGGGAGTGAACTGATGCGACGATTGCGGCCCTTCATCTTCGCGACCCTCCTGCTCACCGCGACCACGACGTCGGCAGAGCAGGTCCAGCTCAAGGTGGCGACCCTCGCGCCGGACGGCTCGAAGTGGATGACCGCGGCTCGTCGCGCCGCCGACGAGATCTCGTCCCGAACCGGCGGCCGAGTCGGCATCCGGCTCTACCCCGGCGGAACGATGGGGACTGACCAGGCGGTGCTGCGCAAGATGCGGATCGGCCAGCTCCAGGGCGGCGCCATCCTCATCGGCAGCCTGACCGACGTCGAGCCGAACATCGAGCTGTATAACCTGCCGCTGCTGTTTCACGACTATGGAGAGGTGAACGCGGTGAGGGCCGCGTTCGACAAACGCCTGCTCGGCATGTTGGCAGACAAGGGATTCGAGGCGTTCGGCTTCGTCGAGACCGGCTTCGTCTACCTGATGTCGACCCGGGCCGTCGGTAGCTTCGCTGACCTCGAAGGCCGCAAGATCTGGATGCCGGAGGGCGATGCGATCGGCCAGGCGATCGCCGATGCGGCCAGACTGTCGCCGGTGCCGCTGGCGATCTCCGACGTCCTCACCGGCCTCCAGACCGGGCTCGTCGACACGGTCGGCGCGCCGCTGGTCGGGGCGGTGGCGCTCCAGTGGTTCACCAAGGCCACCTACGTGACTGACCTGCCGGTCACCTACGTCTACGGCACGCTGGTGATCGCCGAGCAGGCGATGGAGCGCCTGACCCCGGCCGACCGGGACGTCGTGCGTGAGGAGCTCACAGCGGCCATGGCCGAGCTCGATCGCAGCGCTCGCGAGGACACCGAGCAGGCGCGGCGGGCGCTGATCCAGCAGGGCGTGACCTTCATCCAGCCGAACGAGGAAACGCTGAGCCGCTGGAGCAGCGTTGCGGCCGAGGCGACGCAAGCGCTCGTAGGCCGGCAGCGCTATGACCGCGCTCTGGTCGATGAGATTCAAAAGGTCCTCGAGGAGCACCGCGCGGGTCGCGGCCCGACGGCCGGCGGCGGCTGAGCGATGGCCGGTGACCGCCCGTCGACCGTGGCACGCCTGCTGCGCGCGCTCGCGCTCGTCGAGGACGGCCTGCTGGTCGCGTTGCTGGCCGCGCTGGTCGCGCTGGCGGCGGCGCAGATCGCGCTCCGCAACCTGTTTGACACCAGCCTGCTGTGGGCCGACCCGGTGGTGCGGGTGATGGTGCTGTGGGTCGGCATGATCGGCGCCGTCGTGGCCACCCGGTTCGACAAGCAGATCTCGGTGGACGCAGTGTCGCGGTTCCTTCCCGAGCGCTGGAAGGCCGCCGCCCGCGTCGCCACCGACCTGTTCACCGCCGCGGTGTCGCTGGCGCTGGCATGGCACTCCGCGCGGCTGCTGCTGGAGGACCGGGCGGGGGGCACCACGATCTTCGCCTCGGTGCCCCTTTGGGCCTGTGAGCTGGTGCTGCCCGTGGCCTTCGGGGTGATCGGGCTTAGATACCTCGCCTACGCCGTAGCGCACGGGCGCAACGCCATCGCCGCAGGAGCCGCCCGGTGATCCTGGCCGGCCTTCTGCTGGTCATCCTCGCGGTGCTCGGCGCGCCGCTGTTCGCGGTCATCGCCGCCGCCGCGCTGCTCGGCTTCGCGCGCTCCGGTGTCGATCCGATGGTCGTGCCGATGGAGATCTTTCGGATTGCCGAGACGCCGGTGCTGCTCGCGATCCCGCTCTTCACCTTCGCGGGCTACCTGCTCGGCGAGAGCAACGCGCCCCAGCGCCTGGTGAGGACCTCCAACGCCCTGTTCGGATGGCTCCCGGGCGGGCTGGCGGTGGTCGCCCTGATCGCGTGCGCGCTGTTCACGGCCTTCACCGGAGCCTCCGGAGTGACGATCGTGGCGCTGGGAGCGCTGCTGCTGCCCGCCCTCAACCAGGTCGGCTACCCCGAGAAATTCAACCTGGGGCTGATCACGACCTCAGGGAGCCTGGGGCTCCTGTTTGCACCCTCCCTGCCGCTGATCCTGTACGGCATCGTCGCGAAGCAGTCGATCGACCGGCTCTTCCTCGCCGGCCTGTTGCCGGGGATCTTGATGCTCGTGCTGCTGTCGCTGTGGTGCGTCCGGGTCGGCCATCGCTCGGCCGCCGGGAGCCGGGAAGGCAAGGCCTTCGACCTCCGCGAGGCCGCCGCTTCGCTGCGCGCAGCGATCTGGGAGGTGCCGCTGCCGGTCATCGTCCTCGGTGGCGTGTACAGCGGCCTGTTCGCGGTGTCGGAGGCCGCCGCCGTCACCGCGGTCTACGTGCTCGTCGTCGAGGTGCTGATCTACCGCGAGATCCCGCTGCGCCGCCTGCCGGTGATCATGCGTGACTCGATGGTGCTTGTGGGTGGGATCCTGATCATCCTCGGCGCCTCGCTGGCATCCACCAACTCGATGATCGATGCCCAGGTGCCGACCAAGCTCTTCGAGGCTGTCACCGCCCACGTCTCCAGCAAGCTGACCTTTCTGATCCTGCTCAACGTCTTCCTGCTGATCCTCGGCACCTTGCTCGACGTGTTCTCGGCGCTGGTGATCGTGGTGCCGCTGCTGCTGCCGCTCGCCGCCGGCTACGGCGTGGATCCGATCCACCTCGGCATCATCTTCCTCTCCAACATGCAGATCGGCTACTGCACGCCGCCTGTCGGCATGAGCCTGTTCATCGCCAGCTACCGCTTCGACAAGCCGGTGGTCCTGCTCTACCGGGCGGCGCTGCCGTTCCTCGCCATCCTGCTCGTCTGCGTGCTGCTGATCACCTACTGGCCCTGGCTGTCGCTGGCGCTGATTCGCTGAGGGCCCGGAGTTGGGAACGGGAACGGGTACCGGTACGGGAGCGCGAGCGAGAGGCCCTTGCCCCTATCGCCTGACTCCTGGGTGGACGGTGGCCTGGCCCCCGTCTTCGACGTAGCGCTGCACCCGGGTCCCGCCGTCGTCGTGCAGGGCCAGGAACCGCGCCCCCAGCCCGCGCATCCGCTCGCGGCCGCCGTTCGCCCGGCGGACGACCTCGGCTCGGCCCTCCACAGGCTGCGTCTCGGAGGGCAGGCGGAATGCGAACTCGAAGGGCGTGCCGGGCGCGAACAGCTGCTCACCCTGGAGCAGCACGCCGCTGCGCGACACGTTGACCGTCTCGTAGAGGAACCGGTCGTAGTTCCCGGGGGCTTCGACATCGGCGACCAACATCGATTGCAGCCGCGCCCGCGGGGCGACGTCGACCAGATCGTCGATCGCGCGCCACATCCGCGAGTCCGGCCAGCCCAGGCTGACCGCGCGGTTGGCGCCGACCGGCAGCAGCGCCTGAGCCGCTTCCAGGAAGCCTGGCCTGGCCAGCAGCACGAGGCCGGCGTGGAGGCTGGCCGATTCACGCAGCCGGACCGCGCGAATCAACTCGATGAAGTCGATCTCGGGCAGCGGGTAACCCACGACCAGCAGCTCGAACGGGGTGCCCATGACGAGGTCGAGGATGATCTCGGATGGGCGGACCGCGTGGACGTCGAACTCGGCGCGTTGCAGGAGGGGAGCGACCCGCTCGGCGCCGCCGTTGGGGGCGCCGACCAGCAGCACGTGGCGTGGAGTGGCCGCCTGCATCATTCCCCTCGACCCCTCTCCGGATAGCTCAGGACCTCTGGGATTTCGCCCAGCTTCCCGCAACTGGTACCAGGAGACGGGGCTTCAGATACGGGGGCGAGAGGCGGACCAGCACTCGGGCATCCGCGGACCTCAGAGGGTCTGTGCTAGCATTCCGGCGGATCGAGACGTGGCGGGGCCGGGCCCGCCATCGTGCTGGGAACGCGAGACGATGACGACGCCCCAAACCGAGGCTCCAGCGACCTCCGGCGGCGACCGGGAACGGCCGCAGCTGTCCGGAGTCATCACCTCGTTCAACGAGGAGCACAATATCGGTCAGTGCATCGCGTCGATGAGCTGGTGCGACGAGATCGTGCTGGTTGACTCGTTCTCGACGGATCGCACCCCGGAGATCGCCCGGTCGTATGACAAGGTCCGGTTCTTCCAGCGCCCGTACTACGGTGCCGGAGCCCAGAAGAACTGGGCGCTGCAGCACGTGCAGCACGACTGGGTCTTCCTGCTCGACGCCGACGAGCGCTGCACACCCGAGCTGCAACGGGAGATCGAGGCCCTGCTGGCGCGCGGTCCCGATCACGACGCCTACACCATCAACCGCAATGTGTTCTTCCTCGGCAAGCGCATCCGGTTTTCGGGCTGGCAGCACGATCGCGTGGCGCGCCTGTTCCGGAAGGGCACCGCCTACTACGAGAACCGCCGCGTCCACTCGCTGCTGCACACCTCGGGGCCGGCGCCGATCCTCAAGCACGCCATCGACCACCACATGGTGGATCGCAGCTTCGACGAGTACGCCTTCCGCCTCGCCCGCTACGGTTACTGGGGCGCTGCCCAGTGCTGGCGGGACGGGGTGCGCTGCCGCGCAAGCGAGGTCTTCCTGCGCCCGCTGTGGCGGTTCATTCGAACCTACATCTTCCAGCTCGGCCTCCTCGACGGCGCCCGTGGCCTCGTGTTCTGCATGCTCCAGGCCTACAGCACCTACATGAAGTTCGCCATCCTGTGGGGCTGGCAGGCCAACCAGGCCCGCGGCATCGAGCCGAAGCTGCCGGCATTCGACGAGGAGGACACGACCTGGGAGGGACTGCACCGGCTCCAGCAGTCGGAGGGCCAGCCGGCTGGCGCGCCCTGAAGCCAGGAGTTCGGACCGCGCCGGCCTCGGGCTGAGGGCTTCCGACCGACCCGGTACGAGGAGCACGCACGGGGGCCTATGCCCTATGCTCTCCCGGGCCGATCTGGCCATCCCGTGCCCGCGCCTGCTACGCTCGTCAGCGTGAGACCACGACCGTGAGAGAGTTCTTCCGGCGCTTCGGCCCCTACTTCAAGGACTACGTCCCGCGCTTCGTTCAGGCCGGCATCGGAGCGGTCCTGGTGGCGGCGTCGACCGCCGCCATCACCTACCTGATCCGCGACGTCCTCGACAAGATCTTCATTGCCAAGGACCGCCACGCCCTCGTGGTGCTGCCGATCTTCGTGGTCAGCCTGTATCTGATCCAGAGCGTCGGGCGTTATGTGCAGACCTACCAGTTGGCGTGGATCGGCGAGGACATCGTGCGCAGGATCCGCAACCGGCTGCTCGGCCACGTGCTCGGACTCGACCTGGCGTTCTTCTTCGGCTTCCGCGGCGGCGAGCTGATCTCGAGGGTGACCAACGACATCGCCCGGATCCGCTACGCCGTCTCGCAGTCGGTTTCGGTCATGGCCCGCGAGGTCCTGGTGGTCGCGGGCTTGATCGGCGTCGCGATCTACCAGAGCCCCACGCTCGCCTTCTATGGCCTCGTCGTGCTGCCGGCCGCCGCCTACCCGTTGCTGCTGATCGCGCGCCGCGTCAAGAAGCTCGCCCATCGCTCGCAGGAGAAGGACGCCGACATCACCGCCCGCCTGTCGGAGATGTTCAACAGCGTGGAGATCATCAAGGCCCACCACTCCGAGGCCTTCGAGATGGAGCGCTTCGAGCGCGACACGCTGGAGTTCCGGCGGATCAACATGAAGGGCGTCCGCACGCGCGAGCTGACGAGCCCGGTGATGGAGTTCATCGGGTCGATCGCGGTGGCGCTGGTGATCTGGTTCGGCGGGCGCCAGGTCATCGAGGACCAGCTGACCGCCGGCCAGTTCATGTCGTTCGCGGCCGCGCTGTTCATGATCTACACGCCAGTCAAGCGGATGTCGGTGGTCTACAACGGCATGTTCGACGCGGTCGCGGCGTCGGAGCGAATCTTCTCGCTGATGGAGCGCACGCCGTCGATCACGAGCGGCGACCGCCAACTTGACGGTCCGGTCGAGTCGGTGGAGTTCCGCGACGTCGGACTGAGCTACCAGGAGGTGGAGGCCCTGCGTGGTGTGTCGCTACGGGTCGAGCACGGAGAGACCGTTGCGCTGGTCGGGGACAGCGGCGGCGGCAAGACCTCACTTGTCAACCTCGTCCTGCGCCTCTACGACCCGAGCTCGGGGCAGGTGCTGATCAACGGCATCGACACCCGCGAGCTCGACCTCCTGGACCTGCGCTCGCGGATCGGGATCGTCACCCAGCGGGTCTACATCTTCAACGACACCGTCGCCGCCAACGTCGCCTACGGGTCCGAGATCGACCTCGGCCGGGTCCGCGGCGCCCTCGAGCGCGCCGGCGCCTGGGACTTCGTCAGCGACCTGTCCGGCGGCGTCAATGCGGTGCTCGACGAGTTCGGCACCAACCTCTCCGGGGGGCAGCGGCAGCGGCTGGCGATCGCCCGGGCGCTCTACAAGAACCCCGACATCCTGATCCTGGACGAGGCCACGAGCGCGCTCGACAACCGGACGGAGGCCGCCATCCAGGACGCCCTGCAGAGCGTCATTCGCGACAAGATCACCTTGATCATCGCGCACCGCCTGTCGACGGTCGACCTCGCTTCGCGGATCGTGGTGCTCAGCGGCGGCCGGGTGGTCGGCGTCGGCAGCAAGCAAAGCCTGCTCGAGGACTGCGCCGAGTACCGGCGCCTGGCGCTCAGGGAGCCGCCGGCCGGCTCTCCCGCCGGCAATCACCCGTCAGGGATTGCCGGGGTCGGCGGCTGAGCTGCCGGTCTTCTCAACCACGTCCGCCGCCGGCGCGAACGCGAGCCCAGCGACGATGGCGAACGCCACGAGCGGCAGCTGCTTGCGGAGAAACGGGTCGCCGAGGAAGCCGAGCAGATAGGCGACCGCGAGCAGCACGCCGAGATGGCGGGCGTGGGGCGTGGCGTGCGGCCCGAGGGCGAGCACCGCCAGCATCACGAGCAGAGTTGCGAGGCCGATCAGACCGGTCTCGGTCACGGTCTGCAGGTACTGGTTATGGAGGTGGGGGAACCAGGAGGCGACCGCCTGCAGCTCCGGGTGGCGCTCCGCCAGCAGCTCGCGGAAGCGCTCCATGGTGCCGCCGACCCCGGTGCCGAGTAGGGGCCGCTCGCGGACCATGTCGAGCGCCACGATGGCGCCCGCCACCCGCTTGCCCTGATTGCTGTCGTAGCGCCCCTGTGTTGCCGCCGCCTGGAGCTCCCGAACGCCGTCGAGGACCCTGGCTCGGAAGGGCTCGACAACGAGGTAGGCCCCGGCCAGCAGGACGACCACGGCCATCAGCCCGGCGGCCGCCGCGCGTCGCGATCGCTCACCCAGGATGACCGGAGTCACGACCAGCGCCGCACCCACGAACGCCACCTGCCCGGAGCGGCCGATGTTGATCAGCAGACCGCCCACCACGAAGGCCAGGAGCGCGGCCCAGGCCAGCTGCTGGCCCGGCCGTCCGCCGCCTTCGAGCAGCCGGGCGAGCGCGATCAGCCCGGCAACCGCGAGGACCATGCTGTAGTCGAGGTGGGACATGCTCGGTGCGGGGTTGCCGGGGTAGGCGTCGCGCAGCCGGAAGAGGCCCGCGAAGACGGCGTACGAGACCGCGAGGGAAAGAGCGGTCCCGATCAGGAGGGCGTTCTCGACCCGGCGATGAAAGTCGGCCCGCAGCGAGGTGGCAAGAATCGGCACCAGCAGCAGGTAGCGATACTTGGTGAGGTCGCGCAGGCCCGCCGCGGGGTCCGCCGACCACGCCAGCGAGAGCGCCGCGAAGCCGACGAACGCCAGAATCGCCAGGGTCAGGCGATGGCGCCTGAGGGCTGCGAGCTTGTCCGTGAATCGCCCCTCAGCGAGCCACAGGATCATGACCAGCGCGGCCGCGATCGAGGTCCACTTTCGGTAGACGGGGATGCTGAAGGCGAGGACGACGAGGAGCTGGTTGAGCAGCCCGTTCAGTCGCTGTCGGGTGTCCTCGTGCATCTCCTGCCGCGCTGCTCCCGGTCGGGGACTATAACAGGCTACGAGCTCGTCGGGCACAGGCCCCGTACCCGTGTCGGTCTCCGTCTCCGGCGCGCGCGTTCTGGACCTGTGAGGTTGTTTCGGGCACGGACACGGAGACGGGCACGCCTACTGCTACATCCCGTCCACGATCGCCAGGATGTCGCCGACCGAGTTGAGGCGAGCCGCCTGCTCGTCGCTGATCTCGATGCCGAGTGCTTCTTCGAGCTCGACCAGCAGCTCGAGCGCCTTGGCCGAGTCGAAGCCGAGGTCGGCGACCAGGTCCATGTCGGGGCGGATCCCGACCACGTCGACCTTGCTCACCTTGGCGATGGCCGCCAACGTGGTTTCCCTGAGGTTCATGGTCCGGGCTCCGTGCCGGCGTCGTGCGGCGCCGTTTCGTCCGTCGGTCCGTCGTGCAGGCGCTCCAGAGTACCGTTCAGATAGTGCTGCCGCAACTCACCACGCTGCATCTTGCCGCTGGTCGTGCGCGGGATGCGGCCGCGCCGCACGAACACCAGGTCAGCCAGGGGCAGGCCCATGGTGCGGCCGATCCGGACCCGGATCTCGCGGCCGATCTTCGCGAGCCGCTCGGGGTTGCCGTCCGCGGTCTCGACGACGACCACCGCCTGCTCGCCCGCGGCGCCGCGCGCAACCGAGAAGGCCGCTGACCGCAGCAGGCCACCGCCGCCGGTCACCGAGTCGGCGAGCCGTTCAATGTCGTCGGGCATGATGTTGTGGCCGTGGACGATGAGCAGGTCCTTGGTGCGCCCGGTCAGGTAGAGCTCGCCGTCTGCCAGGAAGCCGAGGTCGCCGGTCGAGAACCAGCCGTTCTTCAGGGTGGCGGCGGTGGCCTCAGGGTCGCGGTAGTACCCGCGGAACACCCCCGGGCCCTTGATGCAGACCTCGCCGATCGCGCCCTCGGGAAGAATGCTCCCATCCGGGGCGGTCATCCGGAGGCTGGTGTCGCGGATTGGGACCCCGTTGCTCACGACGTCGGTCATGGCGAAGCCGGCATCGGCGCCGGCCGGCGCCGGCAGGGTCCTCACGCCCGACCCCTTCACGTCAAAGGTGACCGCGAGCGTGCCTTCGGCGAGTCCGTAGCACGGCCGGAGCGATTCGGGACGGAAGCCGTGGGGCTCGAACGCGGCGCAGAACGCGCCGGTGGTCTCCGGGCGGACCATCTCGGCCCCGGTGAAAGCGGCCCGCCACGCCCCGAGATCGAGGCCTTCCCGCTTGTCGGCCGGGATCCGCTCGACGCAGAGCTGGTAGCCGAAGTTCGGCGCCGGGGCGAACGACACCCCGTGGCTGCCGAGGTGCTCCAGCCACAGCCTCGGCCGGGCGAGGAAGGCCTCGGGCCGCAGCAGCCAGCTGTCGAGGCCGCACAGCATTGGCAGCATCAGGCAGCCGATCAGGCCCATGTCGTGGTAGAGCGGCAACCACGACACCATGCACTCGGCCAGGCGGTGCATCGGCTCGCCGAATGGCGCCCCGATCGCCTCGTCGCTCGCCACCGGGTTGTGGATCGCGCCCTGGTGGGTGATCATGACCGCCCGCGGCAGGCCGGTCGAGCCGCTGGTCAGCTGCAGGAAGGCGACGTCGCCGCCGTCGCTGACTCCCGTGGCGGCGGCGCCGCGGGTGGCTGGCGCCGCGCCGCGCAGCCGCTCGCTGGTGATCACGCCCCCGGCTGCGAAGCGGAAGCCGTGCTCGCCGGCCTGGGCCTGAAAGGCCTCGCTCGCCACGACCTGGCGGGCGCCGATCGCCGCCATCACCTTGTCGACCTTCTCGAACTGGGCCTCGGCGGCGGCCATCGCTCCGGCGCCGGAGCTTGCCACCGGCCAGGCGCCGCGCATCACCAGGCCGAACCACGCCTCCATCCACTCCCACGATGTCGGCAGGGCCACCAGCACCGGCTCGTCGCGGCCCACGCCGAGGCCGGCGAAGCGGGCCGCAGCGTCGGTCGCCAGCTCGAAGAGCTCGGCGTAGCTGCGGCGCTCGCAGGAGCGGCCGCGGCTGTCGAAGATGGCGATGCCGCGGTGCGGGAAGTCGAGCGCCGCGCGGCGCAGGGCCTCGCGCAGGTTGGTCGGCAGGCTGGAGAAGGCGTCCGTCACCGATCGTCACCTCGCGGCGGTTGCCCCCCGTGGTGAGAGCGCTCACCCGATCCGCCGGCGTCGAGGCTAGCCGGACGCCTCGGATGACGCAAGCCGGTGGTCGTGCCGGCAGACCTTCAGGCGCTGGCGGCGGCGGCCTCCTGAGCGGCCACCTTCCTGCGCACGTCGTCCATGTCGAGCTCGCGGACCTTCTGCAGCAACTCATCGAGCGCCGCGGCCGGGAGCATGCCGGGCTGGCCAAAGACCGGGATGCCGTCCCGGAACACGACCAGGGTGGGGATCGAGCGGATCTGGAACATCGCTGCGAGCTCGGGCTGCTCCTCGGTGTTGCACGACACGAACGCGACGTCGGGGTGCTTCTCGGCCGCGGCCTCGAAGATCGGCTTGAAGGCCCGGCAGGGCCCGCACCAGGCGGCCCAAAAGTCGATGATGACGGTGCCGTTGCCCGTGATCGCGGCCTCGAGGTTGTCGGTGGTCAGGCTCATGACGCTCATCGGGTTCTCCTTGCGTGAACGATTACTCAATAACCATTCAAGCATATTCTAATAATTAGGTTTCAGGGTGTCAAGGGGTCGTGGTACGGCGGCTCGGTCCGGCAGGTGCTCTCGTTCCCGTCCCAGGATACGTCCGCCTCCGTCTCCGTGCCCGTCTCCGTCTCCGACGGGGGCGTTCTCGGACCGAGAGGTGAATTCGGGTACGGGCACGGAGACGGGCAGGGGCACGGGCCTGCCTAGTTCGTCTCCTCGTCGTCCTCGCCGTCTTTGGGCCCCTCGAGGAAGGCGGGGAGGCGGTAGCGGGCGCCGGTGGGAAGGGCGTCGAGGGCGTCGGGCAGGCGCTGGTCGGCAACCGTGACGCGCTCGTAGACATCACTCGGCAGCTCGGTGAGGAAACGCGACGGGTCGAGCACGACGTCGACCCGATACCGGTCGCGAGCGATTCGCGGGCTGACCAGGAAGAGCAGGTCCCTCGCGCGGGTCGCGGCCACATAGAAGAGCCGGCGCTCCTCCTCCTCGTCCTCGGCGCGGACGGTCGGGAACCTCCCCTCGGAGAGCCAGATGATGAAGACTGCCCGCCACTCGAGGCCCTTGGCCTGGTGGGTGGTCGACAGGGTCACCATCTCGTCGTCGCGGCCGCCGATCGCGTCCTCGCCGGACAGGTCGTTGAGCAGGGTGACCTCGGCCAGGAAGGTGTTGAGGTCGGGGTGGCCGTCGGCGAACAGCGCCAGCTGCTCGAGGTCCTCGATCCGAGAGCCGGCGTTCTCCAGGTTGTCGCGGGCCCACTGGCGGTAGAAGCGCTCGACGACCAGCCGCAGCGCCTCGCCCGGCTGCGCCGCCATCGCGGGCGCCTGGAGGTCGTCGAGGAGCAGCTGGAGCTCGGCAAAGGCGGTGCGCGCGGCGCCCCGCAGGCCGACCGCGGCGCTGTCGAGACCACAGATCCGGCGCAGCGCCTCGGCCCCGGCTACGAGCTGCCACAGCCGGCCGGCCAACCGCGGTCCGAACCCCGGCCGCAGCTTGGTCAGCCGGACGAAGGCCATCTCGTCCCGCGGGTTGTCGACGAAGCGCAGGTGGGCGAGGACGTCCTTGATGTGCCGCTGCTCGAAGAAGCGCAGCCCCGAGCGGACCCGATACGGGATGTTGCGCCGAGTCAGCTCGACCTGGAGGTCCAGGGAGTGGGCGTGGTTGCGGTAGAGGACCGCCATGTCCTCGAGGTCGAATCCCTCCTCGCGCAGTGCGAGCAGCCGGTCGGCGACCCAGCTCGCCTGGCCCTCGGGCGACGGCACTGACACCAGGGCCGGCAGTTCGCCCTCCGGCCGCACCGCCCGCAGCTCCTTCGCGAACTGGTGATGGTTGTGACTGATCGAAGCGTTGGCCAGGCGCAAGACCGACGGTGTCGACCGGTAGTTGGTCTCCAGTCGGAAGATCTCGCACTCCGGGTGGCGCTCCGGGAAGCCGATGATGTTCGCGAACTCCGCGCCCCGGAAGCCATAGATCGACTGGGCATCGTCGCCGACCACCATCACGTTCTTGGCCGGGCCGAGCATCCCGTCAACGATGTCGGCCTGCAGGCGGTTGGTGTCCTGGTACTCGTCGACCAGGATGTGCTCGAACCGCTCCACCAGCTCACGGCGCGCCGCCGGCTGCCGGGTCAGCAGCAGCAGCCAGTTGAGCAGCAGGTCGTCGAA
>PQAJ01000210.1 GCA_003105185.1 Holophagae bacterium
CGGTGCCTTGAGTCAGGGGCTAGCCCCTAGTCCCTCGCCCCTTCGTAGAGCTCGAAGCACAGCAGGCGGCATTCGATCGGACCGTTGAACAGCGGGATCCGCCGCGCCGGCTTGAGGCCGATCTGCTTGGCGAGCTCGCGGTCGCCGACCAGGATCCATGCCGTCGCGCCGGGCGCGCGCTGCTTGAGCGCGTCGCCGATCTTGCGATAGAGGCCGCCGAGCTTCTTGACGTCGCCCACGCGCTTGCCGTAGGGCGGGTTCATCACCACCATGCCGCCCTCGCCCCACGGCAGCTCGAGCTCGCGCACGTCGCCGGGCCCGACCTCGGCCCACCGGTCCATGCCGGCTGCCTTGAGGTTGCGGCGGGTCGCCTGCACCGCGCGCTCGTCGCGGTCGCGGGCGACGATCGGCGCCGGCGCATCGCGGCGCACGTGGGCGAGGCGCCGGATGGTCTCCTGGTGGCGCTCGCGGTCGTGGCCCGGCCAGCGCTCGAAGGCGAACTCGCGCAGCAGCGACGGCGGGGTGCGGGTGGCGATCAACGCCGCCTCGACCGCGAAGGTGCCGGTGCCGCACATCGGGTCGATGAGCGGCTGGGTCCCGTCGTAGCCGGCGAGCAGCAGGATGCCGGCGGCGAGCGACTCATTGAGCGGCGCCGGCCCACCCCGCGGCCGGTAACCGCGCTGGGACAGCGGCTCTCCCGAGCTGTCGACAGCCAGGCTGGAGGCGCCATCCGAGAGGTGGAGGTGGAGCCGGATGTCAGGGGCGTCGCGGTCGACGTCGGGCCGCGCGCCGTGCACCCGGCGCAGCCGGTCAACGACCGCGTCCTTGACGACCCGGGCGGCGAACGACGCGTCGCGGAAGGCCCGCGCCCGGCCCGCGACCTCGACCGAGAAGGTCTGGTGCTCGCTGAGGGCTTCCTCCCACGGCACCGAGGCGGCAAGGTCGTAGAGGCCGCCGCGGTCGCCGACCTGGCCGCGGACCAGCGACACCAGCACCCGCATCGCCGAACGCAGCTTGAGGTTGGCGTCGATCACGGTGTCGCGGCCGCCCGAGAACGACACCATGCCGCGGCCCACGGCCACCGCCGACGCGCCGAGCGCGCGCAGCTCGTCCGCGAGCACCTCTTCGAGCCCGCGGGTGCAGGTGGCGACGAGCGGCCAGGAGCGATCTCCGAGACCGAGCATCCCCGGAAGGTAGCGCGAACGCCGGCGCCACGCAAGCGACGTCGGACCGACTTGAGCGGCCGGGCCGCCCCGGCGCGGGCACACCCCCCCTGCCCTCGTGGTAGGATGCATAGATATTGCGACCTCGTCTCTACGTCGAGGCCGAGCCTGCAGGCTCCCCGGGAAGGACGAAACCAGTGCGCGATCCGAAGATCTTGCTGCCGTTCGAGGACATGCCCCGCCAGTGGTACAACCTGGCCGCCGATTTGCCCGAGCCACCGCCGCCGCCGCTCGGACCGGACGGACAGCCGGTCGGCCCCGACGCGCTCGCCGCCGTGTTTCCGATGAACCTCGTCGAGCAGGAGATGACGACGGACCGCTGGGTCGACATCCCGGACGGCGTGCTCGAGCTCCTCGCCCGCTGGCGGCCGACGCCGCTGCGCCGCGCCTACGCCCTCGAGCAATATCTCGGCACCCCGGCCAAGATCTTCTACAAGGACGAGAGCGTGTCGCCGCCGGGCAGCCACAAGCCCAACACCGCGGTTGCGCAGGCCTGGTACAACAAGCAGTTCGGCATCAAGCGCCTGACCACCGAGACCGGCGCCGGGCAGTGGGGCAGTGCGCTCGCCTACGCCGGCCAGCTGCTCGGGATCCAGGTCGACGTCTGGATGGTGCGGGTCAGCTTCGAGCAGAAGCCGTTCCGCAAGACCATGATGGAGACCTGGGGCGCGCGCTGCGTGGCGTCGCCATCGATCGAGACCCAGGCCGGGAGGACGATCCTGGAGCAGGACCCGGACACTCCCGGCAGCCTCGGCATCGCCATCAGCGAGGCCATCGAGGCCGCAGTCAGCGACGCCTCGGGGACGACCCGCTACTCGCTCGGCAGCGTGCTCAATCACGTCATGCTGCACCAGACGATCATCGGTCTGGAGGCGAAGAAGCAGCTCAAGCTTGCCGGCATCGACCGCCCCGACGTGGTGATCGGCTGCGCCGGCGGCGGCAGCAACTTCGCCGGGCTCGCCTTCCCGTTCGTTGCTGACAAGATCCAGGGCGCCCAGATCGAGATCATCCCGGTCGAGCCCGAGGCGTGCCCGACGATGACCCGGGCGCCCTACGCCTACGACCACGGCGACACCGCCCGCATGACGCCGCTGCTCCCCATGCACTCGCTCGGGCACGCCTTCATCCCGCCGTCGATTCACGCCGGGGGGCTGCGCTACCACGGGATCGCCCCACTGGTGAGCGCCGGCGTGCAGCAGGGGCTGCTCTCCCCGCGCGCCCAGCAGCAGCTCGAGTGCTACGAGGCGGCAGTGCTGTTCGCGCGGACCGAGGGCCTGATCCCGGCGCCCGAGACCAGCCACGCCATCGCCGCCGCCATTGCCGAGGCGCGCAGGGCCAAGGAGGAAGGCCGCGAGACCGTTATCCTCTTCAACTACAGCGGCCATGGCCTGATGGACCTCGCCGGCTATCAGGCCTACTTCGCGGGCCAGCTCGAGAACTACCCGCTGCCGGCCGAGGCGCTGGAGCGCTCGCTCGCGGTCCTCGAAGGCCTGCCGCGGCCGCCGCTGGAGAGCCGGATCTGGCATGTCGAGCGGGAACGGTGATCCGGCGTCGAGACGCGGACGAGCGATCGGCCGAATCTGCGGGATAATGGGCGGCGGCCGGTAGGGGCGTGTCAGCACTCCGGGCAGGGAAGGTCGGTATGCGACGGAAGATCCTCATCCTCGTTGGTGCCCTCGTCGTCATCCTCATCGCGATCCAGCTCGTGCCTGTCGATCGCACGAACCCGCCGGTGATCGCCGACTTCGACGGACCGGCGCAGGTGCGAGCCGTGATCAAGACCTCGTGCTACGACTGCCACTCCCACGAGACGACATGGCCGTTGTACAGCCGCGTCGCGCCGGTCTCGTGGCTGGTCGCGCACGACGTCGAGGAAGGGCGCAGCCACCTCAACTTCTCGCAGTGGGGCACCTACGACGCGAAGCGCCAGGCGACGCTCGCCGAGGACATGTGGGAGGAGGTCGAGGGCGGCGAGATGCCGCTGCTGATGTACCGGCTCGCCCACCCGGAGGCCCGGCTGAGCGAGGCCGCCAAGGCAACGCTTCGCGACTGGTCGCTGTCCTCCCACGGCTCGGGGAGCTGAGCCGGGGACTCACGCCGCATCGGCGGCCGCCGACGCGCCGTCCCGAGCCGCCGCTCGGTCACCACCTCCGGTCGAGCCGATTCCGACCGGCGATCGTCGTCTCGGCTGATTCGCCGCCGGTCCGCCGCTCCGTGCTCGACGCCGGTCAGTTGTTCGGGCTCGTGCCGAAGATGAAGATCGCGTCGCCGGTGTCGTTGCGCACCACCGACGCGTAGCCGTAGATCGGCATGCCGCCGGCCGTGTGCATGTCGAGCTGGAGCCCCCGCTGCGGCGGGACGCCGAGTGCGGCAAACAGGTCGTTGACCTGGACCACGCTCGTGGCGCCGACCATCATTTCCTCGGTGTGCAGCAGGTCCCCGTGGCTGTCGAGGACGTAGACGGTCACATCCACGTCGAGGTCGTTCGGATTGGCGATGCCGAAATTGGCGCGGTTGCCGTCGACCCCGGCGAGCCCGGCCACGAACGCCTGCTGCTCGAGCCGCGCGATCGCGATCCCCGGCACGAACTGGCCGAACTCCCCCATCGGGTTGCCGACGTTGTAGATCCGCGCCGTCGCCTGGAACCCGGACGGGGTGTCGACGGTGAGCAGGATCATGCCCTTGGCATTGGCGAGCCCGAAGGTCGACAGCACCACGTCCCGGAGCTCGACGGTGTCACCGCTCCCGACGTCGAAGGTCGTCGTCACCGGCTCGCCACCCGTCCGGTAGAGGGTGGCCGTCACCTCCTGGCGGCCCATGGTCCAGTTGCTGATCCACAGGTCGGTCCGCCAGCTCGTGCCGAGGGCGCCGGGCCCGTGCATCGCAACCGGGACCACGACCGCTGTTCCCTCGATGTCGATCGCCCAGGCGGCGGCTGCTGCGAAAAACAGCGTGGCAACGACCAGCAAGTTCCTCGTGCACTTCATGACCACCTCCTCGTCCTTCTCACGGGGTCGTGTCCCCTCGTTCACGCTCGAAGATCAGTCCGTCGACCGAACCGGCCGCGGTCGCTCGCGCCGGCAGGTACCGAATCGCCCGGCCGAGATCGCCGCGGGCGACGCAGGCCTCATCCGGCGTCCCGGTCACGACGAACCAGTGCTCGCGGTTGG
>PQAJ01000211.1:0-195 GCA_003105185.1 Holophagae bacterium
CCGACCCGGACGCGCACGCCGACCCGCACCCCCACGGCCACGGCCGCTCAGACTCCCACCTGGACTGCAACTCCGCCGCCGCCCACTCCCACGCCGTCAGCGACCGCCACCCCACTGCCCCCCACCAGCACGCCAACCGTTACCCCCACTCCGACCTGGACCGCCACCCCACCGCCGACGGCCACGGCCACACAC
>PQAJ01000211.1:323-3058 GCA_003105185.1 Holophagae bacterium
CCGACACCGGCGCCACCGACCCCCACCCCGACGGAAACTCCTACCCCGACGTGGACAGCAACCCCGGTCCCGCCCACCGCCACGCCCATCGAGACGCCCACGCCGACCGAAACCCCGACACCGGCGCCCCCAACCCCGACGCCGACACCCACTCCACCACCTCCGACACCGACCAACACACCCTCACCCACCCCGACCCCGACGCCCGGGTTGCTGATCTTCGAGAGCGGGTTCGAAAGCGGCGACACCGAGGGCTGGAGCGTGGTCCCCTGAGGTGCTGCAGTGGCCGCGAGCTGAGCCGAGCGCGAGCGCCCAGAACCGCCCTCAGCGCCGGCGGCTCCACTGCCTCATGACTGCCACGATCGCGCCGCCGACCGGCCACACCCCGTCTGCTACCCTGTCGACGTGGCGGCGATCGACCTGAGAAAGCCGGTCTTCAAGACGATCGCGATCGTGGCCGCGGCCGGGGTCGTGATCGGCGCGGTCTCGGGCTGGGTCCTCGCCCAGTTCGTCCACCTCCCGCAGGTTGACCAGCTCGCCGACTTCCGCCCCGCGACGACCACCGAGATCATCGGCCCGGACGGTGCGACGCTGGCGTCGTACGCCACCGAGCAGCGGATCGAGCTCAGCGCCGACCAGATACCTGAGCACTTGAAGCTCGCCATCGTCGCCATCGAGGACGCCGAGTTCTTCCAGCACGGTGGGGTCGACCCCAAGGCGATCGCCCGCGCGGCCGCGGTCACCCTGCGCAACGTGGTGACCGGCCGCGACCGCCTCATCACGCAGGGCGGCTCGACGCTCACCCAGCAGCTCGCCCTCAACCTGTTCCTGAAGCGGGAGAACACCCTACAGCGGAAGATCAAGGAGGCGCTGCTCGCCATCGACATCGAGAAGCGCTACACCAAGGACCAGATCCTGACCCTGTACGCCAATCAGATCTTCTTCGGGCACGGCGCCTACGGCGTCGAGGCGGCGGCGCGGCTGTACTTCGACAAGCCGGCGCTCCAGCTCACGCTGCCGGAGGCGGCCCTGATCGCCGGCATCATCCCGAGCGCCAACAACCGCTACAACCCCTACAGCCGCCCCGAGGCCGCACTGCAGCGCCGCAACAAGGTGCTCGACCGGATGCTCGATCTCCACTTCATCGAGCGGCCGGAGCACGACGCCGCGGTCGCAGCGCCGCTCGGAGTCGGCTTCCACCGCGAGTACATCTCGAACGGCGCGTACTTCCTCGAGACGGTGCGCAAGCAGGTCGAGGAGCTGTACGGCACCAGCGAGCTGTACACCGGCGGGCTCCGGGTRCACGTGACCATGGACCCGCAGCTGCAGGCCATCGCCGAGCGCGTCGTGCGCCGCGGCCTGATCGACCTCGAGAGGCAGTGGCTCGGGTTCCGGCGGCCGCCGAACGTCCTGGATGAGGGCCTCGCCCAGTCACCCGACGCCTATCAGGACCCGTCGTGGAACCACCTCGTGCTCCAGCCGGCCGCCATCGTCCGCGCGGTGGTCCGGCAGGTGACGACCGGCCAGGCGACCCTGCGGTTCGCGAGCCACAACGCGACCCTGTCACTCGACGGGGCCGCCTGGACCCGCACCGGCTCCCTGAGCCGGATCCTCCGGCCTGGGGACCTCGTGCTGGTCGGCCTGCCGGACGTGCTCCCCATCGACGCGACGGCGCCGATCCCGGTCGAGCTCCTCCAAGAGCCGAAGGTCGAGGGCGCGCTCGTCGCCATCGACAACAGCACCGGGGCGATCCTCGCCATGGTCGGAGGCTTCGACTTCGAGCGCTCGGAGTTCAACCGCGCGATGCAGTCGACCCTGCAGTGCGGCTCCGCCTTCAAGCCGATCGTCTACCTCACGGCCTTCGAGCAGGGGTTCACGCCGGCCGACACGATCTTCGACGCGCCCTTCCTGCTCCCCGACGAGAAGGGCGAGCTCACCTACTGCCCGAGGAACTACTACAACAAGTACTACGGCATCACCACCCTGCGCCGCGCCCTCGAGCACAGCTTCAATGCCTCAGCGGTCAAGCTCCAGCAACTGGTCGGCGGCGACGCGGTGGTCGACATGGCCAAGCGCTTCGGCATCGGCACCGAGCTGCATCCCTTCCCGTCGCTCGCCCTCGGCGCCATGGAAGTACGGCTGATCGACCTGGTCCGCGCCTACGCCGGGATCGCCAACCTCGGGGATGTTCCGGAGCCCTACGCGATCACCGCGGTTTACGACCGGGACGGGCGGCCGGTGGAGAAGTTCTTCCCACGCAGCCAGCGTGCGATCTCGGCGCCCGCCGCCTACCTCGCCCTGAGCGTGCTCGAGGGCGTGATCGACCGCGGCACCGGCGTGTCGGCCGCGTCGATCCAGGCCAACCTGGCCGGAAAGACCGGAACTACCGACCGCTACACGGACGCCTGGTTCGTCGGGTTCACGCCGCGGATCACGGTCGGGGTCTGGGTCGGCAGGGACGTCAAGGCGCCGATCGGCCGCAAGATGACCGGCGCCGTGGCCGCGCAGCCGCTGTGGAACGAGTTCATGAATGCCTACCTGGAAACCGTCGATGACAGCGCCCGCACCGAAACGTTCCCGATCCCGCCGGGGATCGTCTTCACGCCGGTCGACTACGCCACCGGCGAAGGCGCGCTGCCGCCGTGCCCGTACCACACCCAGGTGATCCTCGAGGCCTTCCTGGACACCACCGAGCCGACCCAGCGGGCCTGCGGCGCCCGGCCGGCGAACCTCAC
>PQAJ01000212.1 GCA_003105185.1 Holophagae bacterium
GCGGTGCCGGTCAGCGGCGGCGGCCGGATCAGCTTCTGGCACTGGTACGCCTTCGAGAGCGGCTATGACGGTGGCAACCTCAGCGTCCGTCCGAGCGGCTCCGGCTCCTACACCCTGGTCACTCCGGAGGGCGGCTATCCCTCGAGCGACGTCAGCGCCCTCGGCCAGCCCGGCTTCACCGGCTCATCGGGCAGCTGGCAGGAGGTGTCCTTCGATCTCTCGGCGTGGGCCGGGCAGACGGTCGACCTGCGCTGGCACTTCGCCTCCGACTATTCGATCGAGGAGCTCGGCTGGTACCTCGACGACCTCACGGTGGCCGGCGCCGAGCACGTCGCCGACTTCGAGTTTGATCCGCCAACGCCGACGGTCGGCGAGCCGGTGCTGTTCACCGACCGGTCGAGCGGTCCGGTCGCCGGCTGGTCGTGGGACTTCGGCGACGGCGGCAGCTCGACCGAGCAGAACCCATCCCACGCCTTCGGCGCCGAGGGAGTCTACGAGGTGACCCTGACCGCCGGCTACCCGGAGGGACCGCGGATGCGGACGCGCCCGGTGTCGGTCGGCGTCGGCGCGGGCGTGTTCAGCGATGGCTTCGAGTCGGGCGACACCGGGGCGTGGAGCGTGACCGTTCCTTGAGAAGGTGATAGGTGGTAGGCGATAGGGGCGGCCTTCCGCGCCCGCTTCCGCTTCCGCGCCCGCGCCCGCTCTCGTCACGGCGACTCGTCACGGCGAAGCTGCAAACGAAGCCGGAAGCTGCAAGCGCAGCCGGATCCCCTTCCGCATCGCGGGCAGCCAGGATGGCTACCCCACAACGCCCGGATGTCGTTCCCGTTCCGGTTCCCGAGGAGCTGCGCCGATTGAGGAACAGTGGCGGTTCGGGTACGGTTCTCCGGTGCCGGAAGGGGACGACATGAGCGAAACCGCAACCCCAGCTCGAGGCGCTACCGCGCGGCCGCCGACCCGCGACCGCGCCCGGATCGCGGAGCGCTTCACCTGGGACCTCGGCCACATCTTCGCCGGCTGGGACGCCTGGCGGAAGGCGATGGACGAGGTCGCCGCCCTGATGGAGCGGTACCAGGGCTTCCGCGGCACCCTGGCGCAGGGCCCGGAGTGGCTGCTCGCCGCCTGCCGCCTGTCGGACGAGCTCGGCCAGCTGGTCTACCGGGTGTACCAGTACCCCGGCCTGATGCAGTCCCAGGACACCCGCGACAACGCCGTCCAGGCGCGGCTCGAGGAGGTGCGGATCGCGCTCGCGCGCTTCCGCCAGGCCTCGGCCTGGTACACGCCCGAGCTGCTCGCGATCCCCCACGAGACGATGGCGCGCTGGCTCGACGGCACGCCCGAGCTCGCGCCCTACCGGTTTCCGATCGAGGAGGCCTACCGCCAGCAGCAGCACGTGCTCGACGAGGACGGCGAGCGCCTGCTGGCCTTCGCGGGGCCGCTCGGCGCCAGCCCGGCCCACACCTACTCGATGCTTGCCGACGCCGATGTCGACTTCCCCGAGGTCACGCTGTCCGATGGCTCGACCGTGGTGGCGAGCCACGCGGCCTTCACGCACGGCCTCCACACCCTGCGTGACCAGCGCGACCGCAGGGCGCTCTATGACGCCCACTACACGGTCTACAACTCGCGCCCCAACACCCACGCGGCGATCTACAACGGCGTCCTCCAGGCCGACTGGTTCGTGGCGCAGGCCCGGAAGTACCGGACGACGCTGGCCGCGAGCCTCGACGAGAACAACATCCCGGTCGAGGTCGTCGAGCGGCTGCTCGCCGCCGCCAAGGCGGGTTCCGAGCCGCTGCGCCGCTACCACCGGCTGCGCCGACGCACCCTGGGGCTCGAGCGCTACCACTCCTTCGACGCCTATCTGCCGCTGGTCGACGTGGACTGGCAGGTCCCCTACGACGAGGTGCCGCCGCTGATCGCCGAGTCGGTCGAGCTATTCGGCGACGACTACCGGCGGACCGTGGAGCGCGCTTTCGCCGAGCGCTGGATTGACGTCTACGAGAACGAGGGCAAGCGGTCGGGGGCCTTTTCGGCCGGCGTCTACGGCGTCCATCCCTACATGCTGCTCAACCACGCCGACACCCTGAACGACGCCTTCACCGTGGCCCACGAGATGGGCCACACCATGCACACCGAGCTGTCGCACTCGCACCAGCCCTTCGCCACCGCGAGCTACACCATCTTCGTGGCCGAGGTCGCGAGCATGACCAACGAGAGCCTCTTCCTCGAGCTGCTGCTGCGGCGGGAGACCGATCCCGCGCGGCGCGTCGCCCTGCTCCAGCACGCGATCGACGACATCGCGGCCAGCTTCTACCGGCAGGCGATGTTCGCCGACTTCGAGCTCGAGGCCCATCGGCTGGTCGAGCGCGGCGAGCCGGTTACGGCGGAGGCGCTGCAGCGGCTGTACCTGGCGTCGCTGGAGGCCATGTTCGGCTCGAGCCTCGATGACATCCAGCAGGACCGCAACACCTGGGCGCGCATCCCGCACTTCCACGGTTCGCCCTACTACGTCTACCAGTACGCCACCAGCAAGGCGGCCGCGAGCCTGCTCCACCGCCGGATGACCGAGGGGCCGCAGGATGAGCGGGGCGCGGCCATCGAGCGCTACCTCGCTCTGCTGTGCGCCGGCGGCAACGACCACCCGATCGCGCAGCTCAAGCGAGCCGGAGTCGACCTGGAAACCGCCGAGCCGGTCGAAGCGCTGGTGGCCGAGATGGCGGCGCTGGTCGAGAGGCTGGAAGTCGAGCTGAAGGAGCTGGGAGCTCTGGGTTAGGTTCGACCGCCCTGCCCGTCTCCGTCCGTCGTCCTGAGCGAGGCCGCGCAGCGGCCGAGTCGAAGGCCCCTCCGACGCGACGCGGGACGCGGACCGGGGCTCGGGAACCCTTCGACTCCCAGCGCTGGGGCCTGCCCTGAGCGAGGAGCC
>PQAJ01000213.1 GCA_003105185.1 Holophagae bacterium
GAGATCCTCCCTGTCGTGGGCTGCTCCTCAGATAGAATGGAGCTCTCGGCAGTCGTTCCCAGGTAATAGAGGGGACTTCGCCGAGCGGAAGGCATGACGCGTGGCATCGCTTCCCGACGTATTCCGGGTCCTCAACGACATGAGGTCGGAAGGAATCATCGAGAATTACGCGCTCGGCGGCGCGATGGCGGTCCTGTTCTATGCGGAGCCGACGCGGACCTACGACCTCGACGTGTTCGTGATCCTGCCGCCATCCGACCGGCCGATCGTCACGCTGACACCGGTCTACGCTTGGTTGCGCGCACGCGGCTTCGAGGCGCACGCTGAGCACGTGCTGATCCACGGCGTGCCGGTGCAGCTCATTCCGGCGTACAACGACCTCGTGGCGGAGGCGATCGCGGCAGCCCGAGATCACGACTACGACGACGTGGCGGTGCGGGTGTGCCCACCCGAGCATTTGATCGCACTCGCGCTTCAGGCCGGCGGCGGCAAGCGGCGGGAGCGGGCGCACCAGCTCTTCGAGACAGCGGACATCGACCGCACTCTTCTCGACCAGATCATGCAACGCCACGGGATCCCGGGGCCCTGGAGCCACGATGCGTGACAGACCAAGCTCCCGCGGGGACCGGGTCGCGGACCTCTTCCGCGCCAAGGAGGAGTGGCACCGCCGGCAGGCGCGCCTCCCGATCAAGGAGAAGGTCCGGATCCTGCTCGAGCTGCAGCGGCAGGATCATCCCCTCTTGGAGCGACGCCGTAAGCTCGAGTGGTGGGAAGAGCCCTGGCCGGTCGATCCCTGAGCGACAACGTCGATCGTCATGTCGGGGGCGAGCCGCTGCTCTACAAGGGTTCGAATGTCAGGAAGGCTCTCGGCTTGATGATCGGTATCCCCTCGAACGCCTCGATGGCGAGAAGGTCGTCGTCTCCGGTCACCAGGCAGGCGGCGCCGGCTGAGCGAGCGAGCGCCAGCACGGCATCGTCGTCCGCGTCGCGGCAGACCGGCGCTGCGAGGGGTTCGGGCTCGAACAGCTGACCCACACGGCGGAGCAGGGCCACCGCGCGAGCCACACGCGTTGCGTCGAATCCCAGCTTCCCGGCCATCACATGCTCGAACTCGTCGAGGAGGTGAGCGCTCAGGACGAGCTCGTGGTCTCCGATCACGCGCTCGAAGACCTCCGAGCAGACGCCCCGCGCGATAAAGGCCGCGACCAGAACGTTGGTGTCGAGGACGACCCTCATGACACGCGGTCGAAGACGTCCTCGTCGGTGACGATGCCCTTCGACTCGGCCTCGATGGTCAGCGCGGCGCGTAGGGTGCGGTACTCGCGCAGCGTGAAGTACCTCCGGAGGGCGTCACGCACGACCTCGCTCCGGGTGGTCCCTTCCTCCCGGCTGACCGCGTCGAGCTCTTCGGTCAGCGGCTCGGGCAAGCTCACGGTGACGGCCTTTCTCACGGCAGCCTCCTGTATGACATTSTAACACAGCAGCYTGATYGCTTGTTCCTTTGCCGCGGAGGGCAGGCTGAGGAAAGCGCACATTCCGGAACGAAGCGTTCGGGTACCCTGTTGGCCGGAGGGAGGGTCGGGTGAGCTCGGGCAACGTCGTGACGCTGGTCGATGCCTGCCGCCACTACCAGCGCGGCGAGGAGGTGGTGCGCGCGCTCGACGGGGTCTCGCTCGAGATCGCGGCCGGCGAGGCGATCGCGCTGGTCGGCGCCTCGGGCTCCGGCAAGTCGACCCTGCTCAACCTGGTGTCGGCGGTCGACCGGCCGACCTCGGGCCGGGTCGAGGTCTGCGGGGTCGAGCTGGCCACGGCGCCCGAAGACGAGCTGCTCGGGCTGCGCCGGCGCTGCATCGGGCTGGTCTTCCAGGCCTTCCACCTGGTGCCGCACCTGACGGCCGAGGAGAACGTGGCCCTGCCGCTCGCTCTCGACGGCCGCAGCGACCCCGATCGGGTTGCGGAGCTGCTGCGCCGGGTCGGCCTGGCACACCGCCGCGGCCACTACCCCTCGGAGCTGTCCGGCGGCGAGCAGCAGCGGACCGCGCTCGCCCGCGCCCTGGTCCACCGGCCCCGGCTGCTGGTCGCCGACGAGCCGACCGGCAACCTCGACTCGCACACCGGCTCGGCCGTGCTCGAGCTGCTCGCCGAGCTGCAGCGGTCGGAGAGGGCGGCGCTGCTGCTCGCGACCCACGATGAGTCGGTGGCCGCGGCCACGGACCGGATCGTCCACCTCCACGACGGCAAGCTGGTCAGATGAGCTCGATGGTCCTGAAGGCCCTGCTGTGGCGGCCGCTGCGGCGGCGGCCGTGGCGGTTCCTGGTGACCGTCATCGGGGTCGCGACCGGCGTGGCCGCGGTGGTGGCGACGGTGGCGTCGAGCCGGGCGGCGGTGCGGGCCTTCGCCGAGGGCGTCGAGGAGGTGGCGGGCGCGGTCCGCCTCGAGGTCACGCGGCCGGGCGGCGTGCCGGCGTCGCTGCTCGGAAAGCTGCGGCCGCTGGCCGGCGACGCGGTGGTGGTGCCGGTGGTGGAGGAGGTGGCGCTGCTCGTCGAGCTCGGCGACGGCGTGCGGGTGCTCGGGGTCGACCTGCTGGTCGATGCCCAGGTGCGGCCGGCGCTCGAGGGCGACCAGGCCGCCGGGCGGATCGTCGAGGCCCTCACCGGCCGCGGCGCCTTCCTGTCCGACGCCCTGGCGCGGCGGCTCGGGGTGGCGGTGGGTGACACCGTCACCCTGTCGGCGCGAGCGCGGGTCGAGCCGGTCGAGGTGGTCGCGCTGTTTCCGGCCGAGGGGCTGGCTGCGGTCTGGGAGAGGGTGGTGGTGATGGACGTGGCGCTCGCCGCCGAGCTGTTCGGCCGCGGCGAGCTCGTCGACCGCATCGAGCTCGCGCCGCGGGCCGGGGTGGACGCGCAGGCGCTGCGGGAGCGGCTGGCAAGGATGCTGCCGGGCGACGTCACCGTGGCGCCGCCGTCGCGCCGCCGCGAGACCGCCGAGCAGATGGTGGCCGCGCTGCGCTTCAACCTGATCGCGCTGTCGGCGATCTCGGTGCTGGTCGGCGCGGTGCTGGTGGCGACCACCCTCGCAACCTCGGTCGTGCAGCGCCGCTACACGGTAGCGCTCCTGCGCTCGCTCGGCGCCTCGCGGCGCCAGATTGCGGGCGCGGTGCTGCTCGAGGCTGCAGCTATCGGGTTGGCCGGCGGCCTGCTCGGCACGGCCGGCGGCCTGCTCGGCGCCCGGGCGGCGCTGGTCAGCGTCCGCTACTCGGTGGTCGCGCTGCTGCGCTCGAGCCTCGCCACCG
>PQAJ01000214.1 GCA_003105185.1 Holophagae bacterium
CAGCCCGGCCCGCACCAGCTCGCGCGAGTCCAGCGACCCCTCGTCGAAGAAGCCCTCCGGCCACTCGTCAAAGCCGCCGTAGCGGTTGGTCGGCAGCCGGCGGAAGCGGGTCCCATCGGCGTCGCGCTCGGCGAGCACCACGGCAACCGAGCCCACGAGCTCGTCGCCGGCGTCCTCCGCTATCCGCCGCCGCAGCCGCGTCACGAGATGGTCGCTGTGCGTCTCGACGATCACCTGCCGCCCGCTCGCCGCGCAGGCGAGCAGGAAGTCGGCGAGCCGCTGCTGCACCGCCGGGTGCAGGTGCAGCTCGGGCTGCTCGAGCAGCAGCACCGACCCGGGGGGCGCGGCGAGCGCCATCACGAGCACCGGCAGTGCCTGGCTGACCCCCACGCCGACCGCGGTCAGGCCGAGCGAGCGCGCCACCTCGGGCATGGTGAGCCGCGCCTCCAGACCGAGCCGGGCGCGATCCGAGGTGTCGATCGCGGCCGCGAGACCGAGCGCGTCGAGCCAGTGATTGACCGCCTCGCCGAGCGCCACGGTTCGCACCGAGCCGTCGGGCAGCGGGCACGGCTGCTCGCGGGCGGCCTGGCGGTGCAGCGCGGCGATCGCGTACTCCCCCCGGGGGCCGACGAAGCCCGGCCTGCCGCTCGGCGCGTTCCGGTACAGCAGCTGCGGGTCCTGCCGCAGCGGACCGAGGTGGAGCAGGCGCGTCGACAGCAGCTCGACCACGGCTACCGCCGCGCCCTCCACGCGGCGCGCCAGCTCCGCGGTGTCAGGGTCGTCGACGGCTGGTCGTGCCACGGCCGCTCCAGGACCGACCCTGGCGGCGACCGCAGCCGCGAAGTCGCGGCCGTGCACGCACCCGGCGAGGGCGTCCCAGTAGGCGCAGCGCGCCGCGTCCTGGCGCAGCTCCTCGAACCCCGCAAAGACGGCGGCGATCTCGGCGCCGGACGGGCTCTCGCCTGACGCAGAGCGCTCGATTACCCCAGCGACCAGCCCCACCAGGCGATCCGCCGCGGCGCGCGCGAGCCCGACGACGTCACGGCTCTCCGCCGCCGCGGACGCTGCCGGGAGCGGCGGGCGGCGGCGATCGCCGAAGGCCTGTCGCACGCGACCCGTCCACAGGTCGACCGCAACTGCGTTGTGGTCCGAGCGGACCAGCAGCGACTCGGGGAGGCCGCCGCGCAGCTTCACGCCGACCGCAACCGATCGTCCCTCCTCGCCGCCAGGCTGGCTCCGGCGCACCCGCCCGGCGAGCGGCGATCCGGGCAGTCCCGAGACTCCTGCGCCCACCGGTGCCGGCTCGAGGCTCCAGCGCGTGCGGCGGTCGGCCACCAGCTCGAGCCGGCCGCCCGCCTCGGCCGGGCAGGACAGGCGCACGCTGCGCACGCGGGCGATCCCGCTGCCCTCCCCCCGCGGCCCGGGCACCAGCTCGGCGTCCCACTCCAGCTCGCGCCCGCCCTCGGGACTGGCGCCGGCGGGGGCCAGCGTGCAGCCGAGCGCGACCGCCTCCCGGCTGCCCGCGCGAGCGCGCCGCACCTCGGCGAGCTCGCCGAGCTCGACCAGCGCTCCGTTGAGCGGAATGCCCGGCTCGCCGGGCGGGGCGCTCGCGGCCTGCGCCGCCAGCAACATCGACTGGATGAGGCTGCTCTTGCCGGTGGAGTTGGCGCCCACGAGGACGGTGAGCGGCGCCAGCTCGAGGTCGGCGGATGCGATCGGCTTGAAGTTGCGCAGCCGCCAGCGGAGCAGCGGATGGTGCGTCGCTCGGCTCACGGGTTCACCTCCAGGTTGTGGCGGATCAGCTGGACAGCCCTGCCGCCGCCCCGGGCGATGGCCGCGGCGGGCGCCTCCAGCCGCTCGCCCGACCATGCGCTCGGCAGAGTGAGGAGGCGGATCGCCCGCGCGCCGCCCTCCAGCAGAACGCCGCAGGTCTCGGCGAGCGCGTCATCCGACCACGCCGGCTGCCCGGCGCGCGGCGGCTCGAACGTGACCGCCGGCCCGGCTGCGGCTGGCGCGGCAGCCAGCGCCCGCTCCAGGCATGGCTGCACCGCCCGCCAGAGATCGGGGTCGAGCCTGCTGCTGTCGGCATCCCAGGCCTCGACCACCGCGGCCACGGCGCGGCCGGGCAGGAAGGAGCGCCCGGCGACCGTCAGCTCGCCGGCGACGGCAGCGAGCCGGCCGGCCCACGCGCCGGAGGCGTCCCTCGGCAGGCCGGTGAACAGGCGCGGGTCGACCACCAGCGGCAGCGCGCGCAGGCCCCCCGCCACGGCCCGCTCGCAGTCAGCCGCGAGCGCGGCGAGGCGGCGCCGCTCGCCGGCCTCGAACCCGCGCCGCGCATCCTGTGCGCCAACCACCGGCATGCCGCGCACCCCGGCGGGCGCGGCGGACGGTCCACCCCTGCAGGCGTCGCGGAGCCACTGCGCCAGCGTGGCGCCGAGCCGGCCGACCCGGCGCTCCACCTGCAACCACCACAGCCGCCCGGTGACGTCGGTCGAGATCATCAGGTCGAAGGGCAGCCCGGTGTCCCCGGCCGGTGCCAGCAGGTGGGCGTCGGACGCGAGGTCGGTGTCCGGGCTCGCCAGCGCCACCTGCACGGTGGCCAGATCGTCATCCACCTCGACGACGCAGACGATCGCCGGGTCCGCGCTGCCGCGGTCGGACGGCTCCGCGACGCAGAGATCGCCGACCTCGGGAGCGCGCCGCGATCCGCCGGCCGGCGGCAGCAGCGGCCGAGCGCGCAGGCACCGGTTGGCCTCCTCGACCCAATCCGGCAAAGACCGCTCAGTTGTCGTCACGTCGCCCTCCCCGCAGTGCCGCGAGCCGCGCCCCGAGCTGATCGAGGACTGGCAGCCGGAGCTCCGGGCGGAGCCCGGCAAGGCTCTCCTCCAGGCACGCCATCGCCTGTCGCTTGCGCTTCGAGATGGTCGGACGGCTGAGACCCAGCCTGACGCCGATGTGCTCGTCCGACAGCCCCTCGAGCTTGAGCCGCAGCACCTGCTGGTCCTCGCGCGGGCAACCGCTGAGAATCGCTACGGTGGCCTCCTCGACGATCGCCAGGTCCTCGGCGCTGAGGCCCTCCGCCGGGGCGCTGGCGATGGTCGCCTCAGCTTCCTTAAGGAAGCTTGGCAGCCAGGATGTCAAGAGCAGGCTGAACACCCGGTCCAGATCGCCGGCGGCGACCGGGCACGGTGCGGCGGCGGCGACCTCCGCGAGGATCGTTCGCAGCGAGGCCTCCGAGAAGACCGCCGGCGCCCGCAGCGTCGGCTCGGCGCGGATGGTGGGGACCTCGGCGAGCCGGGCGGCGACGGTCCTGGCCGCGGCCTCGCTCACCCGACCCGGCGTGACCTCCTTGCCGAGCAGGGTGTAGCACCACTGGCTGCGATGGCCGAGCAAGCGGAACGGCGGAGCGTCCGCCATCCTGTGCGCCCGGTCGATCAGGTTGTCGACAATCGTCCGCCGCCTCCGCCGGGCGAGCAGGTAGCGCACCTGGCGCGCCAGCAGTCGGCGGAAGTGCTGGTGGTCGGTGGCCATCAGCATGGCGTAGTCGAGCTGCCCCTGCCCGACCAGAACCTCGAGGCCGAACTCCTGGACGAGGTCGTCGAGGCCGTCGTCCCAGCTCGCCGAGCCGCCGTAGATCGCCGGGTCGTAGCCCCGCGCCACCGCTCGGACGACCTCGCGAACCTGACCCAGGATGCGGGGCCCGATGCCCACCCGCCGGTACTCGTCGACGAGCTCGTCCAAGGTCACGGCAGGCCCGTTTCGCTGAGCAGGGACGGCAGGCGGAGCGAGCTTCGAGCGTTGGCGGGCGTGGAGTTCCGGATGATGGTCGAGGTGGTCACGCCGGGCCCTCGGTTGATAGCTCCTTCACTCTCCCTCAAGGCGGGCTCCGCCGGCCGCTGTCAAGAAACGATTCCGGACCATACCTTCGCACAACGCGCGGCGTCTCCACAAGCCGCGGAGAGTGACCGCCGGAGCAGTTTCGGCAATCCTGGTTCTCCGCCGCCGCAGTCGGCGGTCAGTTCCAACGTCACGCCTAAAGTCTTTGACAGTCAACACCTCTGCGTTTAAACTTTACTGACTGGTCGGTCGTCTTCCTCGACCGACGACGGGCCGCGAACGGCCTTCGGACGACTGGGCGGCGAAGGAGGAGGCAGAAGTGGCGACAGCCGATGGCCGGCGCACCCAGATCCTCCGCCAGGCGGCGCTGACCTTCCTGCACAATGGCTACGACGCCACCTCGATGAGCCAGATCGCCGAGCGCTGCGGGATGACCAAGCCCGGTCTCTACTACCACTTCAAGGGCAAGCAGGACCTGCTGTACGCAATCATGATCCATGCGATGGACCTGCTCGAGGAGCGCACGATGGCCGCCATGCTGGCGGCGGCCACCCACGCGGAGCAGCTGCGCGCCATTCTGCACAGCCACGTCCGCCTGATCACCGAGCTCGAGGACGGCGCCCTCACCGTCCTCGTCGTCACTGCGCGCAACTCCCTGCGGCCCGAGGACCGCCGCATGATCGAACAACGGGTCCAGTCCTACACCGGTTGGATCCGCGCCACCCTCGAAGGCCTGCGCTCCGAGGGCAGGCTGCGTGAGGTCGACAGTGCCGTCGCGACCGCGAGCCTGCTCGGCCTGATGGTGTGGACGTCCCGCTGGTACCGCCAGAGCGGGCGGCTGAGCGGCGACGATGTCGCCGACCAGRTCGCCGAGCTCGGCATCGCCTCGGTGCTGCGCGAGCCGGTCGAGCCGCCGCCGGTCAACTCGCGCGTGGCGCGCTGACCGTTCGCGGCGGGGCCCGCCGGCGTGGTCAGGCGCGTGTGGCCGCCGCGTCAGGGCGGAGCACGCTKCGCATCCCGCCGAGGCGCTCATCGACAATCGCCCGGGCCTCACRCATGATGCGGTCGATCAGCTCGCCGGCCGGTGGGGCGTCGCGAACCAGGCCGACGCACTGGCCGGCCGACATCAGGCCGCACTCGGTGTCGCCCTCGGTGACCATCTTGAGGCCGTTCTTGCCGGAGATCAGCGGCGCGAGCTTCCTGATGCCCGCGCCCCGCTGCTCCAGCTTGGCCACCTTCTCGGCCGTGGCGTTGCGCAGGACGCGCTCGGTGTTGCGCAGCGACCGCATGACGAACATCGTGTCGAGCTCGCTCGCATCGATCAGCCACTGCTTGATGTTGGGGTGCACCGGCGACTCCTGGGTGGCGACGAACCGGGTGCCCATGTTCATGGCCTCGGCGCCGAGGGACAGCGCCGCCACCAGGCCGCGAGCGTCGGCGAAGCCGCCGGAGGCGATGACCGGGATGTCGACCGCGTCGACGGTCAGCGGGATCAACACCAGCGACGTGATGTCGTCCTCGCCGGGATGGCCGGCGCACTCGCAGCCGTCGATGCTCACCATGTCGCAGCCGATCGCCTGCGCCTTGCGCGCGTAGCGGACCGCGGTGCACTTGTGGATCACCAGCGCGTTGCCGGCCTTGAGCCGCTCCAGGTAGGGCTCGGGGTTGCGGCCCGCGGTCTCGATGATCGCGACCCCCTCGCCCACCATGACGTCGATCAGGCTGCCGTAGTCCTTGGGCACCAGGGTCGGCAGGAAGGTCAGGTTGACGCCGAACGGGCGGTCGGTGAGCGCCCGGGTGGCCGCGATCGCACGCTCGAGCCCCTGCGCGGTCTCATACGTCAGAGCGGTGAGGATGCCCAGGCCGCCGGCGTTCGACACCGCGGCCACGAGCTCCGGCTGGGAGACCCACATCATGCCGCCCTGGATGATCGGGTGCTCGATGCCCAGCAACCGGGTCACCCGCGTCGAGAAGACCCTCGGCTCCATTCCACCCTCCTGCCCAACGAACCGACCGCCGTGCCGCGGCCGATGGCCCGCGCCGGGGTCCCACCCGCGGTCGCGCCCCCCGGGCCGGACGGCCGCTCGCGACTCCAGGGCCGCCCTCAGTTGCCGGCGTACATCTCCGCGATGACCGGCGCGAAGCGCTCCATGGCCACGTTGCGCTTGACCTTGAGGGTCGGTGTCAAGAGCTCGTTGTCGATCGTGAACTCGTCCACGATCCGGAACTTCTTGATCGTCTCGTAGGAGGTGAACTCCTGGTTCTTCTCCTGGATCACCGACTGGATCAGGTCGACGATCTTCGGGTTGGTCTGGAGCTGCTTGGGGTCGTCGAAGACAATCCCCGCCTCCCGCGCGAAGGCCGCGACGTTGTCGAGGTCGAGCGTCACCAGCGCCGTGAGGTACGGCTGGCGGTCGCCGATCACGCAGACCTGGTTGATGTACTTGGAGGTCGCAACCGTGCCCTCGATCGCCGCCGGCGCGACGTTCTTGCCGCCCGCGGTGACGATCAGGTCCTTCTTGCGGCCGGTCACCCGCAGGAAGCCCTCGTCATCGATCTCGCCGAGGTCGCCGGTGTGCTGCCAGCCATCGGGGGTCAAGGTCTCGGCGGTCTCCGCCGGCATCTTGTAGTACTCCTTCATGACGTTGCGGCCGCGGTACAGGATCTCGCCGTCCGGGTTGACCTTCTGCTCGATGCCGGGGCCGGGCAGGCCGACCCAGCCGAAGCGGTAGTTGTCGACCCGGTTGACGTTGGTGAAGGAGGTGTTCTCGGTCATGCCGATGCCCTCGAGGATGAGCACGCCGGCGGCGTGGAAGAACCTCCCGATGTCCGGGTTCAGCGGCGCCGCGCCGCTGATGCACCAGCGCACGCGACCGCCGAGCGCCGCATGGACCTTGGAGAACACCAGCTTGTTCGCGATCTTGTACTTGAAGTTGGTGAGCGCGGGGATCGGGCGCTTGCGCTGCTTGAGGTCGCTGACCTCGGCCCCGACGGCGCAGGCCCACCTGAAGATTTTGAGCGCGAGACCGCCCTTGGCCTCGGCGCCGCTGATGATCTTGGAGTGCACCTTCTCGTAGATCCGTGGCACGCTCGGGAACCAGTCGGGCCGCGCGATCTTGAAGTCCTCGGCAATGGTGTCGAGGCTGCGCGCGCAGGTGGTGGTGGAGCCGAAGAACAGCGACGCGTAGACGCAGGTTCTGGCAAAGATGTGGGCGAGCGGCAGGAACAGCATGTTGACGTCGCCGTCGTGGATGTCGGTGCTGTGGTAGACCGACTGGGCGGTGAAGGTGATGTTGTCGTTGGTGAGCACCGCACCCTTGGGCACGCCGGTGGTCCCTGAGGTGTAGACGATGCCGGCCGGGTCGGAGCTCTTCACCTGGTCTGCACGCTGCTGGAATGCCTGGTCCGGGACACCGGCTCCCAGCTCGAGGAACTGCGCAAACGAGATGATCCAGTCGTCCTTCGGGGGCGTCCCCTTGAACAGGACCACCTTGCGGACCTTGGGCAGTTCGTGACGGATCGACAGCAGCTTCGCGAGCTGGACCTCGTTCTCGGCGAACACGAGCACGGCGTCGGAGTGGTTGATGATGTAGCGGCAGTCCTTCGCGAGGTTCGACTGGTAGATGCCGACCGTAACCGAGCCGATCGACATCAGCGCCATGTCGGCCAGGATCCACTCATAGCAGGTGTAGGACAGGATGCACGCCTTGTCGTTCTTGCCGACGCCGAGCGCGATCAGGCTCTTGCCCGCCTGCTGGACCTGCGCCAGGAACTCGGCCCAGGTCACCTCGTCGGTGCTGCCGTCGGGCAGGATCCAGCGGTAGGCAGGCTGGCCGGCGTACCGCCCGACGGTGTACTTCAGCATCTCGTACACGCTGCGAAAGTCCGTGAACTGCATCTCCGCCTCCCTCCGTTCGGCAGGCTCCTCGTGTCGTCATCTCAGGTTCGCGCCGAGCCAGTGTAGCAGAGGTCGCGGTGAGTTTCGCACCCCCGGGAGGTGGCGCAACCACTGGCCCCGCCGGCCGTGCGGGGCTCGCCCTCCCGTGCCCGTGCCCGTGTCCGTCTCCGTATCCGACGCGTCCACCCCGTGAAAGCACCGTCGGGCATGGAGGCGGGCACGGAAGTGGTCGGGGGCTCAGATCCTTTCCCCTTAATCGTGGTCGGGAGGGAGCTCGGAAGCGGGCGCGGAAGCGGAAGCGGGTGGGGGCCCTCACCCCCAGCCTCACGCCCTCATTCAAACCCCGTCGTACACTGTCGAGCGACCGGCGGCATCGCGGGCACGGAGGACGCTGGCATGGAGCTGAGCCTGGTCATCCTGGCGGCCGGAGTCGGCAGCCGCTACGGCGGTCTCAAGCAGCTCGACGCGGTCGGGCCGTGCGGCGAGACCATCATGGAGTACTCGGCCTGGGACGCGGCTCGGGCCGGCTTCGAGCGCGCGGTCCTGGTGGTCCGTCCGGAGACCGAGCCCGAGTTCCGGGACACCGTCGGGGCGCGCATCGGTGCCCACCTCGCCGTCGACTACGTCCACCAGACCCTGGACGCGAGCGCCCACGGCCGCCAGCCGGCCACCGATCGACGCAAGCCCTGGGGCACCGGACACGCCGTGCTCGCGGCACGAACGGCCATCAGCGACCGCTTCGCCGTCATCAACGCCGACGACTTTTACGGCGCAGAGTCCTACCTCTCCTTGGCCGGATTCCTGCGCGACCCGGCCGTCTCCCGGCCCACCGACTTCGCGCTCCAGGGCTTTCGGATCGGACCGACGCTGTCGGCGGCCGGTGCGGTGTCGCGCGGGCTGTGCCARGCCGACCGCGACGGCTGGCTACAGCACATCGTCGAGATCCCCGAGGTGCGCAAGCGTGACGSTGGGGGGTGCTACACCGAAGGCGACGGCGTCGAGCGCCAGCTCGCGGGCGACGAGCTGGTGTCGATGAACATGTGGGGCTTCACGCCGGCCGTGTTCGACGAGTTGGCCCGCGAGTTCGCCGCGTTCCTGGAGCGCTCGGCGCAGGACCCTCGCGCCGAGTTCCTGCTCCCCGCCGCGATCCAGCGCCTGATCGCCGACCGCAGGGTGCGCGTGCGAGTGCTGCCCGAGGCCGGCCGGTGGTGCGGCATCACCTACCGCGAGGATCGCGACCAGGTTGCGGCCCACATCGCCCGGCTGGTCGCACGCGGCCTCTATCCCGAGCGCCTTCGCGCCTGACCCGGCGGGGGATGCGAATTCGCCGCCGCCCCACCCGCCCGGTCAGCCCTCGAGCAGGCGCGCGCCCGACGCCGGCCGGCAGGCAAAGACCGCACTCGGAAGATCGACCCGCGCGCGGTAGCCGGCGTGGATCTCCGCCATGAAGCTCTCCGCGGCGCCCGCCTCGACCAGCGCGATCGCACAGCCGCCGAAGCCCGCGCCGGTGAGCCGCGCGCCAAAGCAGGCGGGGTGGCGCCTGGCGAGCTCGGTGAACAGGTCGAGCTCGTCGCTCGACACCTCGTAGAGCTCGCGCAGGCTGGCGTGGGACTCGTTCATCAGCCGGCCGGCGGCCGCGAGGTCGGACCTCGCGAGCGCCGCGGCCATGGCCAGCGGCCGCCGGTTCTCGGCAACGACGTGGCGTGCCCGGCGATGCTCGACCTCGCTCATCCTGCCTCGCGCCCGYTCGAGCAGCGCCTCGTCGACGTCGCGCAGCGCCCGCACCTCGGGGTCGAGCGTGCGAATGGCCTCGACCGCGAGCCGGCAGCTGCGGCTGCGCTCGTTGTAGGCGCTCGCCGCCAGCGACCGCGGGGCTCCGGTGTCCATGACGATCACAGCGGCCGCGCCCGGCAGCGGCACC
>PQAJ01000215.1 GCA_003105185.1 Holophagae bacterium
CCGGTACAGCAACGTGCTGAGCACCGTGTTTTCTCAGACCGGTTTCGGCGCCCTGGCGGTCCTTGCGGACAGCACCGACGAGATCGTCATGAGCCGGACGTTCAACCAGTCCGCGACCGGCACCTTTGGGCAGTCGATCGAGGGCCTGGCGGCGAGCCGGCTGATCCCGGTCAACACCCGGATGCGGATCGTGTTCATGACCGAGAACGACGCCTACCGTTCGAACCTCGGTCTGCTCAACGGGACCGGCTCGGCGATCGACGTCCAGGTGGCGCTCTATGACCAGTCTGGCACTACTCTCGGCTCGACCCAGACGGTCACCCTGGCGCCGTGGTCGAACACCCAGCTGAACCACGTCTTCCAGGCCTACGCCCCGGTCAACGTCGGTTACATCGACGTGTGGACCGAGACCGAGGGCGGTGAGTTCGCCGCCTACGGCTCGATCATCGACAACGCCACCGGCGACCCGACCACCGTGATGCCTCAGTAGCCACGAAGTCGCGCCAGGTTCACACATTCGGTGATTGTCGGTGAACTGCGGCCAGAGGGAGGGTCTGGATGCCGAGATCGCCTCGGCTGCTCGTCGAGRGTGGGATCYACGTSCGTGCTCGCCGGAGGCCGTCGAGACGCCAGACACGAGCTGGAGTGCTCGGAATCTGAGTTGAGCCAGGTCAGCTGAGGTTCGAGGGGATGGTAACGGCACCYGCACCGGASCTCGAGATGCGGGCGGKSGCGAGGGGTTSCMCCAGCCATKCACAGYGGCGCTCGGGATCGGAWKCGSAARCGGGCGCGGAAGCGGGCGCGGGCGGGGGTTTGTGACTTGCCCATTCCCCCAGCTASAATCRWSSSGTGCTCTCCGTCGGCATCGTCGGCCTTCCGAACGTGGGCAAGTCGACCCTGTTCAACGCGCTGACTACCGGTCACGCCGAGGTCTCCAACTACCCGTTCACGACGATCTCGAGCAACGTCGGCGTGGTGGCCGTTCCCGACCCCCGGCTCGAGGCGCTCGCCCGCGCTCTGTCGCCGGACAAAGTGACGCCGTGCGCGATCCGGTTCATCGACATTGCCGGCCTCGTCAAGGGAGCGAGCAAGGGCGAGGGCCTCGGCAAYCAGTTCCTCGGCGAGATCCGCCAGGKCGACGCCATTGCCCACGTGGTCCGCTGCTTCTCGAGCRGCGAGGTCGCCCACGTCTTCGCCGACGTCGACCCGAAGCGCGACGCCGAGGTGGTCGAGACCGAGCTCGTGCTCGCCGACCTCGAGGTGCTCGATCGCGCGATCGCCAAGCGCGACAAGGACTGGCGGACCCACCCTCACGAGCACGCCGCCGAACGCGAGCGGCTGCTCGCCTACCGGGCCATTCTCGAGCGCGGCACCCTGCTGCGCGCGGCCGGCTTGTCGGCCGAGGAGCGGCACCAGCTCGACACTGCCGGCCTGCTCACCGGCAAGCCAATGCTCTACGTCGCCAACGTCTCGGGCGAAGACGACGCCGCGCCGCTGCAGGCCCTCTGCGCCGGCCGCGCCCAGGTCGGGTGCGTTGCGGTCGACGCCGATCTCGAGGCCGAGCTGCAGCGGCTGTCACCGGAGGAGCGACGCCAGTTCATGGCCGAGCTCGACATCGCGGAGCGCGGCCTCGATCGCCTCATCCGCTCGGCCTTCCAGCTGCTCGACCTCATCACCTTCTACACGGTGGTCAAGAACAAGCTGCAGGCCTGGGAGGTGCCGCTCGGCACGCCCGCGCAGGTCGCCGCCGGCAAGGTCCACAGCGACATGGAGCGCGGGTTCATCCGCGCCGAGCTGGCGCACGCCGATGAGCTCTGCGAGGCCGGCTCGCTCCACGACCTGCGCGCCCGCGGCCATCTGCGCACCGTCGGCAGGGACTATCACCTCAGCGACGGTGACGTCGTCGAGTTCCTGTTTCACGTCTGAGGAAGGGCCGCGTCCCGCGGACGCCTCACGGTGTCAGGCGACGCCGCTCTGGTCCTGCATCTCGAGCGAGCCCTCGCCGAGCCAGTGCTCGAACAGCCGGCGCACGCGGTAGCTGTCGACCGGGAGCTCCCGCTCGATCACCTCCGGCGTGGCGCCCTCTAGGGCCCGCTTCCAGATGTTCTTGACGAGATCGGTGTTGGGCTCGTCGGCGACGTTGGTCGGCCGCTTCCCGGTCGACCGGAAGCGTGCGCCGTCGGGCGCGAGCGCCGCGGCCCTCATGAACTCGTCGTAGCGGCGGATGCCCTCGAACAGCATCGGCGCAACCGGCTTGCCGGCCGCAGCCGGCGCGTCGGCACCGCACGCCGACTCCTGCTTGACGAACACGAACCGGCCGCGCACCGGCTTCTCGAGCAGCTGGTAGATCGCCACCTCGCCGCGCAGCTCCCCAGCCTCGGCGCTGGTCATGAAGCCGGTGTCGAACGCGACCGCGGCCGCCGTCCGGCCGTCGCCGTCAAGCACGGTCAGCATGCCGGTCAGCTGGGAGTCGGACAGGCTCTGGAGCAGGCCGGGCAGGCCGAACAGGTCGAGATCGCCGGTGAGGGCCGCGCTCGGCGCCTCGTCGGAGTGAGCGCCGGTCCCGAGCTGGGAGAGCACCCGCGCGGCGAGGGTTGCGAACTCCTGGCCGGAGTACGACTCGACGACCTCGCCGAGCGCCTCGCGCACCGCGGGCGAGTCGGTGCCGGATAGCGCCTGGATGATGCGCTCGACGCTGCGCGCCTTCCTGCCGGAGACGACCGTCAGCCCGAGCACCTTGGTCGGGAGCTCCTCGCGCAGGCCGCGGATGAGGCGGTCGACCGCCGCCCGGTCGTCGGAGAGATCCTGCCCGGAGAGCTTGGACAGGCGCCCCAGCGTGTTGCCGAGCTGCGGCTGCCGCTTGAGGCCGTGCTGGACGACGCAGCGCTTCGCCTCCTTGGCCGGGCTGCGCGCGAGCATGCCGACCACGCTGTCGAGGAGGGCGCGCAGCTCATCCTCGTTGTGGGGCAGCTGGCGCTTGCCAAGCAACGCATCCTCGAGCTCGCTCACCCGCGCCACCAGGGCGGTGATCGCTCGCTCGTGCTGGATCTGCCCGAGCGTCGCCAGGGCCTCGCGGACCAGCGGCAGCGGTCCCTCGAGCTCGGACATCGGGATCAGGACGTCGACCTCGGGGTCGGCCGGCGCGTCGGGCGACCGCCGGGTGGTGCGGAGGAGGTAGACCAGGTTGCGCTCGAAAAACCAAGGGTAGCTCGCGTCGCCGGCGACCACCTCGTGGAGCGCCTCCAGGGCAGCCGTGCGGGTGGCCTCGGCCTGCGCGTTCAACAGCATCAGCAGGAAGCGGCGGCGGTCCCGGTTGGACTCGGTCTCGAGCTCCGCGAACAGCTCGCCCGGCGCGAACCGAGGGAAGAAGCTCATGACCCGCCGCAGCAGGTGGTGCTTGTCCTCGTCCTCCAGGTACTCCCGCAGCCGGCTCTGGTCGAGCGCGTCATGCGCCCGGCTGTGAGTGGAGGCGACGGTGGCACCGTCCACCGCCTGACTCTCGGCCAGCCGCTCGGCAAGATCGATCATGGTGGCCGCGCGGCCGAGCGACCCGCCGTTGAACTCCTCGACGGCCGAGTTCACCAGCTCCTGGAAGCGCTGCGCCTTTTCGCCCGGGCTCCGGGACATGGTGACGAGCTGGCCCATGGCGCGGGCCGCACCCTGCGGCGCCGGCGTTCCCTGATCGGCGGCAGGCGGCGGGGCCCAGTTCGGCAGGTTGTGGGCGAGCAGCCTGAGCAGCTGTCCGGCGTCGATCTGGAGGCCTTGGCTCCGGAGCTCGTCCAGTGAGCCGTGCAGCTCGTCGGAGCTGGTGGCCCGATCGGCCGCCTCGGTGACGATCCGGGCAACCAGCGTCCGCTCCTCCGGAAAGCCCGAACCCCCTGCAACAGCGGCGGTGCCAGGGCCGCCGTCGGCGCGCCCGGACATCCGTTCGAGCAGCATGTTGACCCGCCGCAGGCCCTTCAGGAACCCTCGCGCGACCGACTCGCCATCCGCCGCCGACCCGCCCGCCGCGCCGCCGGTCTCCACCGGGCGATCGGCCCGGACCGCCGGCCCCCGGCTGACCTCGGCCCCGCCGGCGCGGTGGATGTGTCCGATGGTCGAGGGCGCCTCGGCGCCCTGGCTCAGCTCGAGGTTGTTGAGGTCGTTGGCGAGGCTGCCCCGGTCCTGCTCGGGGCACGCAGCGAGCAGGTTCGGCCGCAGGCTCCGGAGAAAGGCGGCGATCTGATCACGCGGCAGCAGCTCGAGCTCGCCGAGGAGGTGGATCTTCTTGGCGGCGTGGAACAGGTAGTCCGCGGTCGCGAGCTTCGCATCGACGCCCGAGAGCGACGCCACCCAGGAGACGATTTGAGCAATGATGTACTGCGGTGAAGTGGCGAGCAGAGTGTCCATTGAATCTGCGAAGATCATTGGCGCGATGGTGTCGGACAGGTAGCGCTGCAGCTGCTGGAGCGCCTCCCGCTGCTCGTACTTGTCGACCGTTCCCGCCACGGACACAGCTCTCCCGACGACCAGTCTACCCGAATCGGGCAGCCGCGGTGCGCACGCTTCCGAGTCTCACGGCGCCACAACCCGCGTCGCCGGGCTCGCGCCTGCTGGCTGCCGCGGGCTCACCGCACCTGCGTCCCGGCCGCCAGCGGCCTCGGCTGCCGGCGCTCGAAGCGCACCAGCCGGAGCCGCTCGCTGCGGACCTCGCGCTCCTCCTCGAGCACAGGAATCCACCGCCTGCCGTCCGCGTCGACGAGCACGCGACCGTCCTCCAGCACGCCGGTCGGCCCGCGCTCGAGAGTGGCATAGGTCCAGCGCGCCACGCCGTGCTGCGCGAACGACGCCGCCAGCCGCTCGACGCCGGGGCGCCCGGTAGCGTAGAGGAAGCGGCGCTGCCACCAGCCGCGCCCGGAGATCAGCGGCAGCATGTAGGAATCGGTGACGATCGGCTCGTCCGGCTCGCTGAACGCCAGCAGCTCGACGGCGATCCGCTGGTGGGTGGTCGCGCCGTGGCGCAGCAGCACCAGGCCGAGCGCCTGGACCGGTACCGCGGTCGCAACTGCCACCACGACTGCCGCACGGCGTAGCCGTCGCCACGGCCCGTCGGCAATCGGCAGCGACGCCATGACCGCCAGCAGCAACAGCACGGCCGTGAGGAAGAGCCGACCTCCCCACTCGAAGGAGCGGACCGGCCGGGCCACGAACACTGCGGCGATCGAACAGACGGCGACCGCTGCCAGCAGCACCCGACAACGGTCATTCAGGACGGCGCGCGGCTGGCCCCACAGCAGGACGGGCAGCGCGCTCAGCACGATCCACGTCGCGGCTGGCGCTGACACCGGGAAGGCAACGGTCGGCGCGGCGCCGGACAGCCAGCGGACCGCGGGCACCACGGTGGCGGCCGCGACCGCCGCCGCCACCGCGGCGATGCCTGCGATCTCGCCGGCGCGGCTACGCGATCCCGGACGGCAGAGCGTGATCGCCAGCGCCACGAGCCACAGCGCTGCGGCAAGCCCGCACGACCAGTGGGGCGCGATCCAGCGCTCGAGGGAGGCTAGCCTCGAGGCGAGGAAGCCGTGGGTCCGCAGCGAAGACTCGGCGTGGTAGGCCACGTGCAGTGGCAGCCAGCGTCCGACCGTCGCCACCTGGACTGCGGCCCCGCCGACCAAGCCCATCGCGCACCCGCCGCCGAGCGCGAGCGCGGCGCGCCGCGTCGCCGGGCCGTGTGGCCAGGCTGCGGCGAGTAGGAGCAGCGGTGTTACGAGCACGACCTCGGTGCGCACCCACGTGCCGAGACCGACCATCAGGCCGAGCGCCCCCCAACGCCAGGGCATGCGAGCGCCGTCGCGCTCGCCCTCGACGACCAGCAGCAGGCCCGCGACCACCATCGCCGCGGCCAGCGAGTGCTCCCAGACGGCGAGCGCGTAGAAGGCGAGCGGCGTCGCGGCCAAAGCCGCCGCCGCACCCGGCCAGGTCAACGAATCCCCGCGCAGCGCGCTCGCCAGCCGGCCGGTCGCCCACGCCGCGGCCAGGGCGGCGAGCCACGGCAGCAGCCGCAACGCGCGGTCGCCCGCGGCCAGCTCCGGGACCGCCGCCAGCAACGGAAACAGCACCGGGTAGATCGAGACGAGACGATCCCCGATCGGGGCCGTGAACGGTGGAATGTGCCGGCGCTCGGGATCGAGGTCCCGCGCCGGGTAGTCGAACCCGCGCGGCCACCCCTCACCTTCCGCGAAGGCCACGCACTGCCAATACTTGGGGCCGGAGTCGGCCGAGAAGAACCCAGTCGGCGGCAGCGTTGCCAGCACCGCGAGCAGGGCAAGCGCCGCCACTGTGAACACGAGCGCACCGAGACGAGGAGCCGGCGTCGCCACGGCGTCACTCGAAGCCGATGCAGACCTTGCCGAAGTGAGCGCCCGACTTCAGGTGCTCAAAGGCATCCCGAGCTTCGGCGAACGGGACGACGCGGTCAACCACCGGCCGCAACTCGTGCTGGGCGATGGCGCGGTTCATGCGCTCGAAAGCCTGCCGCGAGCCCACGAGCAGGCCCTGGATCCGCACCTGTTTCATGAACACCGGCACGATGCTGAGCTCCGATGCCCCGCCCGCCAGCACGCCGACAAGCGTGATCTCCCCGCCGACCCGGATCGCCTGCAGCGACTGCGCCAGCGTGCCGGCTCCCCCAACCTCGACGATGTGGTCGACACCGACGCCGCCGGTCAGCGCCCGGGCGGTCTTGCCCCACTCGAGGTCATCGAGGTAGTTGATCTCCTGCCAGGCGCCGAGCCGCCGCGCCTGTACCAGCTTATCGTCGCTGCTCGAGGTGACGATGACGCGAGCGCCGAGCAGCTGGGCGAACTGGAGCGCGAAGATCGAGACGCCGCCCGTGCCCTGGACCAGCACCGTGTCGCCCGCTGTCACCCGCCCCTGCTCGACGAGCGCGCTCCACGCGGTCAGCGCCGCGCACGGCAAGGTCGCGGCCTCGCCGTCGCTGAGGTGCTCGGGAACGCGGATCACGCCCTGATCGGGCAGCACCATGAGCTCGGCGAGCGTGCCGTCGAGCGGACCGCCCAGGGTCGAGCGGAGCTCCTCGACGGCTGGACGGCCACCCATCCAGCCCTGGCAGAACAGGGTTGCGACGCGATCGCCGACCGTGAGCCGGGTTACTCCCTCGCCGACCGCCTCGACTTCCCCCACCCCGTCCGAGCACGGGATCAGCGGCAACGGCTGCTTCGGGTTGTAGCTGCCCTCGACCATCATCAGGTCGCGGTAGTTGAGCGACGCGGCCCGCATGCGGAGCAGCACCTGGCCGGGCCCCGGTGCGGGATCGGGCCGCTTGACGAGCTTCAGATGGTCGAGCCCAAAGCCACCCTGAATCTCATAGGCGTGCATCCGCAACCTCCCCCGCCAGGCGGCTCGCACCCCCGCGATCATAGCGCGCTCAACCTCCACCGCCGCACCCGCCTGAAGACGTCGAGCGGCCCGCCCGTTCACGGAGCCGGCTTCGTCGCAGACCGCCTCCGCGCTGCTATACTCCAGCAACCGTCAGCGACCGCGAAGGGAGGCCGTGCGCCGATGCGATTCATCGTTCACTTGCTGGTGATTGCGCTCGCTTTGTGGGTGACCGCTTACATCCTGCCCGGGGTGGAGTTCAGCTCCTGGCAGGCGCTGGCCATCTCGGCCATCGTGCTCGGCCTGCTCAACGCGCTGGTGCGGCCGATCCTGGTGCTGCTGACGCTGCCGATCACGGTGCTGACCCTCGGCCTGTTCTACCTGATCGTGAACGGCTTCATCTTCCTGCTGGCGTCCAAGCTGGTCCCTGGTTTCGAGGTGTCCGGCTTCTGGTGGGCGGTGCTCGGCGCCCTGTTGGTGAGCCTGGTGTCCTGGTTCGTGGGCAGCTTCGCCGGCAGCCGCTGACTCCGAGCCCACCGTAACTGTCCAGGCGCGCGAGCCCGGCGCTCGCGGGATGAGACCTCGCGCCCCGCTCCGGCCAGAGGACCGCTGTGCCTTTGTCAGCGATCGGGCACCCGGGGGGTGGACAATGCTCGTGAAAGGATTCACATTACCTGTAGGGGCGGCGGGTTCGCCGTCCCCGTAGCCGACGCTCGAACCAGGAAGGGGGAGCGAGATGAGGCATCTGCTCGTCGCCGTGGCGGTGTGCTGCCTGGCTTTCGCGGGTTGCTCCCGTGAACCCCAGCCGGGGGCTCAGGTTGAAGGCATCGTTCCCGCGAACGAGTGGCACGAGGTTCAGCCGACTGACATGACCGCGACCCAGAAGGCGCAGCAGGATCTGGTCGCGACGGCGACCAACGCGATGATGGCGGAGCTCGTGGGCGAGCTCCACGCGGCGCTCGACTCCGGCGGCGCCGCTGCCGGGATCGAGGCATGCCGGCTGAAGGCGCCCGAGATCGCGGCGCGCGTCTCCGAGCAGTATGGGGTCAAGATCGGCCGCACCTCGCACCGGCTGCGCAACCCGAACAACACGATCCCCTCCTGGGCAGAGCGCTCAGTCGCTGATCGCGTCGGGGAGCCGAGCTTCCTGGCCGGCTCCGGCGGTGAGTTCGCCGCGCTGCTGCCGATTCGGCTCCGGGCCGAGTGCGAAATGTGCCATGGGCCGGTCGACTCGATCTCCGAGGACGTCCAGCGGGCGATCGCGACCTTCTATCCGAACGACCAAGCCGTCGGCTTCGTCGCGGGCGACGTGCGCGGCTGGATCTGGGTCGAGGTCCCACCGGGCGAGCCCAACACCGAGCTCTGACGGCTGTCGCGCTGAGGTGATCGGCCCATGGATGTCGTCCTGCTGGCGCGTCTGCAGTTCGCGCTGACCATCGGCTTTCACTACATTTTCCCGCCGCTGACCATCGGCATGGGCGTTGTGATGGTCTTCCTCGAGGGCCGTTACCTGGCTTCCGGTGACCGCGTCTTCGAGACCGCCGCCCGCTTCTGGACCCGGATCTTCGCCCTCAACTTCGCGATCGGCGTCGCCACCGGGATCGTCATGGAGTTCCAGTTCGGCACCAACTGGGCCGCCTACTCCCGCTTCGTCGGCGACGTCTTCGGATCGGCGTTGGCTGCCGAGGGGATCTTCGCGTTCTTTCTCGAGTCCGGCTTCCTGGCGCTGCTGGTGTTCGGCTGGGATCGCATCTCGCCGCGGATGCACTTCTTCTCCACCTGCATGGTGGCGCTCGGCTCGGTGTTCTCCTCGATCTGGATCGTGGTCGCCAACAGCTGGCAGCAGACGCCCGCCGGCCACCACGTGGTGCCCATGCTGCGCGATGGCCAGCCGCTGCTCATCGACGGCCAACCCGTGCTGCGCGCCGAAATCGTCGACTTCTGGGCGCTGATCTTCAACCCGTCGACCGTCCACCGGCTGGTCCACGTTTGGATCGGGGCCTTCATCCTGGGCTCGTTCTTCATCATGTCGATCTCTGCCTACTACCTGCTCCGCGGCCGCCACCTCGAGTTCGCCAAGCGGTCGTTTGCGGGCGCCCTACTGTTCGCGACCCTGGCCTCGCTGGCCGCGTTGGTCTCGGGCCACTTCCAGGCGCGGAGCGTCTACCGATTCCAGCCGGCGAAGCTGGCAGCCTTCGAGGCCCACTACCGGACCGGGCCGGGGGGCCTCAGCCTGATCGGCCTGCCCGACGACACCGCCGAGACGATCCGCTTCAACCTGGCGATCCCGGGCGGCCTCAGCTTCCTGGTGCACGACGACCTCGACGAGCCGGTGGTCGGGCTCGACCGCTTCCGRMGCTCYGACCGRCCGCCGGTGCTGCTCAGCTTCGCCAGCTACCACGTCATGATCGGCCTCGGCACGCTGTTCATCGTTCTCACCCTGACCGCCGCCCTGCTGCACTGGCGGGGGCGGCTGTTTGAGGCGCGCTGGCTGCTGTGGCTGTTCGTGTTCGCGGTCGTCGGACCAGTGCTCGCCAACGAGCTCGGCTGGGTGTCGGCCGAGGTCGGCCGTCAGCCGTGGGTCGTCCACCCACCGGTGGCGTGGACCGAGCAGGGCGACCTGGTGGTCGGCCCTGACGGGGTGGTCGAGTACGACGAGTCGCTCGGCCTGCGCACGGTCGACGCGGTCAGTCCGTCAGTCACGGCGCCGCAGGTCCTCGGGTCGATGATCGGCTTCGGACTGATCTACCTGGGTCTACTCGCCGTGTGGCTCTACGTGCTGGATTCCAAGATCCGCCACGGCCCGGAGGCGCCGCCCTCACCGGAGCCCACACTCGCCAAGGGGGTGCTATCGGCGGCCACCCGCCTCAGCGACCGCTCGCACTCGTTGACCGGCTCAACCGGAAGTCCGTGAGGGGAGGTCCGGGGTGGACTGGGCCACACTGTGCGTGATCTGGTTCGTGATCGAGGGCGCGCTGCTCACCGGATACGCCATCCTCGACGGCTTCGACCTCGGCGTCGGCATCCTTCACCCGTTCGTGGCGCGGACCAACGACGAACGGCGGGTCGCGATGAACTCGATCGGACCGCTGTGGGACGGCAACGAGGTCTGGCTGGTGACCTTCGGCGGGGCGCTGTTCGCGGCCTTCCCTGAAGGCTACGCGACGGTCTTTTCGGGCTTCTACAGTGCGTTCATGCTGCTGCTGTTCGCTCTGATCTTCCGCGCGGTGTCGATGGAGTTCCGATCCAAGGTCTCGCGGCCGCGCTGGCAGCGCTTCTGGGACTGGAGCTTCTTCGGCGGCTCGGCCCTCGCCACCCTGCTGTTCGGCGTCGCCGTCGGCAACGCGATCATCGGTATCCCGCTCGACCATCGGGGCGACTTCACCGGCACGCTGCTCGATCAGCTCGCACCGTACCCACTGCTGGTCGGAGCGATGACGGTCGCGCTGTTCGCGATGCACGGTGGCCTCTTCCTCTACCTCAAGACCGAAGGCGCCTTTCAGGAACGGCTGCGCGACTGGATGTGGCGAAGCTGGGGACTGTTCCTGGTCGGTTACATGCTGACGACGATGTACACGCTGGCGCTGGTGCCGCGGGCAACGGCCAACTTCGAGCACTGGCCGTGGGCGGCCGCKGTGGTGGTCGTCAACGTGCTGGCGGTCGCCAACATCCCGCGCTGCCTCCACTGGGGACGGCCKGGGCAGGCCTTTGTCTCGAGCTGCGTCGTGATCGCCACTCTGACCCTGCTGTTCGGGCTCGCGCTCTACCCCAACCTGGTGACGGCGAGCAATGACGTGGCCAACTCGGTCACCATCTTCAGCGCGGCCTCGAGCCCCAAGACGCTGACCATCATGCTGATCATCGCCCTGGTCGGCATGCCCTTCGTGATCGCCTACACCGCGATCATCTACTGGACCTTCCGCGGCAAGGTGCGGCTCGACGAGCACAGCTACTAGGAGTTCGTACCGCATTGGCCTTCTCGGCGGGCGCGGTGGATCGAAGTCGAGGCGGGCGGCCACTGCGGCACGAACTCCTTCTGGAAGTTGATCACATGGCAGATGATCGGCACCTGCATCCGGCTTCCGAACTCGGCTTACCCGTCGGGGCATTCGCGACCCGGTGCGGATGTCGGGTGTCTCCCGGCGATGCTCAACCCCTTGTTCCGGCCGCCGTATCCGTTCGCCAACTGGTGGTGGTATCTTCGAGCAGCAGCCTCGACGGTCGCCAGTCACGGAAGATGGAGGTGCCACCATGCTCCAGCTGTTCGCAAGAAGCTTGTCGGGCCGCGCGGCCGCGACCGCCGTAGTGTTCGTGCTGGCCGCCGCGACAGCGGCCGCGCAGACCTTCTCGGGCCAGGTCCAGCGCGGCGGCAGCGACGTCTGCTGCCTGACCAACTTCCGGTTCACCGGACCGTGTGAGGTCACCATCGGCGCGGGCGAGTCCTGCTCCGACGTGCTCGCCTACCTCAACAACTTCCAGGCGGCCGGCCGCCAGTACTGCGGCAACACGATCATCCGCGGCGGGTGGACCCAGGTGCGCTGTGGATCGACCGCCGGCGGTGTCGTGATCTCGCCTGACGCCGTCAACGCCTACGAGCCTTCGAACATCACCGGCGCGACCACGATGGAGCCGATCGGAACCACGTCGTTTGGAACCGTGAGCCGGACTGACGCCACCTTCATCACGCCGATCGAGGCCTCGAAGGCCGCGTCGGCCGCGGAGCCAGGCCTCATCGACCTCTGAGCGCACCGAGCGCTCTGGCGAGCAACCCCTCGCCGTGCAGTCGTTCCAGGGCGAGGGCGAGGGGTGGCGATCGATTGCCCGGCCGTGGACCGGCCGCGACCGCCGCTCGCCGCGCGGCCTCTCTGACGCAGCGCGACGTGACAGATCGACGACGGATGTGGTAATACACTCCCTCAGTTCGTAATACGCGGTCGACCGGGCCGGCCGAAGGGAGCGAGCAGCGAATGTCACCGGAGCTCGTGGCCCTGACCATCCTCGCTGCCTCGATCGGCGTCGGCCACACGCTGCTCGGCCCCGACCACTACCTGCCGTTCGTCGTACTCGCCCGCGCCCGCGGCTGGTCCAAGGCCACCACGGTGCTAGTGACCACGCTGTGCGGCCTCGGTCACGTCGGCTCGTCGATTGTGCTCGGTACGATCGGCATCGCCCTTGGCGTCGCGGTTGCCAGGGTCGAGGGGATCGAGTCCGCCCGCGGCGACGTCGCGGCCTGGCTGCTGACCGCCTTCGGGCTCGTCTACATGGTGTGGGGCATCCGGCGCGCGGCCCGCCACCGCACGCACAGCCACGCCCACGCCCACTCCGGCGGGGAGACTCACATCCACCTGCACGACCACGAGCGGGCCCACCTCCACCCGCATGACCAGGGCGCCCCGGCTCCGGCCCTCACCCCCTGGGTGCTGTTCACGATCTTCGTGTTCGGCCCGTGCGAGCCCCTGATCCCGATCCTGATGTACCCCGCGGCGGCGGACAGCGCGTTCGGCGTGGCGCTGGTCGCCGGGGTGTTCAGCGCCACGACCATCCTGACCATGCTGGCGACCGTGCTGCTGCTGTCCTTCGGCCTCAGCCGGCTGCCGACGCGCGGCCTGGAGCGCTACTCACACGCCCTCGCCGGCCTCGCGATCTTCCTCTGCGGCCTGGCCATCCATCTCGGGCTGTGAGGCTCCCCTCGTCCGGAGGCTTGGCGATCCGCCGCTGCGCCGTGTAAACTCTCCTCAGCAGAACCTGTCATTGGGACGAATCCGTGCCAAACCTGACCATGCGAAACGAGCGCGAATGACCCCTCGGGCCTGCCGAATGCGGACGGCGGGAGGGGCCACCAGCGTCGGCGCGACGAGCGCGCCGGGAAAGGGAGTGAATCGTGGCTAGGAGACGGTTGGTGATGTCGCTGGCGATGGTGGGGGTCGTTCTCCTCGGGACGGCCGATCTCGGCGCACAATCCGCCGGCAAGATCGAGATTCCCAACAAGCTCGGCCTCGGGCTGACGGTGTACAACCAGACGCAGCCCTATGAGATCGCCAGCCTGGAGGTGCAGCTCCCGGGCGTCGATCCGTCCACCCTGGAGAACCTCGGCGTCGACAACGAGACCACCAGCTACCACCTTCGCGTCGACTACTGGCTCCTGCCATTCCTCAACGTCTTCGGGCTCATCGGCCAGATCGACGGCTCCACCGATGTCGATCTCCAGGGGATCGACATCGGCCTGCCGATCGGCCTCAACAACCTGACCATCGACTACAACGGCACGGTTTACGGTGCCGGAGCCGTGCTGGCCGTCGGCGGCGCCCACTGGTTCGGGGCGGTCGCCTACGACTACACCAAGACCGACCTCGACGTCGCCACGTCGTCGGTGCAGGCGTCGATCGTCACGCCGAAGGTCGGCTACCACTTCAAAGGCGGCGCGGTCTGGGTCGGCGCCATGTACCAGGACACCCAGGAGACGCACGAGGGGACCTTCGAGGTGCCCTACCTCGGGCCGATCCCATTCAAGGTGGAGCTCAACGACCAAGAGCCATGGAACTACCTGATCGGGGGGACGGCAAGCCTCGGCGGCCACTGGGTGCTCATCCTCCAGGGCGGCTTCGGCACACGCGATGCGGCCCTGGTGAGCCTCGAGTACCGTCTCTTCTGATCCGCGTTTCCCACTGCCCCGGGCTCATCGCTCGGCATGACCTCCGCTGCCTCCGCTAGGGATGGCGGGAACCGCGGAGATGAGGAAGACAGGAAGCAGCACAGCGGCCTCTCGCGCCTGACGGGCAAACCGAAAGAGCTAACCCGGATTCCTCGACAGCTCGATGAGCTCGTCGACGGTGAGGGTAGCGAGCTGGAAGACCTTGGCGAGAGCGGTGGGGTCCAGGTTGGCGGCGGCGTCTGCAGCCGAGTGGACGGACATCGTCGCCCGGCCCAACGACCCGCTTGCCAGGGTCAGACACGGGATCCCGCGGTGCGCGAAGGGGATGGCATCGATCCCCAGGCCGGGCGGCTGCAGCACCCCCAGGACGCGGACGCCGAGCCGGGCCGCGGCCCGGCGCGCTGCCGCAGACATGGTCGCGGAGAACAGGCGCCCGACACCGTACCTCTCGAGCAGCACCAGGCGCCCCGGGGCGCCCGCGCCGTCGAAGTTCAGGCAGTGCACCGGACGCCCAGAGAGATCGCCAGCGTGCTGGTCGAGCCAGCGCATGGCGCCGACCATGTGGTCCTCCTCGGCGCCGGTGGAGAGGAACACCAGCTCAATGTTGTCGGGCAGCTGGTCCGGAAGCGTCCGCGCCAGCTCGAGCAGAATTCCCAGCGATCCGGCATTGTCGACCCCGCCTGGCGACCGGTTGTCGCTGCGCATCGTCGACAGCGCGAGTGCGGCCACCGCCGCCGCACCTCCGCACGCCGGCGCCAGCCAATCGGGGCCCGGAAGCCTGTTCGAGAGCACCCCGACGACCCCCTGCATCGCGAGCCCGAGCGTCGAGAGCATCGCGGTGAGGGTGAAGCCCGCCCGCAACGGCAGGGTCAAGGTCTGCGACTTGCTGTCGTGGTGCGCCATCAGGATCAGCGTGACACGCGCGGCCGTCGCCCTTCGTCGGGCCGTCACGTTGGCGGTCGCGGTCGGCCCCGGCCGCCGGTACAGCCGCTCCAGCCACGGTGCCCAGGCGAGGAACATCAGTCCCGGCAGCAGCGCCAGGCCGAGCAGCAGCAGCCCGGCGAGCGCCGAGCGGGCCATCAGCCATCCCGCAGCGGCCACCAGCAGAGCGCCTGCCGCGAGCGTCGCGCGGAGCGCCCACAGCGCGGGGCGGATGTCGTACGAAAAGGGCTCGACCTCCGTTTCGAGGCCGAGCTCGCGCAGCCGGTGCTCAAGAATGGCGGTCACCCGCGCATCGCCCGCTGTGCCTGGGTAGCGGGGGAAGGCCAGCTCGGTCGCAGTCTCGAGGATCCTTCGGCCGAGCTCGGCGTCGGCGCAGGAACTGCTCATGACCGTGCCCCGCTCACTCCAGCACCAGTGTCTCACCCACCGCCGGAACCCGCAGCCGGCGATGGTCGCCGGGTGCATGGCGTCGCCACCACTCGCGGATCCTCTCGGCCGGCTCTACCAGGGGCTCGTCGGTGAGCTGGAAGGTGCCCCAGTGCATCGGCACGAGCTGGCCGGCGCCGAGCTCGAGGAAGGCCCTCCCCGCCTGCTCGGGGTTGAGGTGCTGCTGCTCCATGAACCAGGCCGGCTGGTAGCCGCCGATCGGGAGCAGCGCGGCCAGCAGACCGGGGAAGCGGCGGCCGATCTCGGCGAAGCCGTCGAACCAGGCAGTGTCGCCGGCGTGGTAGATGCGCTGCGCCCCGAACTCGACGACGTAGCCTCCCCACAGCGAGCTGTTGGTGCCGAGGACACCCCGCCGGGACCAGTGCCGTGCCGGGACCAGGGTCACGACCAGGCCGTCGATCTCGGCCGACTCCCACCACTCGAGCTCCACCACCGCGCTCCGCCCTCGGCTGCGCAGCCACCGCCCGAGACCGGCCGGCGCCACCACCGGCACCCCCGCAGGCAGCGCGCGCACGGCTCCGGCATCGAGGTGGTCGAAGTGGTTGTGGGTCACGAGCAGCGCGGAAACCGGGGGTAGATGGCTCGGTGTCAGGCCAGGGGGCAGGAATCTCCGGTAGAGCAGCCCCGCATGACCGGCGAACACCGGGTCGATCAGGAAGCGCCGCCCGCCGAGCGCACCCAAGAAGGACGCATGACCGATCCAGGTCAGCCAGGGACGCTCCTCGTGACCGTGGATCAGCTCGAGGTTCGGCGTGACCACCGGCGCGGGCGGACCCGGCGCCGCCCGCCGCCGCCGACCGAGCACTGGGTCCACGACGCCCCACCGGAGAATAGCCGCCGGCCGGTGAGGCCGATGTGCGGGGTCAAGGTTGCTGTACCGGTGTCGCACGACGTCTCCGTCTCCACGGACACTGTAGGCCATCGGCGCTCGATTTTCCTCAAACGCGACGAGCTTGGGCTGAAGCGTCCCCCACCCGACCAGGGGACAGCATCTAGGACCTGCGTTCCGGGGCCCGGACGCCAGCCCGCTTCCGGATGCTTGCCCGTCTCCGTGCCCGTGCCCGAGCCATCGCCTGCCGACCGGTCCGCTGGGGAGACGGAGACGGAAGCGGGCACGGGCGCGGAGGAGGATGCGGCCGCGGAACGACCTCTCGCCCAGATCGAACCCGAGGCGAAGCTCGCGAGCGGGCCGCCGCCCGAGCAACAAGGCCAGCGGGTCGTGTACCGTGATCTCAGGAGTCCACCTTGGCCCTGCCTCCCAAACTGCGGCGGACCCCGCGATCGGGCGTGCTGGCGCTGGCCCTGCTGACGTGCCCGTGGCTCCAGGGCCGGCTGGAGGCCCTCGAGACCGACCAGTACTACGCCTGGGGCCGGCGGCTCGCCGATGCCACCGACGCCG
>PQAJ01000216.1 GCA_003105185.1 Holophagae bacterium
CGACGCGGCGGACGAGCTCGGCGAGCTGATCGACCGCCACGCCCGCGACCGCCGCTTCGGCGGCTGGATCGAGGCCCGCGCCGCCGACTGGTCCGAGGCCGCCGACCTGCGGCTGTCGGACAAGGACATGGACGTCGCCAAGTCGATGAACACCCACCTCCACCTGCTGGAGGCGTTCACCAACCTCCACCGCGCACGCCCGTCCGTGGCGACCGCCGAGCGGCTGGCCGAGCTGCTGTCCCTCTTCGGCCGGCACATCCTCAGCCCGGACGCGCACCACCGGCACCTGCGACCTTTCTTCGACGAGCGCTGGGCGCTCTGCTCCGACAGCTACACGTTCGGCCACGACATCGAGGCGGCCTGGCTGCTGTGCGAGGCGGCCGAGGTGCTCGCCGACCACGAGCTGGAGGCGACGGCGCGAGCCTGGGCGGCAGACCTCGCGCGGACGGTGCTGGCCCAGGGGCTCGACGCCGACGGCGGGCTCGCCTACGAAGGGCGCGGCGGCGCGGTGATCAACCACGACCACGACTGGTGGTGCCAGGCCGAGGCGGTGATCGGTTTCTGGCACGCCTTCCAGCTCACCGGCGAGCGGACCTTCGCCGACGCGTCCGCCGCAGCTTGGCGCTTCATCGATCGCTACCTCGTGGACCGGGTCCACGGCGAGTGGCACTGGCGGGTCAGGGACGACGGCACGGTGGACCTCGCCGAGCCCAAGGTGTCGGAGTGGAAGTGTCCCTACCACAGCATCCGGATGTGTCTCGAGATGAGGCGGCGTCTCGATGACGCCGGCGAGGCTGCGCCATGAGGATTGAGAGCTTCGACGAGCGCCAGCGGCAGATCTTCAACGACTACGAGCGGCTGGTCGCGCGGCCCAACCAGCCGGAGGACCGCAGCAACGGGGTGGTCCAGCGCTGGCGCCACCCGGTGCTGACCGCCGCCCACACGCCGCCGTTCTGGCGCTACGACTTCGAGGAGGCGGCCAACCCGCTGCTGCTCGAGCGGATCGCGGTCAACGCGGTCTTCAACCCGGGCGCGATCTTCCTTGACGGCAAGTTCTGCCTGATGGCGCGGGTCGAAGGCGCGGACCGCAAGAGCTTCTTCGCGGTCGCCGAGAGTGAAAGCGGCGTCGACCGCTTCCGCTTCCGCGACCGCCCGGTGGTGATGCCCTCAACCGCCGACCCAGACATCAACGTCTACGACATGCGCCTGGTGCAGCACGAGGACGGCTGGATCTACGGCCTGTTCTGCACCGAGCGCAAGGACCCGAACGCGCGGCGCGGCGACCTCTCGTCGGCGGTGGCCCAGTGCGGCATCGCGCGCACCCGAGACCTCGAGATCTGGGAGCGCCTGCCCGACCTCAAGACGCCCTCGCCGCAGCAGCGGAATGTCGTGTTGCACCCGGAGTTCGTGAACGGCACGTACGCCTTCTACACCCGTCCCCAGGACGGCTTCATCGAGGCCGGCTCGGGCGGCGGCATCGGCTGGGGCCTGTCGGATCGCATCGAGGAGGCGGTCATCGAGCACGAGACCATCGTTCACGACCGCGCCTACCACACCATCTCCGAGCTCAAGAACGGGCTCGGCCCGGCGCCGATCAGGACCGCCCACGGCTGGCTGCAGCTCGCCCACGGGGTGCGCGGCACCGCGGCCGGGCTGCGCTACGTGCTCTACGCCTTCCTCACCGACCTCGACGAGCCGTGGCGGGTGACCTACGCGCCCGCAGGCTACCTGCTGGCCCCGGCCGGCGAGGAGGTCGTCGGCGACGTCTCGAATGTGGTCTTCTCGTGCGGCTGGATCGCCAGGCCGGATGGCGACCTCTTCATCTACTACGCCTCCTCGGACACCCGCTGCCACGTGGCGACGACGACGGTCGAGCGGCTCGTCGACTACTGCACGAACACGCCGCCCGACCCGCTGCGATCGGCGGCCTGCGTCGCGCAGCGGCTCGAGCTCATCGAGCGCAACTTGAAGCTGATGGGAGGTGGCCGATGAAACCGATGGCAGCCGCGCTCGCCGTCTTGCTTCTGACCGCGGCGCCGAGCGCGCGAGCCCAGAAGTTCGAGGACCTGGCGCTCACCCCGCCCATGGGCTGGAACAGCTGGAACCACTTCGAGTGCAACATCAGCGAAGGCATCGTCCGGGAAACCGCCGACGCAATGGTCGCCTCGGGGATGCGCGAAGCAGGCTACCTGTATGTCAACATCGACGACTGCTGGCACGGCGAGCGCGACGCCGACGGCTTCATCACCGCCGATCCCGAGCGCTTCCCGTCGGGCATGAAGGCGCTCGCCGACTACGTCCACTCCAAGGGGCTCAAGCTCGGTCTCTACTCCGACGCCGGGTGGACGACCTGCGGCGGACGGCCCGGCAGCCGCGGCCACGAGTTCCAGGATGCCCTCACCTACGCCCGCTGGGGGGTCGACTACCTCAAGTACGACTGGTGCGACACCGACGGCCTCAACGCTGAGGGTGCCTACCAGACCATGGCAGCGGCCCTCACGGCGGCCGGCCGTCCGGTGGTGTTCAGCATCTGCGAATGGGGCGAGAACCGGCCCTGGGAGTGGGGCAAGGAACTCGGCCACCTGTGGCGTACCACCGGCGACATCGGTCCCTGCTTCGACTGCGAGGTCAATCACGGCGACTGGTCGTCGTGGGGCGTGCTGCGGATCGTCGACATGCAGGTGGGGCTGCGGATCCACGCCGGCCCCGGGCACTGGAACGACCCCGACATGATGGAGGTGGGCAACGGCATGAGCGTGAGCGAGGACCGGGCCCACTTCTCGATGTGGGCGATGCTCGCGGCGCCGCTGATCGCCGGCAACGACCTGAGGACCATGTCCGAGGCGACGCGGGCGATCCTCACCAACCGCGAGGTCATCGCCGTCGACCAGGACCCGCTCGGCGTTCAGGGCTTCCGCCACTCAACGGACGGCGAGCTCGAGCTCTGGTTCAAACCGCTCGAGGGCGGGGACTGGGCGATGTGCGTCCTCAACCGGGGCGCCTCGCCCCGCCCGATCGAGCTCGTATGGCAGGACGAGGACGTCGAGGACAAGCTCTCAGACCGGCAGGCGCTCTTCAAGGCGAGGCTCTACCGGATTCATGACCTGTGGACCGGCACCGACCTCGGCACGACCCGCCGGCCCATGAAGGCCGAGATCGCCGGCCACGACGTGCTGATGGTCCGCCTGGTCCGGGTGCTGGACGCGAACGATTGATCGGGAGGGCAGCATGCGCCGTGTCGTGACGCTGATCGTGCTGGTGGCAGTCGCGCAACCCGCCGCCGCCGAGCTCGCGGTGAGCAACCTCTTCAGCAACCACATGGTGCTGCAGCGCGACGCCGTGGTGTCGGTCTGGGGCACGGCGTCGCCCGCGGCCGCGGTCACAGTCGCGATCGCCGGCCACAGCGTCACCGCGACCGCCGATGCAGATGGGCGCTGGCGGGCCGTGCTGCCGGCCATGGCGGCGGGCGGACCGCACAGTCTCACGGTGGCGGGCGATGGCTCGCAGCTGAGCTTCGCCAACGTGCTGGTGGGCGACGTCTGGGTCTGCTCGGGCCAGTCCAACATGGAGTGGACGGTGGCCGACTCACAGAACGCCGTCGAGGAGATCGCGTCGGCCACCGATCCCGGCATCCGCCACTTCAAGGTCCCCAAGTCGTGGGCCGCGTCACCTTCAGATGAGCTGGCCGGCGGCGCCTGGGAGACGGCCGACCCCGAGCATGTCGGCGCCTTCACCGCGGTCGGTTACTTCTTCGCGCGCGAGCTGCGCCGGCACCGTGACGTGCCGATCGGCCTCCTCAACACCTCGTGGGGCGGCAGCCGGATCGAGCCGTGGATGAGCGCCGAGGCCCTCGGCCTCGACGCCGTGACCATGGCCGGCCTGCTCGACGCCGAGGCCGAAGCGGAGCGGGCGACGCTGGCGTCGATCCGCGCGAAGGTCGGCGAGCTGCCTGCGAGCGACGGCGGCATTGTCGACGGCCGGCCGGTGTGGGCCGCTCCCGAGCTCGACGAGGAGGGATGGCTGGAGCTCGACGCGACGAGGCTGTGGGAGGAGCAGGGCTGGGACGGGATGGACGGCATCGCCTGGTACCGATCGAGCTTCGAGCTGACGCCGGACGAGGCCAAGGCCGGGATCCGGCTCGGTCTCGGCACCATCGACGACTGCGACTCGAGCTGGGTCAACGGCGTCGAGGTGGGCCGCACGGACTGGGCGTGGAACCGGGCCCGGGTCTACGACGTGCCGGCGGCGGCGCTGCGACCAGGTCGCAACGTGGTTGCCATCCGGGTCGAGGACGGCGGCGGCGGCGGCGGGCTCTACGGCGGCGCCGACAGCCGCTTCGTCGAGGTCGGTGGCGCCCGGCGGCCGCTGCCCGAGCGGTGGCGCTTCCGGATCGGCTGGGTGAACGTCAGCACCGAGTACCGCAAGAACCAGGTGCGGACCGTGCTCTACAACAAGATGATCCACCCGCTGCTGTCCTTCCCGGTCGCCGGCTTCCTCTGGTACCAGGGCGAGTCGAACGCGAACCCAGGCGACGCCTTCGAGTACCGGAAGCTGTTCGCGACCATGATCCGGCAGTGGCGGGCAGACTGGGGGCGGGGCGACCTGCCCTTCCTGTGGGTGCAGCTCGCCAACTTCCGGGCGCCCATCTCCGAGCCCGGGGACAGCGACTGGGCGATGCTGCGCGAGTCGCAGTCGGCGGCCCTCGCGCTGCCCCGGACCGGCCAGGCGGTGGCGATCGACATCGGCGACGCCGCCGACATCCACCCCCGCAACAAGCAGGAGGTGGGCCGCAGGCTGGCGCTCGCCGCCCGCAAGGTGGCCTACGGCGAGGAGCTGGTGTACTCCGGGCCCACCTACCGCAGCCACGAGGTCAAGGACGGCCGTGTCTTCGTCACGTTCGACCACGTCGGCGGCGGGCTCGCGGCGAGGGGCCGCAGCGACGGGAAGCTCGCCGAGTTCGCGATCGCCGGCGCCGACGGCCGCTTCGTCCGCGCCGAGGCGAAGGTGGAGGGCGACCGGGTGGTGGTCTGGAGCGAGCAGGTGGCGGAGCCGGTCGCGGTCCGCTACGCGTGGGCCGACAACCCGGAAGGGGCGAACCTGGTCAACGCCGAGGGCCTCCCGGCGTCGCCGTTCCGCTCGACGCCCGCGGGCAGAGGCGCCCGGGCGGACCACTGATTTCGGGGCGTCTTGCCCGCCTCTGTCCGCGCGCGTCGAGATCGATGCGCTTCGCGCATCTCAAGATCACTCGACCGAGGGGTCGGCCGGGAGGCCGAGCTCGCGATAGAGCTCGCGGCGGCCCTCCTTGTCACCGTCGAGAATGCCGCGCGCATAGCGGGCGACCTCGGCCGCGACCGAGCGCGGTACGACCACCACGCCGTCGCCGTCGGCCACCACGACGTCGCCCGGGACCACCAGCACGCCGCCGCAGACCACCGGCCGGTTGACCGACTCGATCTGATTGCGGCCCGGCCGGATCCCGCGGCCGACGCCGCGCAAGTACAGCGGCACGCCCTCGGTCTCGACCTCGTCGGTGTCGCGGGCGGTGCCGTCGGTGACCACCCCGACCATCCCGCGCTGCTTCCAGGCGAGGATGTTGTACGAGCCGATCGAGCCGACGTCGACCGAGTCCGCGTCGTCGAGCACCAGCGCCGAGCCCGGCCGCAGCAGCACGTCGAAGGGCTCGGGAGAGAGCTCGGTGTACCACTCCCCCACCCAACGGTCGAAGTCGGCGGCGTCGCGCCGGCCGGCGGACGGGAGATTGGTTGGCACGTAGCGCGCCGTGACCGCGATGCCCACGAAGCGGTGGCGGTAGGTCGCGGCGTCCTTCCACAGCGGGTGGATCGCGGGGTCCATGAGGCCGAGGTTGGGCAGGCCCACGGCGTCCATGCCGTCCGAGACGTCCGCCACCCGGAGGCCGGCGAACAGCGCGAGCAGCTTCGCATCCTCCTCGGCCGTGAACACCGGGGTCGCGATGAAGCCCTTGCCGGCGCGCAGCTCCTGCAAGATCGCATCATCCGCAGCCGTCTGAGCCGCTGCCGTCGCCGCCGCGAGCACCGCCAGTACCGCGAACACGTTGCGCATGGCTCCTCCCCGTCACTCCTCGAGGTTGAACAGCAGCCGTGGGGCGTCATCCGCGCGGCAGCGGAACGAGGCATCGATCGGCCCGAGCGGCGTGACCGCGAGGCCGAGGGTGCGGCCATCGATCAGCCGCTGCAGCACCGGCCGCGAGATCACGAACCAGGTCGTGCCGCCGGCAGAGTCATTCACTGCCCAGTCGATGATCGGCTGCGGGTTGACGGTCTCGTCAAGGGCCTCGCCCTGCAGCAGGCTGTCGAGGGTCACCGTGTCACGCCGCCAGGCCGGATCGCCGCCCAGGATCTCCACCACCCGAACCAGACCCATGTCCTTCATCTCGCGGGCGTCACGTTGCAGCGCGGCGGTCGTCAGCTCGAGCAGTCCGGCGCCGGCCACCCGCCGGCCGCGGAAGGCCCCGAGGTCGAAGCGGAGGACGGTCCACATCGTGCCGTTGACGGCGAGGAGAGGCTGCCTGGCGCCGCCCTCGAGCGCCGACCACCCGGCGAGGTTGACKCCSKGRTTGGCGAGRTCGACCACYGCMSYYTCGGCCGCSACSRCCGCKSYCGYGAAYGASGYCGGGTCCGGSAMCGGCGGGTGGTAGGGCACCGCTTCCCCGAGGTCGGGGCTGGCGGCCGCCGCCTCGACGACCTCGGCCCTGAAGAAGTCGACGTCGAGCCGGTACTGGTCATGGCCCCAGTCCATCAGCGCCATCTGGGCGAACACCGTGTCCCCCGGCTGGACCTGGAAATCCCGGGTCGTCATGCTGATCTCGGTCCAGACTCCGGCGACCGGGAGGTCGAACTCCACGAGGTGGGTGTGGAAGTCGGTGGTGCGCTGGGTGTTGGCGTGGAGGTTGACGCGCCGGGGGGCGTGGCTCGAGCGGACTCGCGCCGTGATCCGCAGCTCCCATCCGGGCTCGGCGAGCCGCGCCACGTCGATGTCCCCTGACACGCGGCGCTTGATGAGCGCCCACCAGACGTTGCGGCGGTCGGCCGTCGCGTCGACCAGGATCGAGGCGTGGCCGTCGCCGGTGGCCACCAGGTCCATGACCGCCTCGCCGTCGCCTGAAAAGAAGGCCCAGCCGTCGACCCCGCTCGGGTCGAGGCGCAGCGCGGGCTCATCGAAGCTCTCGAGGAACTGGCCGCGCGCCGGGAGGGCGACGGCCAGGGCGATGGCGCCCGCGAGCAGCAGCGGCCGGCCGCGCCTCAACGCTCCACCGCCTGCATCCGGGCCGCCTSGYGCTCGAGGAGTGCGAGCGTCGWCGCGTCGGTTGAGAACACCGAGTTGCGGCCCTGCGGCTCCTGGGGCGGGTCGCCGGTGAGGTCGTCGCCGGGCCGCCAGGCCGCGTCGSCGGCGSCSGACGGCGTGCCGTAGCCGCCCCASGTCCAGAAGTTGCTGCCGGCGACGGGCCCGCCCGCCTCCGCGATCGCCGCGAGGTGGCCGAGCACGGTCGCGTAGAAGCGATCGCGCGCCGTGGTCGGCGCCGCCGGCGAGTAGGAGTGGAGGTCGCGCGGGATCCCGAACTCGTCCATGACCAGCGGCTTGCCGAGCTGCCCGGCGAACGCGACGTGCTGGTCGATGTAGTCGATCGCCCGCCGCTCGGCCTCGGGGTAGGTCGCGTCGTGGTTCCCCGGGTCGTACCAGCTCCAGTTGAGGAGCCAGAGGTGGACCGTCAGGTAGTCGACGCTCGGGAAGCGGTGGATGGCGAGGTAGATCCCGGGCCGGCCCAGGCAGCCCCGCAGCCCCTCACTGCCGAGCGAGACCAGGTGGTTGGGGTCGAGCGAGCGGATGAAGTCGGCGGTCGAGCCGATCCAGCTCGTGAAGGTCTCGCGATTGGCCCATCCCGGCTTGCCGCGGCCGGGCCGCGGCTCGTTGGCGAGCTGCCAGGCCATGATCGTCGGGTCGTCGCGGTAGCGCAGGCCGGTGTAGCGGTTCTTCCGGTGGATCAGCGTCTCGACGTAGCGGCGAAAGGCCTCATCGGCCCGGGCGTGGCCGTAGAAGCGGGCCGAGAAGTTCATGAACTGGTCCCACGAGTACTCGGCGAAGAACGGGTTGGGCAGCGGCTCACGGTCGACCCAGGACAGGTACTGGGCCATGCCGCCCGACCACTCCCAGTAGTTGTTGAGGACGACCACCGCCAGCATGTCGCGCCGCGCCATCTCGGCGAGCAGGAAGTCGAGCCCGTCGAGCAGCCGCTCATCGTAGACCCCGAGCTCCGGCTGGATCGGCGGCCGCACCGTGTTGGGCTGGCCCACGCCCTCGGAGGCGCCCATCACCCGCAGGTTGTCGATGCCGAGCGAGCGCAGCAGATCGAGCTCGCGGCGCAGCCGGTCGCGGTCGCCGCCCTCGGCCAGCGCCGCCAGGTTGCACCCGTACCAGAGGTTGGTGCCCACGAAGTGGTAGGGCTCGCCGTTCCTGACCAGATTCGTCCCCCGAACGGTGACAAACTCGCGACGCGGGGCCTCCACCCGGCCGGCACAGCCGGCCGCGACCATCGAAACGGCAACGGCAGCTGCGACGGCGCGCACCGATCGCTCCCCGGCGGCGCTACCCGGCCGACCGCTCGAGCCGGGACCGGTGGACCTGGGCTTGCCGCAGCACCCGCTCGAGGTCGGCCTGCCGGCCCTGCCTCGAGTAGACGTCGGCCAGCAGGTAGTAGCCCAGGACCTTGAGGTCGTCCGCCTCGGTCCGCTCGAGGCCGGCCCTGGCCAGCCGCTCCACCTCGGGCAGGTCTCCTCCCTCCTGGAGGAGCATGCGAGCGAGCAGCAGGTAGGGCTTGGCCGACTCGGGCGACTTCTCGATCAGGGTCCGCATCTCCTGCTCGGCGGCCGTGACGTCGCCGAGTTCAAGCTCGACGTTGCCGAGGTTGAAGCGGGCCGGGACGTTGTCCGGGAAGAGCTCGACCTCCTTGGCGTAGGCGTCCCGGGCCTCGGGCAGGCGCCCCTGCTCCTCGTAGGCCAGCCCGAGGTGGAAGTGCGCCAGCGGAAACTTCGGATGCTCGTCGATGATGGCGGCGAGGTCGCGTTCCGCTTCGGGAGCGTGGCCGAGGTTGATGTTGGCGACCGCCAGGTTGAGGCGGTTGCGGGTCAGCTTGGGCTGGATCTCGACCGCTTTTTCGAGCAGCGGCAGCGCCGCGGCATCATCGCCGGTGTCCATGTGGGCCGACGCCATCAGCGAGTAGGCCTCGGCGTTGCGGGGGTCGACCGCCAGCACCCGCTTGGCGAGCGCCACCACCTCCTCGTGCTTTCCCTCCTCCGAGAGGATGCCGGCCATGGTGATCAGCGCCGGGGTGCTGTCGGGGTGGCTGCGGAGGTACTCGTCGAGCAGGACCTTGGCCTCGGCGGTGCGCCCGGTCTTGCGGTAGCAGGTGGCCAGCATATGCTTGGCCTGGCCAACCCCGGGGTCCTCGGCGAGCACCTTCTCGAGGACCTCGGCGCTCTCGGCCCAGCTGTCCTTCAGCATCAGCTGGGAGGCCCAGGCCACCGCCTCGAAGAGGTGGATCTTGTCCTTGGGGTCGGCCAGGTTGGCGCCGGCCGGCGCCGCGCTGTCGCCGCCGACGTAGCCGAGGGCCGCCAGCATGCCGAGCGTCTCCTGGTCGAGGTCGGCGGCCTCGGTCGCCGGCGCGCCCTGCGCGATCTTCTCTCGCAGCGCGGCGAGCCGCGCCCGCAGCTCCTCGGCGACCCCCGGCTCGTCCCGCAGCAGGTTGGTCGCCTCGCCGGCGTCGTGCACGTGGTCATAGAGCTCGGCCCGCGGCGCGTCGATGAACTTGTGGGTCGCGGCGCGCAGGCTGTAGAGCGCGCTCCACCCGTACTGCAAATTGACCGCCATCGACTCCGAGTAGGCGGGCCGGGGCTCACCACCTCCCGGATCAAGGACCAGGGGCAGCAACGACTGGCCGTGCAGCGGCTGCGGCGGCGCGACGCCCACCAGGTCGAGCACGGTCGGCATGACGTCGATCGTCCGCACCTGCTGCGCGACCCGCACGCCCGCGGCGCCCGACCCCGGCACCCTCATGATCAGCGGCACGTGGACCGTGGCGTCGTAGACGAAGTAGCCGTGCTCCGACTCGCCGTGATCGCCGAGCGCCTCGCCGTGGTCGCCGACCACGACGACCACCGTGCGGTCGGCAAGGCCCTTCTCGTCGAGCCAGTCGAGGACGCGGCCGAGCTGGGAGTCGGCGAAGGCGATCTCGCCGTCGTAGAGGCCGCTCGGCCCGCGTGCCTCAAAACGGCTCCTGAAGGGCTCGGGCGGCTCGTAGGGGATGTGCGGGTCGTAGAGGTGGAGCCAGGCGAAGAACGGCCGGCTGTCGTCCTTGCCGAGCCAGTCGAGGCCCAGGTCGACGACCTGGTCGGCCGGCCGCTGCACGCCGGCCAGGTCGAGGCGCTGCCCCGCCTCGAGCTTGAAGTTGTCGTCGTAGTGCTCGAAGCCCTGGTTCAATCCCCAGCGCTGGTCGACGACGAACGCGCCGACCACCGCGCCGCAGCGGTAGCCGGCCGCGCTCAGGCGCTCGGCAAGGGTGGTCTGGACGTCGGCGAGCGCGGCGCCGCCGTTGAGGCGCACGCCGTGGTACGGCGGGTAGAGCCCGGTCAGGATCGAGGAGTGGGCGGGCAGGGTGAAGGCGGTCGGCGTGATCGTCTGCTCGAACAGCACGCCCTCGCCGGCCAGCCGGTCGAGGCGGGGCGTCTCGGCGGCGGCCCAGCCGTAGGCGCCGATCCGGTCGGCGCGGGTGGTGTCAAGAGTGATGAGGAGGACGTTGGCGTGCTGCAGCCTCGAGCGGACGGCGTCGGCGGAGCGGCCGCGGCCGAGGCTCGGCACGAGCCGCCCACCCCACAACACCGCCAACGCGAGAATCGCGAGGAGCGCGGCGGCGGCGATCACGATCAGCGAGTTACGGGACCTCACGGCACCATCCCTCTGTCGACTCGAAATTGCGCTGCAGGCTCCCCGGCGTCACTCTTCGCCGGCCGCGCCAACCGACCGCCGATGTCCGGGCGCGGAAGCGGAAGCGGAAGCGGAAACGGAAGCGCATAAAACTGGAGGGCCCAGGGTGGGCCCTCCACAGGATAGCAGCGAACGGAAACGAACTAGAAGTCGAGCTTGAGGTCGAGCCGGAAGGTGCGCGGCAGCACGATCGAGTTGACTTGGCCGTAGTCGGAGCCGGTGTAGCCGACAGAGCTCGCGGCGTCCTCGTTGAGGATGTTCAGACCATCCACGGCGACCGTCAGGCCGCCCCACTCACCGAGGGCGATGCGCTTGTTGAGGCTCAGGTCGAGGATCGTGGTCGACGGCATCCAGTCGGGGTGATCCGGATCGATGGCGATCAGGTTGTTGCCCCACCCGGGAGACACCAGGGTCGTCGCCGGGTCGTACGGACCCATCCACGAGGCGTAGAAGGGGCCGAGGTTGTTGTCCATTGCGAAGATCGCCCGGCCCGAGTCGTAGCGCAGCCGGAAGCCGAGGTCGGTCTCGATCACCGGGATGGTGTAGCTGCCGGCCAGCTTGAGCATCCACTCCGGCGTCATCAGGGCCGGCCCGCTGATGTTGTTCTGGAAGTGGTTGTAGGTGCTGCCGAACGGCGTGTCCATGGTCAGCGGGCCGTCGATGTACCAGTTCTGGTCGACGACGCGCGGGAAGAAGCCGTCGGTCTGGGTGTAGTTGATGGCGAAGTTGCCCTGCCAGCGGTTGGAGTAGCGCTTGTTCAGAACCAGCTGCAGGCCGTTGTAGGTCCGGTTGACGTCCTGGCCGTTCCACTCCGAGACGTTGGCGGCACGCCAGGCGCGGTGGGCGTTGTCCCCCGGGTACAGCGCGTCGGTGCCGTCGATCACGCCGTCGCCGTTGAAGTCCTCGACGATGATCGACCAGATCTCGGTCTCATAGCCGGTCCAGGGGGTGTAGGGCCGGGACTCCCACTGGTAGCCCCGTCCGCTCGCGATGTCGTAGGGCTCCAGGATCAGGAAGTCGGTGGTGATCTTGTAGATGTAGCTGGCCTCGATGGCCAGGTCCTTGGCGAGCTGGTGCTGGATCGAGATGTTGAACTGGTCGGTGTAGGGGCTCGAGGTGCCGTCCGCCACGGTCAGCCGCCACGAGGCGTCCAGCTCCTCGGTCGACCGCAGGTAGGCCGGCTCCATGCCGTAGATCTGGCGTGTCGCCCACACCACCTCGTCGGGGTCGATCGAGCTGTTGCCGTTCTGGTCGATCTCGTCCCACGGGAACCAGTACATGTAGGTCTCGTGGGTGTACGTGCCCATGTCCGGCCCGAGCCGGCGCAGGGCCTCGACGCTGAGCGGCGCGTAGTAGCGGCCCACGTGCGCCCGCAGCACCGTCCGGTCGTCGCCGGTCAGGTCCCAGGCGATGCCGATGCGCGGCGACCAGGTCGTGAAGGCGTAGACGTCGTAGGCCGCGGTGTCGCGCAGGGTGACCGGGTTGTTGACGTCGCTCGGGCTGTCGAAGTACTCGTAGATCTTGCCCTTGCCGTAGTCGGCCGTCATGTCGTCATAGCGCAGGCCGAGGTTGAGGGTGATGCGGTCGGAGACGACCCACTGGTCGTCGACGAAGAAGCCGAGCCCTTCGGACTGGCGCACGTTGAGCCAGGCGTGGCGGGTGTCCTTTTGGTTATAGAAGGCCACGGTGTCGTTGGGCGCCACGCACCAGGTGTAGTCGCACGACCACCAGGCGTTGTTCATGTAGTCGCGGGTGTAGCCCCAGCCGTAGGGGTAGGTGAAGTTGGTGTAGTTCTGGAAGTAGCCACCCATCCAGTTGCCCTCGGCCGTGGTGTACTGGGCGCCGAACTTGATCTCGTGCGAGCCCGCCCAGTCCTCGGCGTAGTGGGTGAAGTCGGCCTGGAAGGTGTCGCGCTTGGACTTCTGCGCCTCGATGTACGGGAAGTCACCGTTGACACCGACCGCGCGGCCGCCGATCCACTTCCACCAGTTGACATAGCCCGGGTGCCCGACCGTCGCCGGGATCGTCGGGTTCTGGTCGGTCTGGAAGCCCAGGTACTTGACGCCGAGCAGGTTGGTGTCCGAGATCACCCACTGGTACTCGGCCTGCCAGGTGTCGTTCGTCACCGGCGAGTCATAGTACATGGTGGGGTCCCAGGACGCGCCCCAGGTGACGTTGCCGCTCCAGTTGTCCTCGTAGTGGTAGCCCAGCCACAGCCGGTGGGCCCCGCCGAACTCGCCGGTCAGCTTGATGTCATAGAGGTCCGATTCGCCGAGCGCGAGCGGGATCCACAGCGGGGTGTCGGTCTCCGACTCGCGGTGACTGTAGCCGGCGTAGAACCACAGCTTGTCCTTGAGGATCGGGCCGCCCAGGGTGGCGTTGGCCTCCCAGCTGTCCTTGGGGACGGTCGTGAGCACGTCGTTCGGATCGGCCCACAGCCAGTCGTCGCCGAAGTTGGTGGTCGCGTTGTTGCCGGCGCTGCCGATCATGGTGTAGTACGCCGCGCTGCCGTGGAACTCGTTGCTGCCGGACTTGGTCAGCACGTCGACGGCGGCGCCGGAGAACGAGCCGTACTCGGCCTGGGAGCCGAGTGACAGCACCTTGACCTGCTCGACGGTGTCGTAGTTCACCTGGACCAGCGAGCCCCAGGGCGCGCCACGCGGGTTGGTGGCGTTGACGCCGTTGACCAGGAAGATGTTCTCGTTGGCCGCGCTGCCATAGGCCGACGGGCTGGGCAGCCACGACTCGTCCCTGCCCACCGACGACATGCCGGGGGCGGTCAGCGTCAGGTCGTAGAACGACTCGCGCGACGTCGGCATCACCGCGAGCAGCTGGTCGTTGAAGGTGGTCGCGATCGTCGACGACCGGGTGTCGACGATCGGCGCCTCGGAGGTGACGATGATCTCGCCGGTCGAGGCCGCGATCGAGAGGTCGACCGTCAGCGCGATCGACGATCCGGCGTTGACGACCACGTTCTCGACCTTGTCGGTGTTGAAGCTCGCCAGGCTGGTGGTCACGGTGTAGGTGCCGGGCGGCACGCTCAGGAAAGCGAACTTGCCGGTCGCGTCAGAGACCACGGTCCGCTGGCCGGTCACCAGGGCCGGGCCCTCGAGCACGACCGTCGCCCCGGCGGTGGCGCTGCCGTCGGGCAGGAGCACGATGCCGCTCACCGACCCGGTCGTGACCGACTGCGCCCATCCCATCGGCGCGATCAACACCAGAATCGCGCCCAGCACCAGGTACACACGCACACGGGTCATCACGCTTCGGTCCATAGACTCCTCCCTTCCTTCCTCATATCGGGGATGGTTGCGAGCGGCGCGCCCGGTCCAAACGCCGGGCGCGGCAGGGCAAAGCCGACAGATCGGACCGGACGGTCCGGCTCATTCCTGGCCTGGGCTGTGAGGCTGGATCGAGAGTTGGGTGGGGCCGGGCCGAGAGCACAGATCGAGCTTGACACGCGGCCCCGACACTTCGGCCGCACCAAGCCCCCTCCGTGCACCCTCGCCCCTGCGAGCTCGCGCATGACGAACGGCACCACTCCCTCCCACCCACACCGACGGACGCGGCGGTGTTGGATGGCATTATACAACGGTCTGTAAACAGTGAAAGCCCTGGACGCCAAGCGGTTTCCCGGCTCAGTCCGCCGCACAGCGTCGCTCGTGCGCAGGGACCTCCGTCGCATGTCGAGGGGCTGCCAAGCCCGGCTGAAGGTGGCAGTTCCGGCATCGGCGGCGGCCACCCCCTTGCGGTCGTTGAAGACCCCGGATTTTGGGAGCTATCATGGGGCCCGCGACGGGCCCGGCCGCGGGCCGCGGCGGGCTGGGAGGTTGCCATGCATCGAAGAGATCTCGTGGTGGCCGGGATCGGCCTGGTCCTTTTGCTCGCATTGCCGGCCGAACAGGCCTCCGCGCAGGCCGCTCGCGTGATGGTCACGGTGGCGGACGTCGCCGGACACCCGATCGAAGGGGTGACGGTGACCGCGACCTGCGCGGCCAAGGGCGACTACAAGGCCGTCAAGACCACCAACGACAAGGGCACGGCAACGATCATTCACGTCGACTCCCTGCAGACCTACCACTACCAGATCGAGAAGGACGGCTACGAAGCCGTCACCAGGGATGTCCAGCCGGACTACACCCAGACCACCAAGCTGGCGATCGTCCTCCAGGCCCGAGTGCCGGTCGCCAGGGTCGAGACCGAAGGCCCGCCCCCGTCCGGCCGCGGCAAGGCGCTCACCGCCTTCAACGAGGGTACCGCGGCGCAGAAGGCCGGCGACCTCGACCTCGCCGAGGAGAAGTTCCGGCAGGCCGCCGAGCTCAGCCCGGACGCCCCCGAGCCCCACATCGCGCTGGCCGTGGTCGCCAACCAGCGCGGCGATTTCCCCGCCGGCGCCGCCGAGGCCGAGGCGGCGCTGGCGATCAGCCCGACCAACGCCCAGGCCCTTTTCCTGCGCTACGACGCCTACCGGCGCATGGGCGACACCGCCAAGGCGGCCGCCGCGGCTGACGCCCTGCGCCAGGCCGGGGCCGCGCCGGCGGCCGCCCAGGAGGTGTTCCGCAAGGGCCTCGACGCGTTCCGCAGCGGCGACACCGCGCTCGCGGTCGAGAAGTTCGAGCAGGCGATCGACCTCGATCCGAAGCTCGCCAACGGCTACGTCATGCTCGGCGACATCGCCCTCAAGCAGGGCAACGCGGCCGGGGCCGCCACCCTGGCCGCGAAAGCGCTCGAGGTCGAGCCGGGCAATGCCAACGCCCTCAAGGTCCGCTACGACGCGTTGCGCCAGGTCGGCGACGAGGCCGGCGCCAAGCAGGCCCTCGACGCCCTGATCGCCGGCGACCCGCAGTGGGCCAGCACCGAGCTCTACAACCACGCGGTCGAGCTGTTCAACTCGAACGAGATGGCGAGCGCCGCCGCGGCTCTCGAGCGGGTCGTGGAGGCGATGCCGAACGACGCCAGGGCCCACTTCCTGCTCGGGATGGCCAAGTACAACATCGGCGAGACTGAGGACGCCAAGAAGCACCTGACGAAGTTCCTCGAGCTCGCGCCCGACGATCCGGACGCCGCGCTCGCGCGGGAGATGCTGAGCTACGGCACGAAGTGAGTTTCGCAGGCTGGCTCGAGCCTGAGAGTGCTGAGGAGGTAGCCGTGATGAGCTCGATCAATCGGCGTTTCGTGGGTGTCCTCTTCGCCGCTTTCGCATTGTCGACTCCGTTGCTGGCCGGCGCAGCCGGACAGGCCGGAGTCGAGTGGTGGAACGTCCCCTACCCCGAGCCCTTCGATGCCAGCGGCATCACGACCTCGCTTCCGCGCCTCCACGTCGAGGGCAACCGCTTCGTCGACGAGCACGGCAACACGGTCGTGCTCTACGGGGTCAACATCTCCGACCCGGACAAGCTGGTCAAGCAGGGCCACTGGAGCAAGGCGCACTTCCAGGTCATCAAGGACTGGGGCGCTACCCTGGTCCGGGTGCCGGTCCACCCGGTGGCCTGGAAGGAGCGCGGCAAGGACGAGTACTTCAAGCTCCTCGACCAGGCCGTGACCTGGGCCTCGGAGGTCGGCCTCTACCTCAACATCGAGTGGCACGGCATCGGCAACCTCCAAACCGAGGTCTTCCAGCACCCGATGCACTACACGAGCCGCCAGGAGACCTACAACTTCTGGCGTGACGTCTCCTTCCGCTACGCCGGCGTCCCGGCGGTCGCCTTCTACGAGCTGTTCAACGAGCCGACCACCTACCGCGAGCAGCTGGGCCGGATCAGCTGGGCCGAGTGGAAGGTCATCGTCGAGCAGATGATCACCATCATCCGCGCCCACGACCCCGAGGTGATCCCGCTCGTCGGCGGCTTCGACTGGGCCTACGAGCTGCGCAGCGTCGGCGCCGACCCGATCGGCTTTGCGGGCATCGGCTACGTCACCCACCCCTACCCGATGAAGGCACCGCAGCCCTGGGAGGAGCACTGGGAGAAGGACTGGGGCTACGTCGCCGACACCTACCCGGTGATGGCCGCCGAGATCGGGTTCATGGCCGCGAACGAGCCCGGTTCGCACAACCCGGTGATCGCCGACGAGGACTACGGCAGGCGCATCACGGCCTACTTCGAGAAGAAGGGGATCTCGTGGACCGCGTGGTGCTTCGACCCTGACTGGGCGCCGCAGTTGATCGCGGATTGGAGCTACACCCCGACCAAGCAGGGTGCGTTCTTCCGCGCGTACATGCTCGGGAAAGCGCGTCGATCGCCCTGAGCGCCTCTGTTCCCTTTCCCGCCGCCGTCCCCGACGCGGAGGGGTGATTCACGGGCGTTCTCGCCTGAGTCGAATGCTCGCGCTCGGTGCCCGCAGGCGACGCCGGGCCCGGCAACGGGAAAGGGAAGATGGGAGTCGGACAATAAGGCCGATATTCGGGATCAGGGCGCCGGGATCAAGCGTCCCCCCGGCCGGCGAAGGGCCGGCGACGCACACCGTCCCGTGACCATCGAGTACGGCCGCACGGCGGTGTTGGCGATGCTGTGCTCGTCGGTCACCGACACCTCGAGACCCCACCCGAAGAGCGTGTCGTAGGTGCTGTCGGCGGTCATGTCGAGCCAGGTCTGGGGGTGGTTGCCGGGGCCCCACTCCCACGGAAACATGCCGACGTCCTGCAAGTCGGTCTGCTCGAGGATGGTCAGGTACGGGATCTGCCCCGACGGCGTCATGTTCCAGCGGTTGCCGAACTCACCGACCATCAGCGGCAGCTCCATCGCCACCGACTCGGCGATCTCGTCGATCACGGTCTGCTCGGTGTAGCCCCACATCCGCGGCCACCACATGTGGATCGAGAAGATGAGGTTGTGGTCGGGGTCGGCGGCGATCAGCGCCGGGCCCTCGGACTGCAGCACGTCGATGTTCTTGCCCCAGTCGGTGCCGTCGATGACGAGCGGGCAATGGATGCCCGCCGCCCGCATCCGCTGCACCGCCTCCTGGTAGCCCTCGCGGAACTCGTCGTCGGTCACGCTCGCGTCGCCGACCTCGTTGCCGATGTTGATCAGCAGGTGCCGGCGGTGCTTGGCGATGACGGCGAGGACCTCGGCAGACGTCCACCAGTCGACCAGCGCCGGGAGCATCGACCAGTCGCCGATCCCGTCGTGCAGCTCGATCAACGGGATGAGCCCGGCCTCGACGCAGTTGTCGATCGCCTCGTCGAGCTGCGCGGGCGTCCCTTCCATGAGCCACACCATGCGCACGGCGTTGGCGCCGGTCCTCGCGATCTCGGCGCACGAGGGCACGCCATCGATGTCCGTCCAGATGATCATCTTGTTGATGCCGCGCAGCACGACCTCCTCGCCGCAGCGGTCGAAAAGCC
>PQAJ01000217.1 GCA_003105185.1 Holophagae bacterium
ATGGGAGGGGAGTAGGTGGCATCGCCTGCAGGATGCCTACCCCACAAAGCGGGCAGGATGCCCACCCCAGACTGGGTTCCAGGGCCAACACTTTGGCAGATTCGACTCCACGCCTGCGCGACCATGGGTGCCGGGAACGCCGCCGCCGACGTGGAGCTCCCAGCGCGGCGTGAGCGTCAGCCGTTCACCCTTTGAACGGCTCTCTGGAGAGCGACAGGCGCCAGCGTGCCCTTTCGCCGGCGGCCGGGTCAGGAGGCAGCCGGGTAGTCGGTGTAGCCCTTCGCCCCTGGGGTGTAGAACGTCGAGAAGTCCGGCGCGTTGAGCGGCAGTCCGCGCTCGAGCCGCGTCACCAGGTCCGGGTTGGCGAGGAACGGTCGCCCGAACGCGATGAGGTCTCCGTGACCCTCGCTGAGCGCGGCCTCCGCGGTGGCGCGGTCGTAGCCGCCAGCCAGGATGAAGGTGCGCGGCCAGGCGCGCCGAAGGGCGCGCTTGAGCTCCTCGGGGACGGTCGGCGCGCCCATCGCGGAGTGGTCCACCAGGTGAACGTACTGGACGCCGGTGGACGCGAGCCGCGGCACCAGCGTCGTGTAGGTCTCCTCGATCTCGGGGTAGGGCTTCATGCCGGCGTTGACGCCGTAAGGAGAGAGGCGGATGCCGACGAGCTCGCCGCCGATCGCGGACGCCACCGCTTGCGACACCTCGAGGGCGAACCGCTGGCGGTTCTCGACGGAGCCACCCCAGGCATCGCTGCGCTGGTTGGTCTGGGGGCTCAGGAACTGCTCGATGAGGTAGCCGTTGGCGCCGTGCAGCTCGACGCCGTCGAATCCTGCCGCGATCGCGTTCCGCGCTGCGTTGGCGTACTCCTCGACGGCGGCGCGCACCTCGGCGTCGGTCATGGCGCGCGGCACCGGGTGCGGCTGCAGGCCGCGGGCGTCGGTGTACATCTCGCCCTCGGCGGCAACCGCGCTGGGGGCAACCACCTCGGCGCCCGCCGGCAGGTTGAGCGGGTGGCCGACGCGTCCGGTGTGCATGAGCTGGACGAAGATGCGTCCACCTTGCGCGTGAACCGCATCGGTGATCTTCCGCCACGCGGCGACCTGTGCCTGCGACCAGATGCCGGGGATGCGCGGGTAGCCGGTTCCGTTGGGCGACGGGGACGTGCCCTCGGTGACGATCAGCCCAGCTCCGGCGCGCTGGCGGTAGTACTCGGCCATCAGGTCGTTGGGGGTRTTGGCCTCGACYGCCCTGCTGCGCGTCATCGGCGCCATGACGATGCGGTTYYTCAGCTGCAWCTGGCCGAGYTGTGTCGGTGCRAACAAYGAGCTYGYTGCCATGATGWTTCTCCTCCCTCWCGTCGGCACGACCCGCGCCGTGAGCATYWGCWCCAACGCACCGCCTGTGCGCGGGAATTCCTTACAGGTGCCGGGCACGCCATTCCGCCGTACTGCCGAGAATGGCAGCCGTCGTCGATGATCGTGTGGGACGGGGACGGATCGACGGACCGGCGTCCACCGCGGAGCAGACGGGGTCAGCCGCCAGCACGGCGGCGTGGCAAGGGAAGCCCTTTTTGCTGCGCGCCGATGGAGAGCCAACATTGCCTACTCGAAGACCCCTCGCGCGGACGCACCCCCTCTCCCCCCTCCTCGGGCAAGAAAGTGGCCGAATCTGAGCTCATTCGGTGGGGTAACACGGGTCCGGGCCGGAGGAGGCATTCTTACGCCGGCCTCACGCCGTGGGTTGGCTTCGATAAGCAAGTTCTGAGCTAAGTTATTGGTGCGAAAGGGGGGACTCGAACCCCCACGCCCTTGCGGGCACAAGATCCTGAATCTTGCGCGTCTACCACTTCCGCCACTTTCGCACGCAGGCGGGCGATGCATCGTAGGTCGTGGGGGGAGTGGGTGTCAACCCCGGACACGGCGCGGGGACGGCGCCAGTCACCAGGGCGGTGGCGGGCAGGATGCCGGTGGCGGGCAAGATACCCGTAGCGGGCAGGATGCCCACCCTACAAGCTCGGAGGTCGATCAGCGATAGACATCCTTGCGGTGGCCGATCCGCACGACGAGGATTGTCAGCTCACCCTGGTCGACCTCATAGATGATGCGGTAGCTTCCGACGCGAAGCCGGCGCAGTCCCTGGAACTCGCCCTTGAGAACGCCGCCGGCGGCCGGCTCGGCTGCGAGGCGGTCGATGGCCTCGATGAGACGGACACGGTCCGTTTTCGGAATGCGGCGCAGCGCCTTGACCGCGCTACCCTTAATCCTCAGCGAGTAGCTCACGTCGGACCTCGCGCCAGTCGAGAATCGGGTCGCCCGGGTCGCTCAGGCGGTCCACCGCACCACGGAGATCCTCGACGTCGTCGAGGTAGTACTCGATCGCCAGCCGGATAATGTCGGCGCGGCTTCGGTGCATCCGCTTCGCCGCCCTGTCGATGCTCTTGACGAGGTCGTCAGAGAGCCTGGCGCTCACTTGAGTCATCTCACACCTCCTGACATTCACATGATACCAGTTGATGTCGTTTACATTCCGGACCGTCGACGACGCACCACGCCACCCAGCACGACGACGCTCGACGCCCGGGTTGCCGGCGGGCAAGTTGCCCACCCTGCAGCGAGTGCAGGGCGGTCAGCGATGGACCTCGCTGCGGCGGCCGACCTTGAACACGACGACGACGCGCTCGTCATCCGCGACGGCGTGGACGATTCGGTACGCCCCCTGGCGGACGCGGAAGCGCCCCGACGCGCCGGCCAGCTTCTCGCAGCCTCTCGGCCGCGGGTCCGACGCGAGCTTCCCAATGCGCTCGATGATCTGCCTGCGGTTCAGTCCCCAACCAGCCTGAAGGAAGCATCGATCGCAGCCTGGCAAGGCGCACGAAGCGTATAGTCGGGGCTCGATGGACGACAAGCAGGTCTTCGAGGTCACCAGCCCGGGCAACATCCTGCGGCTGATCCGGGAGCGCGGCCAGCGCGGGATCACGGTGCGGATGCTGGTGGCCGCGGTCGTGGAGGAGCTCGGGATCGGGCGCTCGGAGGCGCGAACGCTGCTGCGGGAGAGCCTGCGCGAGCTGGTCCGCGAGGGCCGGGTGGTCGAGGGCCGCGGCCAGCGTTTCGTGGTGGCCGGCGCGTCGGAGCTGATTCCGGGCGTGCTGCGGCGCCAGCCGGCCGGCTTCGCGCTGGTGCGCGAGGCGGACGCGAGGGCGAAGCCGATCCGCATCGATGCCCATCACCTGCGCGGGGCGCTCGACGGTGACCGGGTGCTGGTCCAGCTCGAGAGGGCGCGGCGGCGGGCGCGCGCCGAGGGAGTGCGCGAGGGCGTGGTGGTGCGGGTGGTCGAGCGCCGGCTCGAGGAGGTGGTCGGGCGCTGGATGGCGGACCGCGGCCGGCCGTGCCTGAAGCCGCTCGACCGCCGGCTGCGCTTCGTGCTGGTGCCGACCGCGTCGCGCCTCGCCGAGGAGCCGCGCCACGGCGACTACCTGGTGGCGTCGGTGGAGTCGGTGTCGGCGCGCGGGCTGCGCGCCCGAGGGGTGCTGCTCGAGCGGCTCGGCCGGCTCGGCGACCCCGGGATCGAGGAGCTGGTGGTACTGCGCGCGCACGGCATCCCGGTGGAGTTCCCCGAGGCCGCGCTCGAGGAGGCTGAGCGCCTGCCGGAGGGTATCGGCGACGAGGTGCTGTCCGGGCGCTGGGACCTTCGCGACCGGCCGGCGATCACCATCGATCCCGAGGACGCGCGCGACTTCGACGACGCGGTGAACGCGTCGCCGGGCAAGGGCGGCGACATCGAGGTCGAGGTGCACATCGCCGACGTGTCGCACTTCGTGCGGGCAGGCAGCGAGCTCGACGCGGCGGCGCGGGAGCGCGGCACCTCGGTCTACCTGCCCGGCCGCTGCGTGCCGATGCTGCCGGAGCGCGTCTCGAGCGGCCTGTGCACGCTCGCCGAGGGCGAGGACCGGCTGAGCTACACGGTGCGGTTCGCGGTGGCGCGCGACGGCTCGATCCGGAGCGCCGAGGCGTCGCCGTCGGTGATCCGCTCGCGGCGGCGCTGCACCTACGCGGAGGTTTTTGCGTGGCTCGAGGCGCCGCGCCAGCGCTGGCCGGCGGAGTGCACCGAGTTCGCGGACTCGCTCGAGCTGCTGGCCGAGGCGGCGGACCGCTTGGGGAGGGAGCGCCACCGGCGCGGCAGCCTCGACTTCGAGCTCGCGGAGCCCGAGATCCTGCTCGACCCCGAGGGCCGGGTGACGGCGGTGCGGCCGAGCGCGCGCAACCGGGCGCACCGGCTGATCGAGGAGCTGATGGTGGCCGCCAACCGCTGCGTCGCCCGGATGCTGCTGGAAGCGGACCAGCCGGCGCTGCACCGGGTGCACGACCGGCCCGACCCGGACCGGGTGAAGGCGCTGCGGGAGACCCTGGCCGAGCTCGGGCTGAGGATGGAGGGCACCGACGAGGACCTGCCTCCGATCGAGCTGCAGAGAGTGCTGGCCGCGGTGGCCGGCCGGCCCGAGGAGCGGCTGGTGTCGATGCTGGTGCTGCGGGCGCTGGCGCGCGCGGTCTACAGCTCGGACGCCCGCGGCCACTACGCGCTGGCGGCCGACGCCTACCTCCACTTCACCTCGCCGATCCGGCGCTACCCGGACCTGGCCGTGCACCGCATGCTGCGGCGGCTGCGCGCAGACGGGCGGCCGGTGGCCGGCGCCGAGCGGGAGCGGATCTCACTCGAGCTGGCCGGGCTCGGCGAGAGCTGCTCGACCACCGAGCGGCGGGCCGAGGCGGCGGAGCGGATGGCGGTGCTGTGGAAGACGATCCACTACCTGGAGGGACGGGTGGGGGAGAGCTTCGACGGCACGGTGTCAGGGGTCACCGAGGCCGGGCTGTTCGTCCAGATCGACGAGTTCCTGGTCGACGGGCTGGTCCACATTTCGGAGCTGATTGACGACTTCTATCACTTCGAGGAGGGGCGGCACCGGCTGGTCGGAGAGCGCGGTCGGCGGGTGTGGCGGCTCGGCGACCGGATCCGGGTGCAGCTGGTCGGGGCCGATGCCGGTGAGCTGCGGGTCGAGCTGGTGCCGGTCGGCGAGGCGAGGGCGTCCGGAGCCGGGAAGCCGCCTGCCAGGGGCCGAGGCCGGCGGCGATAAGGCTCACAAGTCCAGGACCTTACGACCGAGGCGCGAGGTGGGAAGCCGGCGGCGGCAGATCTCGGCACCGCTGTCCGGCGGCGCCTGCCGACGGCCGATCGCGTGCCACCTCTCTCGTGCCATGCGTTTCCCTCTTGACAATCTCCGTTTCGGGACCATATTAGGAGTTACGGAACGAGCGTTCGATTTGTAAGAGGAACGGTTGGTGAGCTCCAACGGGCGACAAGCCGAACGATCCGAGGCCGCCATGGTGCGCGCCCGGGAGGCTGCCCTCGAGCTGTTCTCGACCCAGGGCTACGGCGCGACCTCGATGCGGCAGATCTCGGAGAGGAGCGCCGTCTCGGTCGGCAACCTCTACCACCACTTCGGATCCAAGGAGACCATCTACCAGCAGCTGCTCGACGACTACTGGGGCAGGCTGCTGAACCCCAACGACGAGCTGCAGCAGCTGTTCGAGCGCGCCGACTTCCCGGACGACCTCGAGGAGATGGCAGCGCTGATCGAGCGCAGCGTCGACGCCCACGCGCCCTACATCATGCTGATCTTCATCGATGTCGTGGAGTTCCGCGGCCGGCACATCCACGCCTTCTACGAGTCCATGCCGGCGCGCTTCGCAGCGACCTACCAGGAGAACTTCGCGCGCAAGCGGCGCGAGGGCCGGCTCGGCGACGCCAACGCGCTGGTGGCAGTCATGCTGGCGACGCGCTGGCTCTTTTACTACTTCACGGTGGAGAAGTGCTTCGGCGTGCCCATGCACTTCGGCATGGCGCCGCGCGAGGCTGTGGAGGAGTTCATTCGACTTCTTCGCTTCGGGGTGCTTCCCCGGACGGCGGCGGCGATGGCCGACGCGAGCGAGGCGCGCGCCGTGGCGAAGGCTACCTGACTGGAGGAGGTCACGATGCGACGGAAGGAATGGAACATCAGGAGATGGCTGCCGCTGGCCGTGGTCGCCGCCGTGCTCGCGGTGGCGGTGCCGGGCGCGGCGCAGGTCAACACCGGCACGGTCGAGGTGCTGACCGTCGATCAACAGGGTCTTCCCATGCCGGGAGTGACCGTGCAGGTGCGCAACACCGACACCGGCGCCGATCGCGCCGGCGTGGCCGACGAGTTCGGCCGGGCGACGTTCCCTGCGCTGCCGCCGGGCCCGTACGCCTTGAGCGGCAACCTGGAGGGCTTCGCTCCGATCACCGATCAGGAGATGGTGCTGCGCGTCGGGCAGACCGCGCGCCTCACCTTCACGATGCAGGTCCAGGTTTCGGAGACCCTCGTTGTGACCGCCGCGGTGCCACTGGTCGACGTGCTCAAGACCGACTCGTCGACCAACATCGTGCCCGAGCAGATCGAGAACCTGCCGGTGGCCGACCGCGACTTCGAGCGGCTGGCATTCATCGCGCCGGGCGTGCAACGCGAGACCGGATCGTTCCGGTTCATCCAGAACTCGCCGGTCGTGGGCGCAGGCGGCAACGCCTCGCAGACCTCGATCCAGGTCGACGGCGTCGACTTCACCGACCAGGCGCTGGGCCTGTCGCGGGCGCGGTTCTCGCAGGACGCAATCCGCGAGTTCCGGGTCGTGACGAGCCGCTTCGACGCCGAGATCGGCGGCTCCCAGGGCGGCGCGCTGTCGGTGGTCACCAAGTCGGGGACCAACGAGGTCCACGGCTCGGTCTACGGCTTCTACCGCGACGACTCGATGCGCGCCAAGAAGGAGGTCGACGCCGAGAAGCCGCCGTATGAGCGCTATCAGCTGGGCGCCACGCTGGGCGGGCCGATCGTCCGCGACAAGACCCACTACTTCCTCGCGCTCGAGTACATCGACGTCTCTGACGTGGCCCGCTTCCGTCCCGGCGGCGCCTTCGTCGACCTCGCCACCAACTACGACCTGCCGATTCAGCAGCAGCTGGCGAGCTTCAGCCTCGACCACCAGTTCAGCGGGTCCTCGACCGGCTTCTTCAAGGGGATGTACGAGCAGTACCGCCAGGACAACTACCGGGTCGGCGGCGTGGCCGACATCTCCAATGGACAGGCGCTCGATCGCGACAACTGGAACGCGGTGCTCGGCCTGACGACTGTCTTCGGCGACGGCAGCCGGCTCAACGAGGCGCGCTTCCAGATCGGCGATCGCGACTACGAGGAGCCGACCAACTCGGACGACGTCGAGGAGTGGTTCTCGAGCGGCAACACGCTCAAGATCGGCGGCAACACGATCGGCGACCTGATCGGCTACGGCTCGTACTGGGAGCTGCGTGACACCTTCCACCTGCAGTCGACCATGGGCCGCAGCACCCACGACTGGAAGCTCGGCGCCGCCTGGTTCGCGGTCGAGGAGCGGTCGCGGATCGACACCTACCAGTACGGGCTGATGATCTACGTGACCGACGATCGCAGCCTGCCGCTCGCGTACACCTGGGGCGAGGGCTCGAGCGACGTCACCACCGACACCAACGTGCTGTCGGGCTTCATCCAGGACGACTGGCGGATGCGGCCGAACGCGACTCTGAGCCTCGGCCTGCGCTACGACTACGACACCGACGGCAACAACCCGGACTTCACGAACCCGATGACCGGCCCGCGGGCGGTGGACGAGGACAACTTCCAGCCGCGGCTCGGCTTCTCGTGGGACCTCGGCAACAACGGCAAGAGCGTGATGCGCGCCGGCGCCGGCATCTTCACGGGCCGCTACCTGCTGGTCCCCGCGCTCCAGGAGCTGCAGCAGAACGGCACCACCGGCTGGATCACGCACCAGAACTACAACGGCCTCTTCCTCTGCCTGCAGCTTGGCATCCCGCCGGCCAACTGCCCGTGGATCCTCAACCCGGCAAACCCGGAGAACACGGGCATCGCGCTGCCCCAGAGCGTCATCCTGCTCGAGGACAGCCTCGAGGCGCCGCAGAGCTGGCAGGTCAACCTCGGGTTCACGCGGCGGCTGGGCAACAGCGGGCTGTACGCCGACCTCGAGGGGCTGTACGCCGAGGGCGACAAGGAGTTCTACAACTTCAACTCGAACTGGGCCGGGAACGAGACGCACAGCCGGATCAACCCGGCGTACAACGCGATCAACATCCGCAGCAACCTCGGCCACTCCGAGTACTGGGCGGCGATCCTGTCGCTCAACGGCACCTTCGGCAACGGCCACATGCTGACCTCCTCGGTCACCTGGGCCAACAAGAAGAACCTCTCGGACGACTTCACCCCCGAGTTCCCCGAGGGCTACCCCAGCGATGCGGCCGACCCAGAGGCGGAGTGGGGGCCGTCCCGCTCGACCGAGGACCTGCGGGTGGTCGTCTCCGGCATCTTCCAGCTGCCGGCCAACTTCATGTTCTCCGGAACCTGGGTCTACGGCAGCGGCCAGCCGTGGAACCACCTGCTCGGCTACGACTACAACACCGACGGCTTCGCGTCCGATCGGCCCGAGGGCGTCGGCCGTAACTCGATGGACGGACCGAGCTTCAACGAGTTCGACGCGCGGCTGAGCTGGACCCTGCCGCTCGGCGGCTCCGCCGATCTCGAGCTGATCGCCGAGGTCTTCAACCTGTTCAACACCACCAACTGGGACGTCACCACGGTCGACAACGGCGAGTTCCTGTCCGGGCCGACGCTCAACAACCCGACCCTTCCTTACGTTGAGAACACGCGCTACGGGCAGTACCTGGACACGCTGCGGCCACAGGAGTTCCAGATCGGCGCGCGGCTGCGCTTCTAGCGGGCACGGAGAGGGGAGCGGGAGAAGGTTCGTGCTCATCAGCTGACTGATCGGGGGGCGCGCCGGGCGACCGGTGCGCCCCCGTTGACTGGGGAGCGACCCATGATTGAAACCGGGCTCAAGGACAAGGTGGTGATCGTCACCGGCGCGGCCGCCGGGATCGGCCGGGGGACCGCGCTGCGTTTCGCCGAGGAGGCCTGCCGGGTGGCGGCCTGGGACGTCAATGACGCCGGCGCCGCGGCGCTCGAGGCCGAGATCGCGGCCGCCGGCGGCAGCGGCTGGTTTCGAAAAGTCGACGTGTCGAAGGCCGCCGAGGTCGCGGCCGCGGTGGCCGCGATCATCGAGCGCTGGGGCGGGGTTTCCGTGCTCGTCAACAACGCCGGCATCGTCCGTGACGCCCAGCTCGTCAAGTACAAGGACGGCGAGGTGGTGGCGACGATGACGGATGAGCAGTGGGAGGCGGTGATCGGCGTCAACCTGCGCGGCGTGTTCAACTGCACGCGCGCGGTGGTGCCGCACCTGATCGCCGGCGGCGGCGGAACGATTCTGAACGCGAGCTCGGTGGTCGGGCTGTACGGCAACTTCGGGCAGACCAACTACGTGGCCACCAAGGCCGGGGTCATCGGCATGACCAAGACCTGGGCCCGCGAGCTGGCCAAGTACAGGATCCGCGTCAATGCGGTGGCGCCGGGCTTCGTGGCCACCGAGATCCTGCAGGCGATGCCGGAGAAGGTCCTCCAGGGGATGGTGGGCCGCACCCCGCTCGGCCGGATGGGGCAGCCGCGGGACATTGCCGACGCCTACGTCTGGCTGGCGTCGGACGCGGCGAGCTGGATCACCGGCCAGACCCTGGGGGTCGACGGCGGCCTGGTGGTCGGAACGTAGGGGCTTTGCCCGGGCCCGTATCCGTCTCCGGGTCCGTGCTCGCATCAAGGCCCATCCGGGTCTCCGGGCACGGAGACGGGCACGGAGACGGAAGGGAGGCAGCATGAGTCGGTTCGCGACGATCGTCTCGACCGGGCGCTACATCCCGGAGATCGAGGTCTCCAACGACGAGCTGCGGAAGCGCTTCGCCCACCTCCCGGAGTTCGTCGACAAGATGGAGGAGTCGTCGGCGATCCGCACCCGCTGGTGGGCGCCCGAGACGTGGGCGACCTCCGACGTCGCGCTGCCGGCGGCCCGGCAGGCGCTGGAGCGCGCCGGGCGGAAGCCCGAGGACGTCGACCTCATCATCCTCGGCACCGACTCGCCGGACTACATCACGCCGGCGACCTCGGTCGTGCTGCAGCACAAGCTGGGCGCAGTCAACGCCGGCACCTTCGACGTCGGCTGCGCCTGCGCGTCGTTCCCGACCGGGCTCGCCATCGCGGCCGGGATGATCGCGGCCAACCCGAGCCTGAAGTCGGTGCTGGTGGTCGGGGTGTACCTGATGCACAAGCTGGCTGCGGCGAACGACCCGATGGTCTTCTTCTACGGCGACGGCGCCGGGGCCGCACTGCTCGAGCCGGCGACCGAGCCCGGCTTCGTCGCGTCGGCGTCGCAGGCCGATGGTGCGTACCACGCCCACTGGGGGATCTACGCCGGCGCCACCTTCGAGCCGGCGACCGTCGAGGCGGTCCAGGCGGGCCGGACCACGGTGCGATTCATCGAGCGCTACCCGCCGGAGATCAACCACGAGGGATGGCCGCTGCTGGTGCGCAAGGTCGCCGCCAACGGGTCCTTCAAGGTGTCGGACATCGACTTCGCGATCTTCACCCAGGTCCGCAAGCCATCCATCGAGCTGGTGATGGAGGACCTCGGCCTGCCGATGACCCGCACCCACACCGTGATGGAGAAGTGGGGCTACACCGGCTCGGCCTGCGTGCCGATCGCCCTTGACGACGCCCTCGAGCAGGGCAAGATCCGGCCGGGCGACCTGGTGGTCTTCATCGGCTCCGGCGTGGGCTACAACCAGGCGGGAGCGGCGTTCCGGATGTCGTAGGATGGGGGGCCGGGAGGTAGGTTCCGCGTGGAGAGTCGCACCCTTCTGAAGCTGGCGATCGGCTTCGGCTTGGCCGTCGTCGTGGTGCCGATGCTCGTCGGCATGTGGCTGTTCTGGAAGCGGCCGCTGACGGTGGACGCGTGGATGAGCCGGCTCGCGCTCGGCAAGCGAGGCCTGCAGGCGTTTGAGCTGGCCACCCCGGCCGGGACGATGACGGTGTGGGAGGGCGGCAGCGGCCCGGCGATGGTGCTGCTGCACGGCGCCGGCGACCAGGCGGGCGCGTGGGCGCGGATCATCGAGCCGCTGGTGGCCGACTACCGGGTGCTGGCGCCGGATCTCCCGGGCCACTGGAAGAGCGATCCACGGCAGGGGCCGATCACCATCGAGCAGCTGCTCGCCGGCCTCGAGGCGCTGATGGACTCCCGCTGCGCCGGCGAGCCGGCGATCCTGGTCGGCAACTCGATGGGTGCCTGGATCTCGTTCTTGTACGCGGTTGAGCACCCCGACCGGGTGGTGCGGCTGGTGGCGATCAACGGCGGCCCGGTTCGCGACGAGAACCCGGGGATCAACGTGCTGCCGCGGACCCGGGAGGAGGCGCGGGCGACCATGAAGGCCCTGCTCGGTCCGAACACCTTGCTGCCGCCGGACTTCGTGCTCGACGACGTGGTGCGCCAGGCGCGGGTCGGGCCGGCGGCGCGGCTCGCTGAAGGGCTCGCCCAGGCCGGACCGGGGCTCGAGAAATACGTCCTCGACGGCCGGCTCGGTGAGGTGACGGTGCCGGTCGAGCTGGTGTGGGGCGACGCCGACGAGCTGTTCACGATGAGTTACGCCCAGCGGCTGGTCGAGGGCCTGCCGGCCGCGCGGCTCCACCCGGTCAAGGACTGCGGCCACGTGCCGCAGCGCGAGTGCCCGGACCGGCTGCTCAAGGCGCTGACGGCGGCGCTCGCCGAACCGCCGCCCGCGGCCGCGCCGCAGCCGCTTTCCGAGGGCGGGGCATGATCCACGGCGACCTCCTCGGCGAGCGGGCGCGGGTGTCGCCCGAGCGCACCGCGCTGGTGACGGTCGCCGACGGACGGCGCTACAGCTACCGCGAGCTCGACCAGCGCGCGGTGGGCTGCGCCCGGATGTGGCTCTACGGCCTCGGGCTGCGGCCCGGCGACCGGGTCGCCATCCTGTCTGGCAACCGGGTGGAGCTCCTCGACGCGTTCTTCGCCGCCGGCAAGAGCGGCGTCGTGCTGGTGCCGCTGAGCACGCGGCTCACCGCCAACGAGCTCGAGCAGATCGTGCGCGATTGCGCCCCGCGGGCGCTGATCTACGACGGCGAGCACCGGGCGGTGGTGCGGCGGCTGCGGCTGCGCGTCGACGTCTCGTTCTGGCTCGCGCTCGACGAGCTCGACCGCGACGACGATCTCGATTTCGCCGAGATGGTGCTGACCCGCGGCGCCGGCAGCTCGGTGCACCGGCGGTGCCGGCCGGAGGACCCGTACTGCCTGCTCTACACCTCGGGCACCACCGGCAGGCCGAAGGGGGTGGTGATCCCCCACCGACAGATTTCCTGGAACGCCTACAACACCGCCGCCTGCTGGCAGCTCAACGAGAACGACGTGAGCTCGATCTTCACCCCGCTCTACCACGCCGGCGGGCTCGGGGCCTTTCTGGCGCCGCTGCTGCTGGTCGGCGGCCGGTTGGTGCTGCACGCGGCCTTCGACGCGGCCGAGGTGTGGCGGGTGATCGAGCAGGAGGGCTGCACCGCCGTGCTCGGCGTGCCGACGATCTGGAAGCTCCTCGCCGAGGCGCCGGAGTTCCAGACGGTCGACCTGAGCCGGGTACGCTGGCTGATCTCCGGCGGCGCGCCGCTGCCCAAGCACCTGATCGAGGCCTACCGCCGGCGCGGCGTGGTGCTGCGCCAGGGCTACGGGCTCACCGAGGTCGGCGTCAACTGCTTCACGATGACCGATGAGGAGGCCTACACCAAGGCCGGCTCGGTGGGCAGGCCGCTGATGTTCACCGAGGTGAAGGTGGTCGCCGAGAGCGGCCAGGAGCTGCCGGCGGGCGAGGTCGGCGAGCTCTGCTTCCGCGGCCCGCACGTGAGCGCCGGCTACTGGAACAACCCGCAGGCCACCGCCGACGTCTACGACGGCCAGGGCTGGTTCCACACCGGCGACATGGCGCTGCGCGACGACGACGGCTTTTACTTCATCGCGGGGCGGTCGAAGGACATGTTCATCTCCGGCGGGGTCAACGTCTACCCCGCCGAGATCGAGAACCAGCTCCTCCAGCACCCGGACCTCCGCGACGCGGCGGTGGTGGGCGTGCCCGATGAGACCTGGGGTGAGGTCGGGGTCGCGTTCGTGGTGCCGCGCGAGGGCGTCGCGCTGGACGCTGGGAAGCTCGGGGAGTACCTCGCCGCGCGGCTGGCGCGCTACAAGGTGCCCAAGCGCTTTATCGCGGTGGCCGAGCTGCCGCGCACCCCCTACGGCAAGGTCGTCAAGGCAGAGCTGGCCAAGCTCCTCGAGGAAGGCGAGTGAACATCCGTCGTGACATCGGTCCCAGTTCTCTTTCCCGTCCCCTTCGGGCCTCGCGGTCAGCCGTGGAGCGCCGCGCGGACGGGAAAGGCAACTGAAGAAATGGAGGGTGCCCAATGGCCAAGAAGCTGTACATCGCTGCGTACCATCAGTCGAAGTTCGGCAAGCTGCTCRACATGCAGGTCCCGGACATCGTCGCCAACGCGGTGACCGGGGTGTGCGAGGAGATCGGCGTCGAGCCGGCGGCGATTGACGTCGGCTCGATCGGCGCCACCTGCAACTTCTCGCTCAACGAGCAGGGATTGCTGGCCGGGYTGATGGCGATGGTGCCGGGCCTCGGCGGCAAGCCGATCGAGTCGGTCGAGAACGCCTGCGCCTCGGGCGGCCAGGCGGTGCTGTCGGTGGCGCACAAGCTGCTGCTCGGCCAGGGCGAGGTGGGCATCGCGGTCGGCTACGAGAAGATGCGCGACAACGAGGGCAAGATGGACGGCGCGCTGATCGGCAAGGTGCTCGGCTACTTCAGCCACCCGGCCGAGCGCGAGGGCAAGGTCTACGTCTTCCCGCACCTGTTCGCCGAGGTGATGCGAGACTACATGGCGGCGCACGGCGCCACCGAGCGCGACCTGGCCGCGGTGGCGGTCCAGGAGTACGCCAACGGCAATCACAACCCGTACGCGCAGATGCAGAAGATCCAGGTCTCGCTGGACGAGGCGGCGTCGTCCGAGGGCCGCAACCGCTANNGTCGAAGTTCGGCAAGCTGCTCGACATGCAGGTCCCGGACATCGTCGCCAACGCGGTGACCGGGGTGTGCGAGGAGATCGGCGTCGAGCCGGCGGCGATTGACGTCGGCTCGATCGGCGCCACCTGCAACTTCTCGCTCAACGAGCAGGGATTGCTGGCCGGGTTGATGGCGATGGTGCCGGGCCTCGGCGGCAAGCCGATCGAGTCGGTCGAGAACGCCTGCGCCTCGGGCGGCCAGGCGGTGCTGTCGGTGGCGCACAAGCTGCTGCTCGGCCAGGGCGAGGTGGGCATCGCGGTCGGCTACGAGAAGATGCGCGACAACGAGGGCAAGATGGACGGCGCGCTGATCGGCAAGGTGCTCGGCTACTTCAGCCACCCGGCCGAGCGCGAGGGCAAGGTCTACGTCTTCCCGCACCTGTTCGCCGAGGTGATGCGAGACTACATGGCGGCGCACGGCGCCACCGAGCGCGACCTAGCCGCGGTGGCGGTCCAGGAGTACGCCAACGGCAATCACAACCCGTACGCGCAGATGCAGAAGATCCAGGTCTCGCTGGACGAGGCCGCATCGTCCGAGGGCCGCAACCGCTACATCGTCGAGGGGCTGCCGCTGAAGACCTACGACTGCTCGCAGATCACCGACGGCTACGCGGCGCTGATCCTGGCCACCGACAAGGGCCTGGAGCGGCTCGGCGTGGCCAAGGCGGACTGCGTCGAGCTCGCCGGCTTTGGCCAGGCCACCGACGCTTTGCTCAAGGAAGGCCGCGACGTGCTGCGGCCGCAGGGGGCGCTGCGCGCCATGGCCACCGCCTACGAGATGGCCGGCACGAGCGCCGCCGATGTCAACGTCGCCGAGGTCCACGACTGCTTCACCGTGATGGGCGCGATCGCCGCCGAGGTGATCGGCAAGGCGCCGTACGGCAAAGGCGCGGCCTACTGGGTCGACGGCAAGGCGAGCCCGCAGGGCGAGTGCGGCATCAACACCTCGGGCGGCTTGATCTCCAAGGGCCACCCGGTGGGCGCGACCGGCGTCGCCATGATCGGCTGGGCCTCCTGGCAGCTGCTCGGCAAGGTCCCGGCTCCGCTCCAGGTGGCCAACCCCAAGCTCGCCGCCACCTTCAACATCGGCGGGCCGATCTGCGCCTCGGTGTGCACCGTGCTGCGGAAGGCGTAGGGGCAGGGCTCGACCGACTCGTCTCCGTGTCCGTCTCCGTGCCCGAACTCGAGTGCCGGTTCGGAACCGGAGACGGAGAAGGGCAGGGAGACGGGCAAGGGCCGTGAGTCGCGTGACATGACAGCAGGGCCTCGAAGGTGCCCGCCGTCCTCTCGGGCACGGAGACGGAGATGGGCACGGAAACGGTGGGAGCGGTGACCCAGGACATCCAGCCGACCCGAACCGGCCATCTCGACGTCGACGGCCAGCAGGTGTGGTGGGAGTACCACGGCGACGGGAGCCGCGAGGCGGTGTGCCTGCTCAACGGCCTCGCCATGCACACCAAGGCCTGGTACAGCTTCCTGCCCATGCTGACCGACGCCTACGACGTGGTCCTCTACGATTTCCTCGGCCAGGGCCAGTCGTCGCAGGACGACGTGCCGTACTCGATTCCGGAGTTCGCACGCCACCTGAAGCTGATCCTCGACGAGGTCGGCCAGGACCGGGTGCACCTGATGGGGATCTCGTACGGCGGCTTCATCGCCCTCGATTTTGCTCGGGCGTATCAGGAGCGGCTGCACACGATGACCCTGTCCGGCATCCTGCTCAGCCACGAGAAGCTCTTCCAGATGTACCAGGACATCTCGCTGCGCTTCTACCGCGGCAGCGAGGAGGCGTTCGCGCTCTACACCCACTACATGTACGAGAAGATCTTCGGCGAGGACTTCGCGGCGGCGATCCCGTCCGAGCAGATGGAGGCGATGCGGCAGCGCTTCTACGACCGCTACGTCGGCTCGCGTCACTGCCTGATCCGGCTGACCGAGGCGCAGGACCCGTTCTTCGCCGCGCTCGGCGCCAACCTGCCCGGCTACCGCGCGATCGCCACGCCGACTCTGATGATCGTCGGCGGCCAGGACCGGGCGATCCCGCTTTGGCAGCAGCGCAAGATCTTCGAGCTGCTGCCGAACACGCGCTGGGAGGAGATCCCGGGCTGCGGCCACGTGGCCTACCTCGAGAAGCCGAAGCAGTTCTTCGGGATGATCCGCTCGTTCATGGCCGCGAAGTCGTTGGACTTCGAGTGGCCGGGATGATGTACCACCGCGTCGACGGCGACGGCGAGCCGCTGCTGCTGCTCAACGGCATCGCGATGAGCATCGCGAGCTGGGATGAGGTGGCGCGTCCGCTCGCCCAACGCTTCCGGGTCGTCCGCTTCGACTTCCGCGGCCAGCTGCTGTCGCCGGGCGAGCCGCCACGCGACGTGCTCGAGCACGCCCGCGACGTGGTCGGGCTACTCGACCGGCTGGCGATCGATCGCGCCCACCTCGTGGCCACGTCCTTCGGCGGCGCAGTAGCGCTGCTGGTGGCGGCGCGCTGGCCCGGGCGGGTGCGGTCGCTGGTGTCGATCGCGTCGGCGGACGCCTTCGACGAGTCCATGGCCGAGGAGGTGGCGAGGTGGCGGCAGGCCTGCCTCGAAACGCTCGAGACCGGCGACCGGGGGTCGATCAGCGACGCGCTCGAGCCGGTGGTCTACTCGCCCGGCTACCTGGCCGCGCAGGAGCAGGAGCGGGCGCTGCGGCGGCGCCAGATTGCCGCGCTGCCCGATGCCTGGTTCGCGGGCCTGGCCGGGCTGCTCGACTCGACCCCGAGCGTGGCGCTGGCGGGGGAGCTCGCCGCGGTCGCCTGTCCGACCCTGGTCGTCGCCGCCGAGCTCGACGGGTTCATTCCACTTGCCCGCACCCGGGCCCTCGCCGAGGGCATCCGTGGCGCCCGCTTCATCCTCATCGAGGGCGCCGGCCACGCGGTGGTCGTCGAGCAACCCCAGCGACTGGCCTCACTGTGCCTGGCCTTCCTCGAAGGCCTGAGCTCCTGATCCGGGCGGTGGATCGTGGGGGTCGCCTTCAGAGTGCCCCGACACCGCGGCCGAAGGGCCGGCGCCACCACGGTGTGGCGCGCGCGGCAGCCCCGTAGTATTCCTGAGCGCACGGCGAGAGACGCATGGGTTACCATTCTCCACAACACTTCGTGTGTGGAGGTCGTGTCATGACTCGACGTTGCTGCGCAAGCCTCGTGCTCGGTGTGGCGGTGGCGGCCGGGACGATTGCGGCGGTGACGGCGCGCCACACGTCGGCCGGCGTGGCCGGCGAGGCGAAGGAGCCGTGCTGCTTCACCAATCCGCGCTACACGGGCGTCTGCCAGGTGGCGCCTGCCCAGGACGAGACCTGCGGCAGCATCCTCGCCTACTTGAACAACCCCAACAGCAGCGGCAAGGGTTACTGCGGGGGCACCAGCGTCCGCGGCGGCTGGCAGCAAGCGTCCTGTGAGTAGCAGCCCGGTAAACGGGAGCGGTTTGCGGGATCGGACGGCCGCGGGTATCATCCCTGCGAAGGCAGTCCGACGTCTGAAGGAGTCACTGATGAAGCTCAGTTTCTGGCGGATCGTGGTCATGGTCCTCGCGGTCGTCTGCGTGCTGATCCCGTCGTGGACCCGGCCCGCTCTGGCGGATGACGAGATCCCCAAGTGGAAGTCACTCGAGCGTGATGCCAAGCGGGCGAAGATCGACGAGACGGCGCAGCAGGCGCTCGATGAGCTGTTCACCAAGAGCGTCAAGGCCGAGACGCTGTTCAAGAAGGCCTATGGCTGGGCGGTGTTCGACAACCTGAAGCTGGCGCTCATCGTCTCCGGCGGCGGAGGCAACGGCGTCGCCGTCGACAAGGACACCGGCGACCGCACCTACATGAAAATGGGGACCGCCGGCATCGGGCTCGGCCTGGGCGGCCAGACCTACCAGGTGATCATGTTCTTCCAGGACAGGGGAACTTTCGTCAACTTCGTCGAGAACGGCTGGCAGGCCGACGCCGGAGTCACCGCGGCGGCCGGGACCGAGGGTGTGAACCCATCGGTCGGGTTCGTCAACGGCCTTGCGATCTTCAAGATCACCGACACCGGACTGATGGCCAACGCCGACGTCGCCGGCACCAAGTACTGGAAGAACAAGAAGCTCAACCCACCGGAGTAGTGTGCGCGGTCGGGCAGAAAGGGAAGTTCCAAACACCAGGGCAGGTTGTTTCATCGACGACATCAGATTCGACCAAGGGGGGACGACGATGAATGGCATGACGCGAAGACTCGTGGTGGTGGCGGCTGTCGTTGGATTGATCGGGAGTGCATCGCTCCTGCGGGCGGAGGAGAAGAGTTGGGAGGAGCTCGACGCTGCCTCCAAGCGGGCCAAGATCGACGAGACGGCCAACAAAACGAAGGATGACATCCTGGCGGCCGACGCCAAGGCGAAGGATCTCTACAAGAAGTCCTATGGCTGGGCCGCCTTCGACAACCTCAAGATCGCCTTCGGCTTCTCCGGCGGCGGCGGCAATGGTGTGGCCGTCGTCAAGAAGGGCGACCATCGCACCTACATGAAGATGGGAACTGCCGGCCTCGGCCTCAGCCTCGGGGCCAAGAAGTACCAGGTGCTGTTCCTCTTCCAGGACAAGACCACCTTCGACAACTTCGTCGAGAAGGGCTGGCAGGCCGATGCCTCGGCCGGCGCCCAGGCTGGCGGCGAGGGCGTCGGCGCCCAGACCGGATTCGTCAACGGCATCGCCGTCTACCAGGTTTCCGACAAGGGTCTGATGGCGACGGCCGACATCGCCGGCACCAAGTACGAGAAGAACGACAAGCTGAATGAGTGATCGCCGACGGGCTCGAGCGTCGATCAGCGACGATTTCGCGGGGGCTTCGGCCCCCGCTTGTTGTGTCGACAGTCGATCGGAGGCCGCGCGCAAACGGCCGGCGGCGGCCTGTGCGCGATGAGTGATCGCGGTCGCGAGACCGGCCGGCGCGCCGTCATCTCGTGGGCGCTGTACGACTGGGCGAACTCCGCCTTCGCCACGGTCATGATGGCGGGCTTCTTCCCGATCTTCTTTCGCGACGTCTGGAGCGCCGGCGAGGCGAGCGCCGACATCACCTTCCGGCTCGGCCTCGCCAACTCGATCGCGAGCCTGGTGATCGTCGCCCTCGGCCCGTCGCTGGGCGCAATCGCCGACCGCGGCGGCCGGCGCAAGCGCTTCCTGATGGCGTTCCAGGTGCTCGGCGTGACGACAACCGGGGCGCTGACCTGGGTGGCGCTGGGGAGGTGGGAGCTCGCGCTGGTGCTGTTCGTGCTCTCCACGGTCGGCTTTCTCGGCGCGAACGTCTTCTACGACGCCCTCATCGTCTCGGTCACCAGCGAGGACCGCTACGACGTCGTGTCGGCGCTCGGCTACGCGCTCGGCTACCTCGGCGGCGGGGTGCTGTTCGCCGGCTGCGTCGCGACGACAATGTGGCCGGCAGCGTTCGGCCTGGCCGGCACGGAGCAGGCGGTGCGGCTGTCCTTCCTGCTCACGGCCATCTGGTGGGCGGTGTTCTCGATCCCGCTGTTCCTGTTCGTCAGGGAGCAGGGGGCCACCGCGCGAAGCAGCTTGGTCAGCGCGGTGCGCGGCGGGCTCTCCCAGCTGGCTGCGACCTTTCGCGAGCTCCGCGGGATCAGGACGGTGGGCCTCTTCCTGCTCGCCTACTGGCTCTACATCGACGGCGTCGACACCATCATCCGGATGGCGGTCGACTACGGCATGGCGCTGGGGTTCGGCCGCACCGGGTTGATCCTGGCGCTGCTGATCACCCAGTTCGTCGGCTTCCCGGCGGCGATCGCCTTCGGTCGCATCGGCGCCCGGCTCGGGGCGAAGAACGGCATCCTCATCGGCATCGGGGTGTACGTCGGGGTCACGGTGTGGGCGTTCTTCATGGACTCGGTCTGGGAGTTCTATGCGCTCGCGGTCACCATCGGGCTCGTCCAGGGCGGGGTCCAGGCGCTGTCGCGGTCGTTCTACGCCCGGCTGATCCCGCCCGAGAAGTCAGCCGAGTTCTTCGGCTTCTACAACATGCTGGGCAAGTTCGCGGCGGTGATCGGGCCGCTGCTGATGGGCTGGGTGGGGGTGGCCACCGGCAATCCGCGCCTCGCCATCCTTTCGATCGTGGTGCTGTTCCTTGGCGGCGGCGCCTTGCTCCTGTGCGTGCGCGGCAACCCAGCATCCCAGGCTCAGCGTTCGGGCTGACGCGCTTCCGGCCCCCGGTGCCCGGGCGCCCCCGGAGGGTGGCCGCCGGAGCCCGGGACAATCAACGAGGGCCCGCCGGCTGCTCGTCGAACCACTGCCGGGGCTTGCCGAGGTGGATCGAGCTCTTGCCCTGGTCGAGGCCGATGCCGGCGGCGACGCCCTTGTACTTGACGTAGATCCGGCCGTCCGCCTTCTTGTGCGCAAGCTGCAGCCAGCCCAGGATCTGGAGCGAGTCGCCGGTGATGCCGACGTCGGTCACCGCCGTTGTCGCGCCGTTCATGTCGACGTTCATCGAGCCGTCGACGTTCTCGATCTCGGGCAGCAGCGACATCCACTTGGGCGGCTTCGAGAACTCGTTGATCACGGCCACGATAGGCCGCGTGTCGCGCATCTTCACGGCGGTTGCGCCCTGGATCGTCAACGGCCGGCTGAGGAGCACGGTCCCCTGCTCGAGCTTCAGGGAGCACCACCACGGGCCGCCCTTGCGCTCCTCGCCGGTGTCGCGCTGCGCGTTGTCGACGGTCACCGTCGCCTCCGCGATCTCGAATCGACGCGCGACGAGGTCGCCCCGCGTCAAGGTGGCGTGGACCCCGAGGTCGGCCCGGATCGGGACGTCGCGTGCGGTCAACCGGAGCTGCTGCGATTCCAGGTCGAGCTGGCCGCTCGCCTGTCGGTCCGCGTCCACCGCCAGCCGGGCGCTCAGTGTTCCGGTTCCCGACGTGACGGCGAAGCCCAAGTTCACGGGCAGCAGCCCGCCGACGACGCCGACATCGCTGATCGTGGCCGGAGGCAGCTCCACCTCGACTGAGGTTGCGGGTTTCCAGTGTGCCAGCGATTGTCCGTCCCAGGCGGCGCGCACGGTGAGGCCGGAGCCGTGGATCCCCACTGCGGCACCTTCCGGGTTGAGGAACTCGAACGAATCGAGGTCGATCGCCACCTCGGTGCGCGGGCCGTCTTTCCCGGCGCGGGTCGTGCCGGCGAGCTTCGCCGTTCCAGCCGCGGTCAGGCCGAGCACGCCGACGCGGAGGTCGTCGTAGCGAACGGAGTATGAGCTGTCCGGCTGGAGCGTGCCGTCCTTGAGCCGGAGCGTGGCGTCCAGGCGCCCCGTCCCCGAGATCGGCAGGCCCGGCACGAGCTCGATCGGGACCGAGGCCTTGGCGTGGATGTCGCCCGCGATCGCGAAGCTCCCCGAGACCCCTTCGAGAATCTGCGGGAGCTTCGCCCCCTTCGCGGGGAACGGCCGCCAGCGCGAGGTGACATCGAGGGCGAGGTCGTCGCTCGCCAGCTCGGAGTCGATGATCAGCCGCCCCCCCGTCAGCCGGAGGTTGCCGCGCCGGACCTCCACATAGTCGCGCGTGCGATAGGTCATGGCCCCGGAGACGACCCCCTCGCCGTCGAGTCGGATGCGGCCAACCGCGACCCGGACCGGTCCGTCGACGTCGACCCCGCCAAGGTGGATGGTCCACGGCTTCTTGAGCTTCTTCTTCGGAGGGTACAGATCCTCCGGCGTTGGATCCGGGGGGTTGGTGAAGCCCGGGATTTCCGGGAAGTGCTCGCTGCCCCTGATCTCTCGCGGAGTGCCCTCTTCGCCCTCCCTGGCTGGGGGGTCGAGCCGGCGGCGCAGCCGGAAATCGATGCCCGAGGTGTGGGCCGAGCTGAGGTGGACGCGCTTCAAGGGCAGCCTGAGGAGGCTGATGCGTGCGTGCACGTCGTCGGCCGCGATGTACCACTGGATCCTGCGGGTCTGGCCGCGGATCTCGAGCCCGTCCACCCTCACGACGCCGGGGAACCAGCTCCGCGCCGACGTCCACGTGATCCGCATCTTCTCTGGCTTCTTGTTGATCAGGCGGGTGAGCCTGTCGCCCCGCAGCATCAGGCTCGCCGCTACGAGGTAGAGCAGCTCGAATGCCACACACGCGGTGGCAATGCCGACCAACCACCGTCGCAGGCGAACTCGATGGACGCTCATGTCCGGTCCTCCAAAGGCGACCATCCCAGCTGCGATCCGTGCAGCGACAGGGTGATTGTCCCACAGTGCGCGGCAGGCCGCAGCGTTGATCGCGTGTCGCGGCGCGGGTACCATGGCGCTACATCCCGGGATGGAGGAGCGCGCCGATGGGCCTCACGCTCAGTGAACGACAGCAGCGCACGGTCGCCGCAGCTCTGACGATCCTGTCGGCGGTAGTGATCGTGGCGACGGTGGGTGGCGTGTTCTGGCTGGTCGGCGTCTTCTTCAGCCGATTTGCGAGCGTCTTCTTGCCGCTTGCCGTCGCCGGAGTGGCGGCGCTCGTCTGCCAACCCTACTTCGAGTGGCTGCGGGACCGGCTCCGACTCGGCAGGGTGCTGGCCCTGGTCGCGGTTTTCCTGTCCGTGATCATCCCCCTGGTGGCGTTCTTCTGGTTCTTCGGCTCCCTCCTAGTCGGCCAGCTCGGCGATCTCATCGCAAAGCTGCCGGAGTGGTGGCAAGACTTCGCGGCGTGGGCGGCGGAGCGCGCTCCGCAGGTCGAAGCGTTTATCGAGAAAAGCAGCTACCTGCAGAGCCTCAAATCGGCGGTCGCGGGCAGGGAAGAGGCCATCGTCCAGGGCCTCGAGGCGGTCGGCCGAGGCGCCCTGAACGCCGGGGTCAGCGTGGCGTCCTTCGTGATCTCCCTGTTCGGCTGGTTCGTGGCCCCGGTCTACTTTGCCTTCTTCCTGCTCGCGGACTCCCCGGGCAAGTTCGAGGTCCAGCGCTTCCTGCCCTTCCTCAAGGAGGAGACCCGCAACGACGTCGCCTACCTGTTTCGGCAGTTCGTGGAGATCGTTGTCGCCTTCTTCCGCGGCCAGCTGATCGTCGCCTTCCTGCAGGGCCTGCTGTTCGCGGTCGGGTTCAGCCTGGTCGGTTTGAAGTACGGGTTCGTCATCGGCATGGCGCTCGGCTTCCTCAACATCATCCCGTACCTGGGCAGCATCCTCGGGCTCGCGACTGCGCTGCCGCTCGCATACTTCCAGGCAGGGGGCGGGCTCGGCAGGGTCGCGCTGGTGATCCTCGTCTTCGCCGTCGTCCAGACGATCGAGGCCTACCTTCTGACACCGAAGATCATGGGCGATCGCACCGGCCTCCACCCGATGGTGATCATCGTGGCGATCTTCTTCTGGGGCTCGGCGCTCGGGGGGATCACCGGGATGATCCTGGCGATCCCGCTGACCGCCTTCCTGGTGGTGTTCTTGCGCCTGGCGCGGGAGAAGTACGTCAGGGAATTGGTGTGACGACCGGCGGCCCTCGCTGCCGCGTCGCCAGCTCGGGATGAGAACTCTCGGCTCGGGCCCGTTTGCCCCCCGCTCGGGAGATCCCTCGACTCGGGCCCTGCGGGCCCGCGCTCGGGATGACGGGAAGTCCCTCGTCGCCGCTCTGCGGCTCGGTCAGGATGACTCGAGCGGTGCCGAGCACCGCTCGAGTCACTTGGCCAGCGGGATGTCCCTGACGAGCTGGGCGGCGATGATGGTGCCGAGCTTGTTCTCGATCTGCCACAGCCGGAGCACCTTGTGCGCCGGCAGGACCTCGTGGAACTGCCGATTGTAGTGCTTCCTGAGGTCGAGCTGCTCCTGTTGGATGGTGAAGATCTCGGTGATCATCTGCTCGGCGGTGGCATTGTCGAGCGACTTGTACGAGCTGTTGAACCGCTTGATGAGGTCGACGAGCTGGGCGTCGAGAGCGTCGACCTCGGCCAGGTAGGCGTCGTAGACCGGCGACAGCGCTTTGAGCTGTTCCGGAGTGATCGCGAGCGCCTCCATGGCCAACGCCTTGTGGTCGCTCTTGATGACCTCGTAGGTGAGGATCGTGTCGTCGCTGACCACCTGGGCCGCGACAGGGCCGGACGCCAGCAGGGCAGCTGCGACAAAGGCAATGGCGACGTGCTTCATGTCCGTTCCTCCCGGTGCGCGATCGGCACCCTCGCCATGATAGTCGATCCCAGGTGGCGGGGGGAGGGCGGGGATGGTCAGCGCCCCCAGGCCTGCCCGACCTGGATGTCGAACTTGCCGTCCTCGGGATCGGTGTACTCGTCGAGCCAGCCGGCGGCGGCCGGCGAGGCGATCAGGCACGCCATCAGGGTGGTGATCAGGAAGCGCATGCCCCGGCCCTCCGCACCTTCGCCGCGGCGATCATACAGGGACTCGCCGGGCGAGGAGTGCGGTGAAGCGTGCGCTCGGCGCGGCGGCCGGGCCCGCGGACTGTCGTGGTATCCTCCGCCCGCGCATCGGGATGCAGCCGGGCCTCGGGGAGGTGACGAGATGAAGTCAGTGATCGCGGTGCTTGTTCTGGTGGCGGTGGCGGCGCCGGCGGCGGCGCAGAAGGTGTATGTCGACTACGACCGGACGGTCGACATGACCAAGTACAAGACGTTCGCCTGGGGGAAGATGCCGCCGAGCGTGCTCGAGGCGAACCACCCGATGGTGCACTCGTTCATCAAGAACTCGATCGAGTACGAGCTGACCGGGGGCGGCTTCATCGAGGACACCGAGAACCCGGACCTCTACGTCATCTACCACACCAACCCCAAGGAATCGGTCCAGATCCTGTCCCAGGCCTACGGCTACAGCTACGGGACCGGGTGGGGCTTTGACCCCTACTGGGGCACCAGCATCGTCACCGGGAGCACCCAGGTCAACACCTACCGCAAGGGCTGCCTGATCATCGACATCTGGGACGCCCACACCAAGCTCGCGGTGTGGCGCGGCACGGCGACCGACGTCATGTCCGAGGACCCGGAGAAGGCGCTCAAGCAGCTCGACCGGGCGATCACCAAGATCGTCGAGAAGTACCGCTCGATGCGGGACAAGGGGAAGTGAGCTCGCACCGACGCGCCGCTGGCCGGGAATCCGGCTTTGCCGTTGGCTCCGCCGTGACAGGCGGGAACGGGGACGGGAACGGGAGGCAACCATGAGGATGACACTTGGGCTTGGGCTGTTGGTGGTGATGTGCGCGGCGCCGGCGGCGGCGCAGAAGGTCTACGTGGACTACGACCGCAACGCGATCGGCAGGGACTACAAGACGTTTGCCTGGCAGGACACCGGGCCGACAGTGCAGGAGTTCGCCCCGCTCATGCATACGCGCATCAAGAACGGCATCGAGCACTACCTGACCACGAGGGGCTTCATCGAAAAGCTCGACAACCCCGACCTCTACGTCACCTACCACACCAACTCGAAGGAGGAGTTCCAGTTCAGCGTCACCGGCTACGGGTACGGGTACGGCGCCGGCTGGGCGTGGAGCCCGTACTGGGGCAGCATCGGCATGGGCAGCGCGTCGACGACCGTCTCGACCTACGACAAGGGCACGCTGGTCGTCGACATCTGGGACGCCAAGACCAAGGAGATCGTCTGGCGCGGGACGGCCACTGCCGCCATCCCGGAGGACCCGAAGAAAGCGGAGAAGATCATCAACAAGGCCCTCGAGAAGATGGTCAAGCAGTTTAACGACACGCGCGCCAAGGAGGCGAAGGCGAAGTAAGCCTCCGGCCCGCCGTGGATCATGATGCGTGCCGCAGCGCTGACTGCACTCCTGGCGGCGCTTCTGGTTGCCGCCCCGGTGGCTGCGCAGGACGGGGACTTGGACGGGATGCTGTTGCTCCCCTTGACGGCAGACCAGGTCCAGGACGCCAGCGCGACGTCGTTCCAGATCTACCGGATTCCGATCTCGTACTCGATCCGCCGCCTCGAGGACAAGCCGTGGGGGCTGCGGATCACGCTGCCGGTGTCGCTCGGCACCTACCAACTGGAGGCCGCCACCGGCGTCGGCGATGTGGTCGAGAGCATCCAATCGGTGGTCGTCATCCCCGGTGTGGAGTTCCTGGTGCCGGTGGGCGAGCGGTGGGTCCTCAAGCCATTTGCGGAGGCTGGCGTCGGCGACGACTCGCGGACCGGCGAGACCCACCTGCTGTACGCGGCCGGGATCCGAGCGCGGGGAGAGTACGAGGCGCGCCCGTTCGAGCTGATGGTGGGCACCGCGTTCAGGTACCGGAGCCCCGCCGACACCGACGTCGTGGAGAACTGGTACTCCACCGTGGAGGGTGGCCTCGACGCCCAGCTCCCGCTCGGCTTCTCGGTCGGGTCGGGCGCCGCCCGGGGTGGCGGCTACGCGATCCTCAGGCACTTCTCGAACCTCGAGTTCGAGCTCGTGACCGAGGGGCCATTTAACGTCTCCTGGAACTACGAGGTGGGCTTGAGCTTCTCAACCGAGCCGGCGCTGAAGGTGTGGAAGATCAAGCTGCCGTGGGTCGGGCTCGGCTACCGGTTCGGCGACCGCACCCGCGGCATCCGGCTCAACCTTGCGTTCCCGTTCTAGACCGTGAGCACGCAGTCGCGGCGCAGTCGATCGACGAGCGGTCGCCCGCGGCATGAGTGCACTCGACGATCATTGCGTTCGTCGCGGTGGGCATGGCAAACTCACCCCGCGACGCGGGGGTTGTGGTCGGATGCCGACCGACGAGGGTGGGGCGCGATCGCCCATCATGGTGCGGCAGGAGGAGGGGAACGTGAGCTGGTGCACGTGGCGGAGCGCGGCCTCGATCGGGCTGGTCGTCCTATTGCTCTCGGTAGCCTCCCCGGCCGCCGCCCAGCGCGAGGTTGAACCCCTCTTYGACACGTTCAGCCTCCGCCTCGAGGGGAGCCTGGTCGGGATGTCGACGCAGCTCGGGCTCACTCCTGACGGCGGCGGAGCCAGCCCGGTTCTCAACTTCGAGGACGACCTCGACCTCGACGGCAGCGARGTGATCCCGACGCTCGCCTTCGAGTGGCAGATCTTGCGCCGGCACAAGCTGGGCGTGCGCTGGCAGGACATCGACCGCGACGCGGCCACCCAGGCGCTGACCGACATCGAGTGGGCGGGCGAGGTCATCCCCGTGGAGGCGGACATCCGCCTCGGCTTCGAGATCACCCAGTACTTCGTGGACTACGCCTACTTTCCCTGGGTCGAGGAGCGCTGGGCCGCCGGTTTCGGCGTCGGCGCTCGGTGGATGGAAATCACGACGCTGCTCGCCTGGTCGGCGGACGACGGCGTCCACGAGGGCAGCACCGACGCCAACGGGAGCGGCCCCTTGCCGTACCTCTATGGTGAGTACCGACGGATCTTCTCCGACGACTGGCGG
>PQAJ01000218.1 GCA_003105185.1 Holophagae bacterium
ACGGTCTGGCCGATCTGGACGGTCGATCCTGCCGCGACCAGGATCTTCAGCCGCCCCGCTTGCGCGGCGCTGACGTTCATCGTGATCTTGTCGGTCTCGAGAACCAGCAGCGGCTCGTCGCGGGCCACCAGGTCGCCGTCGGCGCGCGACCACTCCGCGAGGACGCCCTCTTTGATCGACTCGCCGACCTCGGGGATGGTGACGTTGATGGGCATGTCCGCCTTCCTCGCTGCGGCCGCCACGGTGGGCGGTGATCCGCGTTCACTTCATCTTGGCACAAGCACCGCGAGAGGTGCCTCCGCACTCCAACACACAGGACGACTCAGTCGATCAGGGCCTCGGCGACCAGCCTCGCCTGCTGCTCGCGGTGGACCCGGGCCGAGCCGGTGGCCGGGCTGGCGCTCGGCTCGCGGCCGACGTAGCGCAGCTTGCGGTACGGGAAGAGCTCCAGCAGCTGCGGCAGCATGAACGACCAGCCGCCGCGATTCTTGGTCTCCTCCTGCACCCAGACCACCTGCTCGGCACCCTTGTAGGGCGTGACCAGCTTTCGCAGCAGCGCGTCGTTGAAGGGGTAGAACTGCTCGACCCGCAGGATGGCGACGTCGTTCACCCCATGCTCTTCACGGCCTTCGAGAAGGTCGTAGTAGACCTTGCCGCTGCACAGCACGAGGCGGCGCGTCGCGCCCTGGGGGGGCGTCACGTCGTCCAGCATCTCCGAGAACCGTCCCGAGACGAGATCGGAGAGCGGGGAGACCGCGCGCTTGTGGCGCAGCATGCTCTTCGGCGCCATGATCACCAGCGGTCGCCGGAAGCCGCGCTTGAGCTGGCGGCGCAGCACGTGGAAGTACTGGGCCGGGGTGGACAGGTTGCAGACCTGGATGTTGTCCTCGGCGCCGAGCGTCAGGTAGCGCTCGAGGTAGGCGTTGGAGTGCTCCGGACCCTGGCCCTCATAGCCGTGCGGCAGCAGCATGACGATCCCGCTGCCGCGCTGCCACTTGTCGAGCGCCGCGGTGATGAACTGGTCGATGATGACCTGTGCCCCGTTGGCGAAGTCGCCGAACTGGGCCTCCCAGAGGACGAGCATGTTGGGCTCGACCAGCGAGTAGCCGTAGTCGAAGCCGAGCACCGCGGCCTCGGAGAGCATGCTGTTGTAGACGCAGAACCGCGCCTGGCCTTCGCGGATGTTGTTGAGCGGGATGTAGATCTCCTGGTTCTTGGTGTCGAACCAGGCGGCGTGGCGCTGCGAAAAGGTGCCGCGGATCGAGTCCTGGCCGCTGAGGCGGACCGGCAGGCCCTCGGCGAGCAGGCTGCCGAACGCCAGCAGCTCGGCGAACGCCCAGTCGACCGAGCCGCCGGATTTCACCGTCTCGAGCTGCTCCGGCAGCCGCCGCCCCACCTTGCGGTTGAGGTGGAAGCCCTCGGGCACCGTGGTCAGCGCCCGCGCCACCTCCTCGAGGACCTCCTCGGGCACACCGGTCTTAGCCGGATCGAACACGTATGGCTGATTCAGACCGGTCCACACCCCGCTGAACGGCTGGTCGGGAAGCGCATCGGGCAGTGGGCAGGCGATCTTGACGGTCTTGAAGGCGTCGTACAGCCGGTCGGCGAACTCGTCGGACAGCCGCACGCTGTCGTCGATCGACAGTACCCGGTCGTGCTCGAGCCGCAGCTGGTAGATCGCGCGGACCGGCGGATGGTTCTCGATCTTCTGGTACATCAGCGGCTGGGTAAAGGCGGGCTCGTCGCTCTCGTTGTGGCCGTGCTTGCGGTAGCAGAGCATGTCGATGACCACATCGGAGTTGAAGGTCTGGCGGAAGCGCAGCGCCAGATCGACCACGAAGCACACCGCCTCGGGGTCGTCGCCGTTGACGTGGAAGATCGGGGCCTCCACGTACTTGGCGACGTCGGTGGGGTAGCGCGAGGAGCGGGCCTCGCCCGGTAGGGTCGTGAAGCCGATCTGGTTGTTGACCACGATGTGGACCGTGCCGCCGGTGGAGTAGCCCTTGAGCTGGGAGAGGTTGAAGGTCTCGGCGACCAGACCCTGGCCGGCAAACGCGGCGTCGCCGTGGATCAGCAGGGGCAGCACCTTGCGCCGGTGCACGGTGTCGCCGCGGTAGCGCTGTTTGGCGCGGACGCGACCCTCGACCACCGGGTCGACGGCCTCGAGGTGGCTCGGGTTAGCGGTCAACGAGACGTGGATCGTACGGCCGTTCGAGGGCTCGTAGTCCGAGGAGTAGCCGCGATGGTACTTGACGTCGCCGTCGCCGCCCACCGGATCGGGCGCCAGGTTGTCCTCGAACTCGTGGAAGATCATCGAGTAGGGCCGGTGGAGGATGTTGGCGAGGACGTTGAGCCGGCCGCGGTGGGCCATGCCCAGAACGACCTCCTCGGCGCCGGTGTCGGCCGCGGTCTCGAGGAACTGGTGGAGCGCGGGGATCAGCGACTCGGCGCCCTCGAGCGAGAAGCGCTTCTGGCCGACGTAGCGGCTGTGGGTGAAGGTTTCGAAGAGCTCGGCGTCGATCAGCTGCTTGAGGATCGCGATCCGGCGCTCCGGCGGGAAGGCCGGGCAATTCCGGATCGGCTCCATCTCCTGCTGCAGCCAGCGCCGCATGTGGACGTTCTGGATGTGGAGGTACTCGACGCCGATGCTGCGGCAGTAGGTGTCGCGCAGAAAGTCGATGATCTCGCGCAGGGGCATCCGCTGCGGGCCGCCGAGGTGCCCGGTATCGAAGACCTGGTCGAGGTGCTCCTCGGTCAGAGAGAAGGCCTCGAGCTCGAGCGAGGGGTGCGTGGAGGGCGCGTCCTCGAGCGGGTTGACCTTCGCGATGAGGTGGCCGACGTTGCGGTAGGCGAAGATCAGGCTGGCGACGCGAGACTGGTCGTTGGCGCGATCGGCGGCCACGCACGGCCGCTGGCACATCGCCAGGTCGAAGCCCGTGAAGAAGAGCCGCCACTCTTCGGACACCGACGAGGGATCGCGCTGCCAGAGCTGGTGCAGCTCGTCGACGTAGTCGGCGCTCGCCAGCACGGACAGCGAGGGTCGGGCCAATCCGGTCGACGGTTCAGAGACCACTTCAGGTGCGCTCCTTCTCGTTGCAGCCGACCGGGATCGCAGTCGGCGCTACCCGGGCAGGCAACATGCCATGCCTGGCGGGCATTTCCAGGCGAGTATGGTACCGCATTTCGAAGTGGGGAAAGCGGATAGCGGTCAGACAGTAGGGAGCAGAATGTGGTCACCAGGCTCCGTTCCGCTTCCGCGGCCGCTGAGCTTCCGCGCTCGATTGACTGAATTTGAGACCACGTCGGGCGCGGGCCCGGAAGGGGAAGGGGAAGCGGGGTTGTGGGCTGCCTATGGCAACGCGTGAGGGGCTGCGACCAGGCGGCCGATCAACTGGTGGGGACTGGCAATGCGTGAAAGCGCTCCCAAACGCGCGGAGCGATCTCGCGCGCCTCGCGCGCCGTCTCCTCGAGGTCGAGAGTGAGGAGCTCGAAGTCGCGCATCAGGACCCTGCCGCGGGCCACGGTGTGGCGGACAGCAGCTCCGGCCGCGCCGTAGACGAGGTGGCCGAAGGTGCTTTCGGGCGAGATCGGCGTCGGCGGTGGCGCATCGATGACGGCGATGTCGGCCGGAGCGCCCGAACAGAGCTCGCCGAGGAGCGGCTCGTCGAGGAAGCGCCCGGCAGTGCGGCTGGTCGCCGCCAGCAGGATAGGGTGGACCTCGAACCCGACCCGCGGGTCACGGTACGCCGCCCGTTGGGCGAGGAACGCGAAGCGCAGGGCAGCCAGCATCGACGAGCCCATGCCGTCGGTGCCGAGGGCGACCCGGCATCCTGCGCGGTGGGCGGCCACCACGTCGAGGCGGCCGACACCGTTGTTGGCGTTCGACTCCGGGTTGTGGACGAGCACGGCATCCGCCGCCGCGACCCGGTCGATGTCGTCGACTGCGAGGTGGATGCCGTGAGCGAGCAGGGCGTGGCCGTCGAGCAGACCGGCGGCCTCCAATCGCGGAATGGGTCCGCTGCCGTAGAGGGCAGTGGAGACGCGCACGTCGAGCGGGTCCTCGGCGACGTGAAGGTGGACGCCCACGCCGTGCGGTCGGAGCCGCGCCGTCGCGGCGAGCGTTTCATCCGACACGGTGAAGCTGGCGTGCAGGCCCATCACGCCGCGGATCGTCGGGTGGGCAAGGTGGCGGCCGCAGAAGTCTGCGTTCTCCTCGACACCGGCAATCGCCTGGTCGTGCCCATTGCGGTCCGACGCCTCGTAGCAGAGGACGGCCGAGAGCCCGGCACCCGCAACCTCGTCGGCGATGGCGTCCAGGATGCCCGCGATGCAGGCCGGCGAGGCGTGGTGGTCGAAGACCGTCGTGCACCCGGCGCGGATGCACGCGGCGAGGGTCAGGCGGGCCGACACGCGGACCGCGTCCTGGTCGAGGCTGCGGTCGAGGCGCCACCAGAGGCCCTCGAGCACCTCCCCGAAGCCGCGCGGCTGGAAGCCGGGGTCGAGCCCGCGGGCGAGGGCCGAGTAGAAGTGGTGGTGGAGGTTGACGAAGCCGGGCAGGATGAGGCCGCCGCGCGCGTCCACGACCTCGGCCTCGGGGTAGTGGGCGCGGAGCGCCGCCATCCGGTCGACCGCCACGACGCGATCGCCGTGCCAAGCGACGCCCCCATCCGTGAGCACGGCGGGCCGCTCGCCGCCGCTGAGCACCGTGCCGCTGCCGATGATCGTCGTCATGCTCGGTTCCTCATGCTGCACCGCGCTGGACGAAATCTCCCATGCCGGCCGGCGCGAACCACTCCCCCCCGTCGGCTCGCCGCTCGAAGACGCAGCGCCCGCGCAGGTAGGTGGCCCGCACCCGCCCGGTGAGCCGCCGGCCCTCGAGCGGCGTGTAGCGGTTGAGGTTGTGAAGGTCGTGCGCGCGGACCGTCCAGGTCTCGGCCTCGTCGAGGACCACGAAGTCGGCGTCGAGGCCCGGCTTGAGAGCCCCTTTGCGGTGGTCGATGCCGAAGAAGCGCGCGGGCCCCGACGACAGCACCTGCGCCAGCCGCGTCAGCGACAGGCGGCCGCGGCGCACCCCCTCCGAGTAGAGGTAGGGCAGCAGCAGCTCGACGCCGGGGACGCCGCCGTAGTCGGTCCAGATCGAGCCGGTCTGCTTCTCGTCCGGCCACTGGCCGGCGGCATGGTCGGTSGCGACGAAGTTGAGCTCGCCCTCGGCGACGCCCTGCCACAGGCGGGCGCGGTCGGTCGCAGACTTGACGACCGGCGCCGTCTTGAGMAGAGAGCCCATCAACTCGAGGTCATCGACCGTGTACTCGAGGAAGTGCGGGCAGGTCTCGGCCGTGATCGGGCAGCCCTCTCGCCGGGCGGCGCTGAGCCGGTCGAGCGCCTCGCCCGACGCCAGGTGGACGATGTGGGCCCGCGCCCCGGTCTGCCGGCAGGCCTCGATGACAGTCTCGACCGCCCGCACCTCGGCGACTGGCGGCCGCGAGTCGGCGTAGGCGCGCGGCGAGTCGAGGCCGCGTCGGCGCAGCAGCGACTCCTCCTCGCGGACGGTGTCGGCGTCCTCGGCGTGGACGCCGACCGGCACGCCGAGGCGGCGCGCTTCGCCGAGCACCTCCCGTAGCTGGGCGGGGCTGAGGTGGCGGAAGCTGTCCATTCCCGAGAGCAGGTAGACCTTGATCGCGGCGATCCCGGCGGCAGCAAGCTCGTTGAGCCGGTCGCGCCAGTCGGGCTGCTCCAGCGCATTCGCGGACACGCCGCCCCAGAGCATGAAGTCGACGCGGGCCTTGGGGGTGATCGCGAGCAGCTTGTTTGCGAGGGCCATGGTATCGGTCACGGGCGGCAGCGAGGTGCACGGCATGTCGACCACGCAGGTGACGCCGCCGGCAGCGGCCGCCGCGGTGCCGGTCGAGAAGTTCTCGCGGTGCGTGAAGCCGGGGTCGTCGAAATGGACGTGACCGTCGATCGCGCCCGGGAGCACGAGCGCTCCACCGAGGTCGACCCACTGCTCGCCCTCGGCCGCGGTCTCCTGACCGGCAGTTGTCACCGCCACGAGGCGGCCGCCCTCGACGACCAGCTCCCGCGGCAGGGTCTGGTTGCCGCCGGCTGGGATCCGGAGGTTGCAGAAGCGGGTTCGCACCGAGATCATTGTATCGATCTCGTCCGCACACACGACCAAGGGCTGGGGGTTAGGGGAGAGGAGAGACGTCCCAGCCCTTGCCCCCGCCCGTTTCCGTGCCCGGGAAACGCGAGGCGAGTACGCGGAACGCGCGTCCTGCGGGCGTGCCATCTTTGGCGATTTCGGGACCACGTTCCTCCTCAAGAGGTGCTCGAGACCCGAAATCGCCAAAGGTGGCTCCCTCGGGGAGCGCTTCCAGAGAACCGGCGCGAAGCGCACTCGGGGACGGAGCGAACGAGCGGGAACGATGACGGGAACGGGAGCGGGCACGAATCCGGAAGCGGAAGCGGAGGACGCTCAGCCGGGGGACTCGGCGGCCGCGGTCGGGATCCACGGCACCGAGCCACGGATGCCGTGGAACAGCGCGAGCATGGTCGCGCAGCGTCGCAGACTGATCGGGTCCGCCGGCGCCTCGCCGGTGAGCCGCGTCCCCAGGACTTCCAGAGTGTCGCTCGCCAGGCGGAGCTCGACGCCGCCGGTCCGGTAGCGCAGCGGCTCGGCGATCTCGAGCTCGTGCCGTGCGCCGTCGAGCGCCGCCTGGACGGTCCAGCCGCCGGCGTGCCGGAGGAGGCGGAAGGCGTTGTCGGTCTGCGCTTGGAACGAGGCCTCATCGAGGAAGAGCCGCGGCTTGTCGGCGAAGGGGCGCCCTGAGGTTGGACAGAAGGTGGTGCAGTTGCCGCAGTCGTTGCACAGGTCGGCGATCACCGCGACCTGGTACGGCTGCCGGACCTCGACCCGCTCCTGGCCGGCGACCGCCGGCTTGCCGCGGTGCCACCGCAGCACCGGCAGCTCGAGCACCCGCGCCGCCGACCGGTAGGTAAAGATGGCGCGGTTGGGGCACACCGTCTCGCAGGTCGAGCAGAGCAGGTCGCAGTCGAGGCAGCGGCCGGCCTCAGCCACCGCCTTGGCGGGCGGGTAGGTGGCAATGACCTCGTCGAAACCGGCGCGCTGCCCCGGCGGCAGCTGTGAGACCCGCTCCCGGAACTGGCGCTGGGAGCGGCGGCGCAGCAGGTCCGTCCGATCGATGAAGTGCGCCTCGGCGGCGGCCGCGTGGGCGGCTCGTCCTTCCCGGGCGGCGATCGCGGCGGCGATGCGGCGGCCGTCGCCGCAGGCCTTGACGATGGTCGCCGGGCCGTCGCCGATCAGGTCGCCGCCGGCGAAGACGTTGGGCAGCGAGGTCTCCAGGGTCGCCGGGTCGACGACCAGGAATCCGGCCCGGTTGACTTCGGGCCTCTCGGCGCCGAACAGCGCCAGGTCGGCGCGCTGCCCGACCGCCACAACCAGCGCGTCCAGCGGGATCTCGCGGTCCGATCCCCACATCCGGATCGGCCGCCGGCGGCCGCTGTCGTCGGGCTCGCCGAGCATGGTGGCTGCGCAACGCAGGCCGCAGACCCGCCCCGAGTCGGCGACCACGGCCAGCGGCAGCGTCTGCTCGAGGACCGGGATCCCCTCCTCGGCGAGCGCCTCGACCTCCTCGCGCTGCGCCGGCATCTCGCGCCGGCTGCGCCGGTAGATCACGGTGACCTCGCTGGCGCCGAGCCGCCGCGCGGTGCGGGCGCAGTCGATCGCGACGTCGCCGCCGCCGATCACCCCGACCCGGCCGGGGAGCTCGGTCAGCTGTCCGGAGCGGGCGGCGCGCAGGAAGACCAGACCGTCCCAGACGCCGCTGCTGTCGTCGCCCGGGACGCCGAGGCGGGCGCCCTTCTGGGCTCCGGCAGCGGCCACGATGTAGCGAAAGCCGGCGGCGCGCATTGCCTCGAGGGTGACGTCCCGGCCGACCTTCTGGCCGTGGCGCACCTCGATGCCGGCGGCGGCGATCCAGCTCAGGTCGCGGTCCACCGCGTCGCGGCCGGCTCGGAAGCCGGGGATTGAGCCGGAGACCATGCCGCCGCTCGCGGATCGCGCTTCGAACACGGTCACCGCGATCCCGGCGCGGGCCAGGAACTCGGCAGCCGCGAGGCCGCACGGGCCAGCGCCGATCACGGCGGCCCTGGGGTTCCCGGTGGGCGCCGGCAGGTCGCGTGGCGGCGCCGCGGCGGTGTCGGTGACGAAGCGCTTGATCTCGCGGATCGCGATCGGGTCGTCGAGGTGGGTGCGCAGGCACGGCAGCTCGCACGGGTGGTGGCAGGCTCGGCCCAGGGTCGCCGGCAGCGGGTTGTCGTCCCGAATGACCGCGGCTGCCCCGGCGAGGTCGCCGCTCGCGAGGAGGCGCATGTACTCGGGGACCCGCTGGCCGACATCGCAGGCCTCGGTGCACGGTGCCGCGATGCAGTCGAAGTGCCCGAGGGCGCGACGGCCCTTGGCGCGCGAGCGGTCGAAGCGGGCGCCCTGCAGCGCCGGGTCCTGCAGCACCGCATCGGAGTAGCTGGTCAGGTTCTGCTGGGCGGCGCGTGCGGTGCGCTCCAGGAAGTTGCCGTCCGACGGATCCCAGTCGCCGGCGGTGCGCAGGACGAGGTCGTCAAGGCGGTCGGCGCCGACCATTTCCATGGCGGCCGAGATGTTGTCGAGGTACTGGCCCAGCCGCAGGTATCCGCCCGGTCGCAGCAGGTCCGAGCAGGCCGTGATCGGGCGCAGCCCGGCCGCCAGCAGCGCGGGGGCGTTGAAGGCGTCCGCCCCGCCGGCGAAGGAGATGCGCAGCCGGCCGTCGAACTCCTCCTGGAGGCGGCTCGCCAGGCGCACCGTCACCGCGTGCAGGGGGCGCCCCGACATGTACATCCTCGACTGCTCGAGGTCGAAGACGTCGCGGTGGTTGACCACCGGCAGCGTGTTCGCCAGCTTGAGGCCGAAGGTCACGCCGCGGCGCTCGCCGACCGCGGTGAGCTCGCGGATGAGCTCGACCGCCTCCTCAAAGGTCGGATCGCCGGCGAACGCCTCGGCGGAGAGCGTGACGTCCTCGAAGCCGAGCTCGTCGTGGAGGATGTGAGCGACCTCCTCGGCCCCGAGGAGAGTCGGGTTGAGCTTGATCGTGGTCGGCAGGCGCCAGCGCTCCATCAGGTAGCCGGCGATGAGGGCGATCTCCTCGGGGCGACAACCATGCATCGTCGACAGCGTGATGCCCCCGGCAAAGCCGCGCGGGATCTCGGCCGCCGCCTCCGGGATGCGGGTCGCAGCGGCTGCCACTGCGCGATCGAGATCGCGTCCGGCGTCGACGCAGCGCTCGAGGAAGCGCTGCATGTTCGGCTGCCGCACGCCCTTGAGGTCGTACCCGACGCTGACGTCGAACAGCACGCCCGTGCTGCTGCCCGCAAACCCCAGTCGATGGTGGAGGGCGTGGACCAGGACCCACGCGCGCAGGTACTCGTCGAACGACTGGTCGAGGGTCAGCTCCTGCGACCACTCGATGTTGTAGCCGGCGTCCTCCATGTCGATGCACGGCTTGACGACCGTGATCTCGTCGAGGGTCTGGACGGTCTTGAGCTCGATCACCCGGGCTCCGCACAGCCACGCCGCGACGATGTTGGCGGCGAGCTGGGAGTGCGGGCCGGCCGCGACTCCAACCGGCGTGTCGAGTCGGCACTCACGCCAGATGCAGGCGAGCGGGCCGTCCGGCCGGGGGCGGAAGAACAGCTCGCGGGGGATGCTGAGGATGGCGTCCTGGGCGACCAACTCGTCGCTGATCCACTCGACCAGTCGCTCCATCGACAGCGGGGTGAACCGATGCGGCATCGAATGCGTCGTCGAGTCGAGCATAACATCGCGCGGTCGAGCCCCGGCTGCTATGCTGCGACGGACGGCGACCCGCGGGAGGCGAGGCGAGGTGGCGCGGCAGGCGATCTCAGCGTCGGGGTGCGCCGAGCGGGTTCGCTCGGCGCGGCGAGCGGTGGCGCTGACCGGCGCCGGCATCTCGACCGCGGCCGGGGTGCCCGACTTCCGTGGTCCGCAGGGCCTCTACGTTACCGGCCGCTACGACCCGCAGGCGACCTTCGAGATCGGCGGCTTCCTTCGCGACCCGGCGCCGTTCTTCCGGTTCACGCGCGACGTGCTCGGGCTGGTCGCCGACCTCAAGCCGACCTTCACCCACCGCTTCCTCGCCGAGCTCGAGGCCGCGGGCACCCTGCAGACTGTGATCACCCAGAACATCGACCCGCTGCACCAGCGGGCCGGGTCGCGCAGCGTGATCGCGGTTCACGGCGGCTACTGGACCAGCCACTGCCTGGAGTGCCACGGCCG
>PQAJ01000219.1 GCA_003105185.1 Holophagae bacterium
TATCGGTTCGATGGCTGATCTGCGCTGTCCCCCAGGACTTTGCGCGTCCCTTACATCCCTTACGAATCCTTTACCGCACGCTGAAGACTCCCCGTCCGCCAGCCCCCATCCTGAAGCTGTCTGCGGCCCGCCATCTCAACCACAGGCGGACCAGGGAGGCACGGAAGATGAAACGGCATCTCAGTTTGATCGCAGTGATCGCAGCACTGATCGCTGCGCCGGCGGCRAGRGCGCAGCAGCACTACACCATSGARCARACKCTGTCSGAYGAGGCRCAGCGGAACACCATCGCYTTYGACGGSCTCGCGTTCCTGACCGGCTCGCTSGGCGCCGAYTCGTTCTTCCCKCCRGGSAAGGTSGCTGACTTCTGGGGCTTCCAGTACCTGCGCGACAACGACCCGACGCAGATGGGGCACAACACGGACTTCCTGACCCGGGCCGCCAACAACGTGCTCTACGTCCTCTCCGACGACCAACTCGCCGAGCTGGTGTCGCTGGCCGAACGACAGGTGGGCTCGATCAACGAGTACGCCTACAACCGGTTCGTGCTGATGAAGGCGTTCCGCCGCCTGCTCGAGGGGGACCTACCGCCCAGGCACCCGGTACTCGACCCGGCTGCCGTACGGGCGTTCTCGGCCGAGCTCTACCGCCTCGACGGTGAGATCAGCTTCGAGCGGGCCCAGGTCATGGGGGGGATCCTGAACTCGCTGAGTTCGGCCCAGCGGGCGTACCTCGACGCAATGGTCGGGCACGGGATGCTCGACTGGCCGGACCCTGGAGACCAGCTCGACCCGCACGACTACCCCCACGACGTGCACGTGGCGGTGATGACCTATGCCGGCGACCTGTTCAGCTGGTACGCCGGGTCAGTGGAGGCCGACGTCTACTTCTGCCCTGAGCGGCAGGGCACCTACTTCGGGTCGTTCTACCTCAAGGACGCGCCGGCGATGGGCAACCCCGGCTACACGATCCCCTCCAACCTCACCGGCGACATGGGCCAGGCGTTCCTGGCCGCGCTGGCACCCGATCAGGCCGTCCTGGTGACCGAGTTGGTGGACGTGCAGCGGGACTGGCTCTACGAAATCGTGGACCGCCGACGGGAGGTGGCGGTCGAGTTACGGCGCTTCCAAGCTGGCGGGGAGGCCGATCGTGACACCGTCCTCGCCCTCATGGAGCGCTACGGCGAGCTCGACGGCGCCATCATCTACCTGTACGCCACCGCCTTCGTGGCGGTGGGCCATAACCTGACAGCTGCCCAGCAAACCGAGCTGGACGCCCTCCGGGCTGACCTGGGGGTCACGATTCCGCTTGGAGCCTACCTCTACTCGGAGCCCATCGAGATGCCCGAGATCCCGAACACGGACTTCCTGTTCCGCCGCTGGCCCCTCCACCCCGCCCCCTACACCAACCCAGCCACCCAGTGACAGGAGCGAACCATGCGAATCAGGACCACGACCTTGAGCCTGTTCCTGGCGAGCGCAGCCCTCTCCAGGGGGGCCGTCGCAGCCCAGCAAGCGACCACCCCACAAGGCGATGAGCACCGCCCGCCCCGGCCGCCGATCGACTGCGTGCTCGACGCCGACGGCGATGAGCTCATCTCGTCGAGCGAGATCGCCGCTGCCGCAACCGCCCTGGCGACCCTCGACCGCAACGGTGACGGCCGGCTCACGTCTGACGAGTGTCTGCCGCCGCGGCCCGATCGTGGCGGCCCGCAGGCCGCGCCGGGTGCGAACCGGCCCGCCCCGCCACAGGACGGGCCGGGCGGAGGCGGGCCCACGCGCCCCGCGCCGCCCATCCTGACCGCGCTCGACCAGAGCGCCGACGGGGTCATCGACGCCGGCGAGATCGCTACTGCCGCGACCCTGCTGCTCACCCTCGACCGTGATGGGGACGGGCAGTTGACCCCCGACGAGTACCGGCCACCCCGTCCCGAACAGGAGACAATGGGACGATCAGGTTCGCGATGAGAGCCGCTTCGACGATCGCTGTCGATCGCCTGGCACGCTGCATTCGGCGCCCGTCCCGGTGCTGGCTGACGGGGGCCGTGGCACTGCTGACGCTCGCCGTCTCGGGGACAGCCGCAGCTCAGAGCACCAACCAGATCACCGCCGTCGAGCCGAGCTCGGCGGAGCAGGGCACGAGCGGCCTGCTGGTGACCTTCACCCTCGACACCGACAGCCCGCCCGCGCCGCCGTCCGGCGTGCTCCCGAGCAGCGTCACGATCGGGACGCTGGTCGGCACCTCGGCCTCCCACTCAAGCCAGCACAGCGTCACCGCCGTGTTCAGCATCCCGTCGTCAGAGCCGACCGGGGCGAAGAACTGCGCCGTGACCTTCCCGACCCCGCAGGGGACGCTCACCTTCTCCATGCCGGGCGGGTTCACGGTCACTGCGATGCCCGACACGCCGCCCACCATTACCTTGCAACCCCAGTCCCGAACGGTCCGACCCGGCGCCTCCGTCACCTTCCTTGTGGGCGCCACCGGCTCCCCGCCGCTGGGCTACCAATGGCAGAAGGATGAGGTCGACATCGCCGGCGCGACCGCAGCGTCCTACACCATCGACGGCGTGGTGCCGGCCGACGCCGGGGGCTACCGCTGCGTCGTCACCAATGACTTCGGATTCGCGATCTCGGAGGTGGCCGTGCTGGCGGTCGACACCCAGCCACCGACCGCGGCCAACTCGTCCCTCGTCGCGGACACCGGGCAGATCCTCTGCTTCGACGCCTCCGCTCCCATCCCCTGCCCTGCAGCCGGCCAGCCGTTCTTCGGCCAGGATGCACAGCACCAGGGCTACCAGCCGACGTACACCCTCAGCGACGACGGTCTCACGGTGCTCGACCACACCACCGCCCTGACCTGGCAGCATTCCCCGGACACCAACGGCGACGGGTTGGTGGACTCGACCGACAAGCTGACCTGGGCCCAGGCCCAGGCCCGCCCGGCGGCTCTCAACGCCGCCCGCTTCGGCGGCTTCGCCGACTGGCGGCTGCCCACGATCACCGAGCTCTACTCGCTCATCGACTTCCGCGGCACCGATCCGAGCGGGATGGCGGGCAACGACACCTCCGGTCTGACCCCCTTCATCGACACCGCCTACTTCGACTTCGCGTACGGCGACCCCGACACAGGCGAGCGGATCATCGACTCCCAGTACGCCTCCGGCACCCTCTACGTCGCCAACAGCGGGATGCTCTTCGGCGTCAACTTCGCCGACGGCCGCATCAAGGGCTACGGCCTGGCCATGCCCGACGGCTCGGAGAAGACCTTCTTCGTCCAGTGCGTGCGGGGCAACCTGAGCTACGGCTCTCCCATCCTCGTCAGCAACGGCGACGGCACGATCACTGATCTGGCCGCGGATCTGATGTGGGACGCGTCGGACAGCGGCGCGGGCATGGACTGGGAGAGCGCCCTGGCCTGGGTCGAGGCTCGCAACGCGGCTGGCCACCTCGGCCACGACGATTGGCGCCTCCCCAACGCCAAGGAGCTCCAGAGCCTCCTGGACTATGGCCTCTCCCCAGACACCAGCGGCTCGGCCGCCATCGACTCCGACTTCGAGATCACAACCATAACGAACGAAGGGGGCCAGGCCGACTTCCCGTTCTACTGGGCCTCGACGACCCACGGCGCGTGGGACGGGTCGGGCGGGTCGGCAGTCTACGTCGCGTTCGGCCGGGCCCTGGGCTGGATGCAGGAGGACGGTAACACCTGTTACACGCTGGTCGACGTCCACGGCGCCGGCGCCCAACGCTCGGACCCCAAGAGCGGCAGCGTCTCGAGCTACTACCTGGGCGCCGCCTGCAGCGGGGGCTCGGCCTACGGTCAGGGCCCGCAAGGGGACGTGATTCGCATCAGCAACTTCGTGCGCTTGGTGCGAGGCGGCAACGGCCCCCTCGTCGCGAGCTTCACCTTCTCGCCCACCGATCCCACCGAGCTCACGCCGGTGACCTTCGTGGCAACGGCGTCACGCGCCCTGTCGCCCTACACCTTCGCGTGGGATTTCGGCGGGACTGCCGCCCAAGGCCAGGTCGTGACTCACACCTTTGGCGCAGGCACCTACACCATCGTGCTGACCGTGACCGATGCCGCCGGCTTCGTGACGACCTCCTCGACGACTCTCACCGTGGTTGCGGGGGACGCCATCTTCCTGGACGGCTTCGAGTCCGGCGAC
>PQAJ01000220.1 GCA_003105185.1 Holophagae bacterium
GGACTGCGCGCGGGGAATCACCGAGCGCGTGCCGGCTCCCAGTACGACCGGGCAACGAGCTGGCGCAGCCGGTCGGCGGCGCCGGCCGGCTCAGCCGCGGTGGTCAGGACGTGGACGTCCCGCGCCTGGGCGTCGATCACCAGCAGCACGGCGGTGGTGATCCGGCCGCCATCCGGTGCACGCGCCTCGCCGACAGCCTCCAGCACGCGGTGCTGGCCGAGGGCTGTCGGCGGCCGGGCGACGCGCCACTCCCGCGACACCCGGGCGGTCGCCCGCCGAGCCGGCTCGAAGCGATGGAAGGGCCACGACTGGACCAGGACCCACTGGCCGTCGCGGTGGCTCCAGACCTCCTGCAGGTTGGGGATGTTGCCGAGCTCGGCCGAGAACGGCGGCACCGCGACCCGCCACTCGCGGGCGGAGTCGGCGAACTCGAGCCGCCAGTCGATGTCGCGGTCGAGGGCGCCCGCGAGCAGCAGGGGCGCCGTCAGGGCGGCGAGGGAAAGCAGCGCTCCGGCAGGCACGACCCAGCGCCAGCGGTCGTTCACCGGCGGGGCGATCGCGCCGGCCCGCTCGGCGAGCAGCCGCGCCGACCAGGCCGCGTGCAGCTTCATCACGGCCAGGACGACGGTGCCGAGCCCGACGGTCGCCACGACCCGCCAGCGGTCGGTGGTGAGGAGCACGCCGGCGGCGAGCAGCGCGAACACGGCGAGCTCGACCGCGCAGCGGACAGCGGCCGCCAGCGGCCGCAGCGCGTAGAGGTGGCCGGCTCCCGGCGCGGCGACCGCCAGCTGGGCCGCCCGCTGCGGCGAGCGCACGGTGTCGCCGCAGTGCCGACAGCCGCCGGCCTCCGGCGGCCGGCTGGCGCCGCAGCTTCCGCAATGGAGCAGCGGTGCGGTGCGGCTGATCGACGGGACGTAGGTCGACACCGCGAGGTTGACGCGCTTGAGAAGCCTGCGCTCGACCGCCGGGTCCGGGACGTCGCGCAGGCACCAGCGGTGGAGGTCCTCGGCCCAGGTGCGCACCTCGAGCCAGCCGTCCTCGATCTTCAACGACGGGATGCCGTCCCACGGGAAGGAGCGGATCCGGCCGAGCGCGCGCCGGCCCGAGCTGCTGAGCCCGATCTCCAGCAGGCGGCGCGAGGTGAGCAGCAGCGCGACCCGGCGCGCCTGTGGCCACAGTCCGCCGAGCACGGCCCGGTCGATCGGGCGGGTGTCGGCGACCGCCTCCGACAGGGCCAGCAGCTCCTCGTCGTTCTCCAGGATGCGGTTCGCCGGCGCCGCGATCGCGCGCGCCAGTCGGCGCTGGTGGGGGGCGACCGTCGGGAGTCCCGCCCTCCTCGGGGATGCGGTGGTGGTCGCGGGATCGGGGTCCCGCCCGGTGGTCGGCGGCTGGCGGGTCGGTTCGGTCATGCGCCGCCGCCAGATCTGGCAGTGGCCCGCAGCTTCACCAACGCCCCGAGGGGCCGCGCGGCCATTTCCGGCCAGCCGGCACTGTCGATGGTGATGCGGATACCACCGGGAGCAGGCTCGTACAGCCAGTCCACACCGGCGATGCGCGACGGCTGTCGCGGCTCGGGGCGGACGGCCTCGCGGCCCGCCGCCGCCGCGCTGCGCAGCTCGAGCACGCGCAGCGCCAGGTCCACGCTGAGGGCGGCGCGCACGCTGCGTGGCCACGATGTCCAGTCGTGCGGCAGCGACGCCTGCGCGATCGGGTTGGTGCGGGGCACCAGGGCGTGCTGCTCGGCGACGAAGGTGTCGGCGTCGAACGAGCGGGGGTCGCGCCGCGGCAGCTCGCGGACCGCGAACAGCATCGCCTCGTGCTGCCGGTGTACGAGCAGCCGCGCCAGCGGCCGGCCGACCACCCGCAGCGCGGGATGGAGCGCGGCGAACGAGTCGCGGTCGGCGAGGCAGCGCGCCCGCCACGCCTCGAAGCGGTAGGCCTCCAGCGAGAGCCCCTCGACGTCGAGGGCGGCGAGCCGGACGCGCCACTGCTCTCCGGGGTAGGGCAGCTCGCACAGCAGCGCCGCCTCCTGCTCGAGGATCGTGCAGGCGGCGAGGTGGGTTTCGACGCTCGGGCTGCGGAGCAGCGACTCGTTGAGGCGCCAGGACGCCTCGAGGATGCTCGAGGCAGCGGCCGGCTCGCCGCGGGCGATGGCGCGCTCGGCGGCCGCGAGCAGCAGCCGCTGGAGCTCCCGGTGGCCGCGCTCACTGGTGGCCGGAGCGCCGCTGCAACCGGCGATGTCCATCGCCCACACCGGCGGGTCGCCGCCGAGCAGCAGCGTCACCGTGCTCGCCAGGCGCGCGGGGTCCACCGACCGCGGCTGGACCGCCGGCGAGGGGGGCGCCTGCCCGGCCTCGAGCCGGACGCCGAGCGACGCGGCGAGCCCCTCGAGACGGAGCGCCCGCTCGTCGGTCTCGACGGGCGGGTAGCGCTCGGGCACGGTCGACAACGGCGCCAGCGCCGCGGCCCACTCCCGGTCGGCATCCCGGTCGGCCGCCGCCAGCGCGAGGCGGGTGGCGATCGAGCCGCCCGCGACCGTGACGACAGCGACCAGCAGCAGCGCCGCGGCCAGCAGCGCGCCGTACAAAGCGAAGTGCCGAACGGCGCCCGTGATCGACCAGGTCACCAGTCGGCGGCGGTAGCCCACGTCCGGAGCATAGCACCGAAGAATCGGGCGCTCCGATGCTGATCGCCGGTCAGCATCCGTGACGGAATCAGGTGTTGCCACTGCATCAAAGATGCGCGCAGCGCATCCTTCTCGGTGCGCGCGGGGCGCAGGCCAGCCAGCGACGGTGGCGCCTCACGCACACCCGAGAGCCTGCGACCCGCGTGCGCCGAGCTAGGTCGAGCGCTGCTGGAGCATCCGGTTGGCGGGATCGCGCGTCTCGCCGACCGAGGACACGCGGATCGCCGCCTGCTCGCCGACCGGGCAGCGGTTCTCGCACAGACCGCAGCCGGTGCACAGCTCGGGGGCGACGTGTGGCTGCTGGAGCGTGACCGGGGTGCCGTCTCGCCGGGTCGCCTGGATGGTCTCGAGCCAGACCGCCTTGGGCGAGGTCGGGCACATCTCCTCGCACACGATGCACGGGGTCTCCATGCTCCACGGCAGRCAGCGGCCCTGGTCGAYGAAGGCGGTGCCGATCGTCACCTCGGCGGGGCCGCCGATCGCCTGYTTRGCGGCCGGCTCGAGGGTGGAGATCGCGCCGGTCGGGCAGACCTCGCCGCAGCGGATACAGGACGGCTCGCACCAGCCGCGGCGCATGGCGAGCACCGGCGTGAASAGGCCGTCGACSCCGSTGCGCCCGAGGTCCGAGATGATCACTCCGGTCGGGCACGACGCCGCGCACGCCCCGCASGTGATGCATCGTGAAAGGAAGGCGGCCTCGTGGAGCGAGCCGGGCGGGCGGATGGCGTCGTGGGCCCGGCTCTTCATGCCACCGCCGGCCGCGTGCAGCACCGGGGCGACGATCGCGGAGCCGGCGACGGTGATCAGGAAGCGGCGGCGGCCGACATCGAGCGCCGGCGTCGCCAGCGCGCTGCCGGCTTCCGGCAGGCCGTAGCGGAGGCTCGCCTCCTTGCAGGCGTCGAGGCAGTTGAGGCAGACGTGGCACTCGCTGACCCGGTGGTCGCCGAGCGGCTCGTCGGCGCCCTGGCAGGGGATCGCGCACAGGGTGCAGCCGGTGCAGTCGCCGGCGCCGCGCCGGATGCGCAGCGGCGCGACGCGTGCGACCACGCCCAGCAGGGCGCCGGTCGGGCACAGCGCCCGGCAGTACAGTCGTGGCATCCAAGTCGACAGGAGCAGGATCGCCGCCAGCAGGCCGAAGCCGAACCACCCTCCGGGGGATGCCCAGCCCTTCCACAGCGGCTGCAGCCCGCTCGCCACCGCCCGGTGGAGGAGGGACAGCGGCGCCAGCCAGCCGACATGGCTGGTCCCGACTACCGCCCAGACCAGGAGCACGGTGAGCACCACGTACTTGACGGCGAACCAGCGCCGGTAGCGGTTGAGCTTGGCCCGCGCCCGGCGGTTGGGGCCGGCGATCCACGATGCGAGCTGCTGGAGGGTGCCCAGCGGGCACATCCAACCGCAGAAGAAGCGGCCGAGCACCGCGCTCCCGGTGAGCACCGCGACCCCGAGCCAGGCCCAGCCCGGGACCGTCCAGTCGGCGAGCGCGCTGCCGACCGAGGTCAGCGGGTCGAGGGCGAGCAGGCTCGAGGCGACCCGCCCCGGTACCGGCGAGAAGGCGAGGCCCCAGAACAGCGCCACGAAGCCGATCAGGAAGATCGTCTGGACGGCCAGCCGGAGGTGGCGCGCGCGGATCCGCACCTACACCTCCTCGACCAGGCTCCGCCAGTCCGCGGAGCCCAGCCCGAGCTGCTCGGCGATCGCGATGTGCGCGAGCCGGCCGGGGGCGAGGTCGAGCAGCGAGGCGCCCCACGCCTCGGCGGCGACCGGGTCGGTGGCGACGCCGACCAGGTCCAGCGGCTTGACCAGGCTCAGCGAGCCGCCGGTCGGTCCGCCGCCGGCCAGCACCCGGGTAGCGTCCATCACGGTCAGGGTCGGGTTGAAGGCCGCGCCGAGCTCGGCGCACACCCGGGCGATCTGCTGATGAAGGCTGGGACGGCTGCCGACCACGGCGCCGAACCAGTTCTTCATGCCCAGCGTGGCACCGGGAAGGGAGTGGTGCTTGACGATCGGCACGTTGATCAGCCGGTCGGCCTCGACGATCGGCCGTAGCACCTCCCAGGTGCCGAGGGTGAGGCCGCCGAGGTCGCGGCGCTCGGTGGCGGTGTCGCCCTGGTGGGCGACCGCCGCGCCGGCCGCCCGCGCCGCGGCCGCGATGCCGGAACGCGCGAAGGTGCGCGCGGGGTCGTGGCACGTGTTGTCGACGACCGTCACCGACGCCGCGCCGGCGGCCAGGCACAGCCGCGCCAGCTCGGCGACCACCTCGGGGTTGGTGTTGGCGGCCTGCTCGGGGGTCCGGTCCCAGGCGCAGTTCGGCTTGATCGCGACGCGGTGACCGCGGCCGACGAAGCGCTCGATGCCGCCGACGGCCGCCAGCGCGCGGCGGAGGTTCTCGACCGGACCGCTTCCGCCGGCCACCGCCAGCCGGGGCGGGGCGTCGCCGTCGACTCGCCAGTCCGGAGGAGGAGGGGTGGTGCTCTCGGGGCGCTGCTGGTGGCGGCCCGGGCGGCCGTGCAGCGTGGCGCCGCTGCCGGCGATTGCGGCCCCGGCCAGCACCGCCGGCCCCCACCGCCGGAGCAGCTCGCGACGGCCGATGCGGCGGTAGTCGCCAGGTGCTGTTGGCTCGCGGGTGAAGGACATCGTTGCAGCCTCCCATGGCGACGATACGGCAGGCCACGCGGTGGTGTAAAGTTGCGACCACGGTTCACCGCGACTCTCGGTGGGCCAGCGCGGTTCGCCATCACTCCAGGATCGAGGTGAAGGATGCTTGGAACGAGAGCCGGTCGCCGGTGGCGGTGCGCTGCGAGCCTGGCGTTCGCCATCGTGCTGGGCCCGTCGCTCGCCGGTGCTGCCGGCGGCGAACCTCCGGCCGCGTGCGCGGTCGTCGACATCCACGAGATCGGCTGGCAGCGCCTCGAGGCCGTCAAGAGCACGGCCGGCCTCGGCTGGTGGGTCGAGCTCGGCGGCGAGCTGCTGGTGTGCGGCGACGCTACGATGCCGGCGCGAGTCGCTGCCGGCCGTCCGGTGCGGCGGCTGGCGGACCCTGTCGAGCCCGACCGCCTCTGGCTTGCCCGCGGGCTCGACGCCGACCAGCTCGACGAGATGGGGCTCGAGGTCGTGGCCGGCGGTGGGCGGCAGGCGCTGGTCACACTGCGGGCTGGCGCCGAGCTGGTGGCCGGCGCGGATGGTCTCGACCGCAGCGCCCACCAGAGCCTGATCGCCGCCCGCCCGGGCATGGTCGCGGTGCGCCAGGCCGGCAACCACCCTGCCGCGAGCCCGCACCGCTGGGACCCTGCGGTGCAGGGGCTGGTCGACGAGATCGACGGCGACCGCTGGTTCGTCGACATCGAGACGCTGGCGCTCTTCAACCGCTACACCCAGGGCCCCGGGATTCTCGATGCCCGCGACTGGCTGGTTGCCGCCTTCGAGGACCTGCCCGGCGTGGTCGTCGAAACACCATCGTTCATGGTCGGCGGCACGATCGCGTACAACGTGATCGCGACTCTTCCCGGCTCGACCCGTCCCGACGACTGGTACATCGTCGGCGGTCACTACGACTCGATCTCGGAAGCGCCGATGACCGCGGCCCCGGGCGCCGAGGACAACGCCTCGGGCTGCGCCGGCGTGCTCGAGCTGGCCCGGGTGCTGACTGCCCATCCGCCGGAGGGCACCGTGCTCTTCATCTGCTACGCAGGCGAGGAGCAGGGGCTGTTGGGATCGGAGGACCACGTCGCTGATCTGGTGGTGTCGGGCGACGCCTCCAAGGTCCAGGCGATGCTCGATCTCGACATGATCGCCTACACGGCGGACGGCGACCTCGACTGCCTGCTCGAGAGCGAGGCCTTCGCGCAGTTTCTGGTCGATCTCTTGGCCGACGCCGCCGCCCAGTACTCGACGCTGCGCATCGAGATCTCGCTGGATGCCTGGGGTTCCGATCACGTGCCCTATCTCGACCAGGGCATCCCGGCGCTGCTCGCGATCGAGAACGACTGGTACCAGTACCCCTACTACCACACGACCGACGACCTCCCATATCATCTCTCGGTCACGATGGGGGAGGAGGTCCTCAAGATGAGCGTGGCGGCGCTGGCCGAGCTGGCGGGCGCGCGCACGACTCACATCTTCGCCGACGGTTTCGAGTCCGGGGACCTCTCGCTGTGGTCAGCGGTGCAGCCGAACTGAGTCGCCGGCCGCGGAATCCGGGCGGGTGCGCGGTGGTTGACACGACCGGCCCGGGGCGCAGGGCTCGAGGGGGCGCATGAGATTCAGGAATCTCGAGATCGTCGCGGTGGCGGTGCTGCTGGTCGGCGCGGCCGGCGTGGCGTCGGCGCAGCTCGCCGGCCAGGCGGTTCCCGCGCTCGACAAGGTCGGCATCGAGGAGCACCTCGACGCCGCGCTGCCGCTCGAGCTCGAGTTCCTCGACGAAGGGGGGCGCACCGTCAAGCTCGGCGACTACTTCGACGGCGCCCGGCCGGTGATCCTGACCCTCAACTACTACCGCTGCCCGATGCTGTGCGGGCTGCAGCTCAACGGCGTCGTCGCCGGGATGGAAGAGCTGGACTGGACGCCGGGAGTCGAGTTCGAGATGGTGACGGTGTCGATCGACCCGCTCGAGACCCCCGAGCTCGCGAAGGCCAAGAAGGACAACTACTTGCGGCGCTACCAGCGTCCGGCCGCGGCCCGCGGCTGGCACTTCCTGACCGGCCGCCAGGTCAACATCGAGCGGCTGGCCGAGACGGTGGGCTTCGGCTATACCTACGACGTGGTGAGCGGCCAGTACGCCCACGCGGCGGCGATCTTCGTGATCACGCCCGACGGCCGGGTCGCCCGCTACCTGTACGGCATCGAGTACCCGGCGAAGAGCCTCAAGCTGGCCCTGATGGAGGCCTCGCAGGGCGAGATCGGGAGCCCGCTCGACCAGTTGATCATGTACTGCTACCACTACGACCCGGCCAGCCGTAGCTACGCCCCGATTGCCATGAACATCATGCGCGTCGGCGGCGGCGCGACCGTGCTGGTCCTCGGCGTCACGCTCGGGACGTGGTGGCTGCGGGAGAGCCGCCGGCGCCGGCGAGCAGCGATGGAGAGCACCCAGAGATGACGGCACTGCGCACGCTCGGTGAAATGTCGGTTTTGCTGGCCCAGGGCTCGGACGGCTCGTTCTGGATGCCTCAAGGCGTCTCGACCGTGGCCCGTCACGTCGACTGGCTGTTCAACTTCATCCTCGCGATCTCGGTCTTCTTCTTCCTGCTGATCGTGGTCGTCATGACGCTGTTCGTCATCCGCTACCGGCGGCGGGCCGGAGCTGGCGCCGAGGCCTCGGCGAAGCACAACACGGCGCTCGAGCTGACCTGGACCATCATCCCGGTGATCCTGGTGGCGGTGATCTTCTTCTTCGGCTTCCGGGGCTACCTGGACATGTCGACGGCGCCGGCCAACGCCTACGAGATCCTGGTCGACGCCCAGAAGTGGAACTGGAGCTTCACCTACCCGAACGGCTACGTCGACTCGAGCCTGCATTGCCCGGTCAACCGCCCGGTGCGCCTGGTCATGACCTCGGCCGACGTCATCCACAGCCTCTACGTCCCGGCCTTCCGGATCAAGCAGGACGTGGTGCCCGGCCGCTACTCCAAGGCCTGGTTCGAGGCGACGGAGCCYGGCGAGTACGAGCTGTTCTGCGCCGAGTACTGCGGCACCAGCCACTCCGGCATGCTGGCGACCGTGGTGGTGCACCCGCCGGGCGAGTTCGAGATCTGGCTCGAGAAGGCCTCCAACTTCCTCGASACCATGACTCCGGTCGACGCCGGGCGCAAGCTGTTCCAGGTCCGCGGCTGCCAGCAGTGCCACTCGGTCGACGGCACCGCCAAGGTCGGGCCCTCGCTGCTCGGGATCTATGGGCACACCCAGCCGCTCGCTGACGGCAGCACGGTGACGGTCGACGAGAACTACGTCCGCGAGTCGATCCTGGAGCCGATGGCCAAGGTGGTCTCGGGCTTCGAGCCGGTGATGCCGACCTACCAGGGGCGGCTCAAGGACGCCGAGATCATGGCGATCATCGAGTACCTGAAGTCCCTCTCCGGGAACGGATAGGAGCGAACACCATGGCTGTCGACACGCCGGGCGCCGCGCCTGCCGGCACGCATCCAACCCACGCTCACGACAACTACCTGACCGCCGGCCGGGGCCTGCTGTCGTGGCTGTTCACCCTCGACCACAAGCGGATCGGCGTGATGTACCTGGTCGGTATCCTGAGCTCGTTCTTCCTGGGCGGCGTGTTCGCCCTGCTGGTGAGGACCGAGCTGCTGACGCCGGGCCCCACCATCATGAGCGCCGACACTTACAACAAGATGTTCACCCTGCACGGCGCGGTGATGATCTTCCTGTTCATCATTCCGGGCATCCCGGCCACCCTCGGCAACTTCGTGCTGCCGCTGATGCTCGGCGCCAAGGACGTGGCGCTGCCCCGGCTCAACCTGGCGTCGTTCTGGCTGTGGATGATCGGCGCGGCGGTCGCTGTCTCGTCGATCATCATGGGTGCGGTCGACACCGGCTGGACCTTCTACACGCCCTACTCGACGACCACCGGCACCGCCGTGATCTCGATGACGCTGGGGGCCTTCATCCTCGGCTTCTCGTCGATCTTCACGGGCTTGAACTTCATCGTGACGGTGCACAAGCTGCGGCCCGAGGGCATGACCTGGTTCAAGATGCCGCTCTTCGTCTGGGGCATCTACTCGACCGCCATCATCCAGGTCCTGGCGACCCCGGTGCTCGGCATCACCCTGCTGCTGCTGATCGCGGAGCGCACGCTCGGGGTCGGCATCTTCGACCCGGCGCTCGGCGGCGACCCGGTGCTCTACCAGCACTTCTTCTGGTTCTACTCGCACCCCGCGGTCTACATCATGATCCTGCCGGCGATGGCGATCATGTCCGAGCTGATGTCGGTGTTTTCCCACAAGCACATCTTCGGCTACCGCTTCATCGCCTGGTCGAGCATCGCGATCGCCGTGCTCAGCTTCCTGGTGTGGGGCCACCACATGTTCACCAGCGGCCAGTCGGGGCTCGCCAACATGGTGTTCTCGGCGCTCACCTTCTCGGTGGCGATCCCGTCGGCGGTCAAGGTCTTCAACTGGCTGGCGACCATGTACAAGGGCTCGATCAGCCTCGAAACGCCGATGCTGTACGCCCTGTCCTTCCTRTTCCTGTTCTCGATCGGCGGCCTCACCGGGCTGTTCCTCGGCGCCCTGGCGACCGAYATCCACCTCCATGACACCTACTTCGTGGTCGCCCACTTCCACTACGTSATGTTCGGCGGCACCGTSATCGCCTTYCTCGGCGGCCTCCACTACTGGTGGCCGAAGCTCTTCGGCCGGATGTACAGCGAGCGCTGGGGCCGCATCGGCGCGCTGCTGATCTTCGTCGGCTTCAACGTCACCTTCTTCACCCAGTTCGTGATGGGCAGCCACGGCATGCCGCGGCGCTACTACAACTACCTCCCGCAGTTCAAGCCCTACCACCAGGCGTCGACCTACGGCTCGTACCTCCTCGCGCTTGGCTTCGTGGTGGTCGCCGGCTACCTGCTGCACTCGCTGTTCCGCGGCGAGAAGGCCCCGAACAACCCGTGGGGCGGCGCGACCCTGGAGTGGGAGACGAGCTCGCCACCACCGTCCTACAACTTCGACTACGAGCTGGTGGCCGGCGACCCGTACGACATCGAGTCGCTGCGCTTCGACCCCTCAACCCGCGGCTGGGTGCGCAAGGACCCGAGCTCGGTGCGGCTC
>PQAJ01000221.1 GCA_003105185.1 Holophagae bacterium
CCACACCTCCCCCATCCCGCCCGCACCGAGCGGCCCGACGATCTCGTACGGCCCGAGGCAGGTGCCGCGGGAGAGGGTCATTCTCTGACCTCGTACTTGGTCAGAAGCGCCTGGAAGCGCGGGTCCGACCGCAGCGGGTCCCACCGGGGATCCAGGCGGAGCAGGTGAGGCGTCGTCTCCCCGCTTCCCTGCAGCAGCTTTTCCAGCTGGGCGATTGCCTCGCCAGTTTCCCCTACCATGGTGTAGACAAGGGCGAGATCCTCGATCCGCCTGAGGGCTCGCCACGCATCCTGCGACGCCGGCATCAGCTCGCAGCCGAGCCGTGCTTCCCGCACCGCCTCGACGCGGCGACCGAGCCCAGCATAGGCGATCCCGAGTGAGCTGTGGTACCGGGCGTCAGCGGCGTCTTGGGCGACCTTCTGCTCGAGCTCGAGGCGAGCAGCCTCGAAGGACTGGTGTGCGAGATCCAGCTCTCCGGCCAGCATCACGTACTCTCCGCGAAACAAGGAGGCGGGCCAGTACCCCCACTGGCTGTCGACGGGGGGCCTCAGCGCCTCGAGCTGGCGCACCGCCTCGGAGTAGTCGCGGCGGGCCAGGGCAATCCTGAGTACGAGCCAGGCAAGGTGCCCCCCCTCGTGAAGACCTGGGACCCGCCCGGCTTCATCGACGATGGCCTGGGCCGCTTCCACGTCGCCATGCCACTGCAACTGCAGCAGCGCCTTCTCACCGTAGATGTCGCCGCTTTTCGGGCTCACGGCGATGGCCAGCCCAAGGGCACGGTCTGCCTCGGCGTAGCGTCTGGCGAGGACGAATGTCGAGCCACCGCTGTAGAGATACTGAGCGTTCTTCGGGTCGAGTTCGAGCGCCTTGCGCTGCGCTTCCGCCGCCTGCTCCCAACGCCCCTGACGGCGCCTGACAGAAGAGACTCCGAAATGGGCGTCACTACTGCTGGGCTGAATCTTGAGGGCCGCAGTGAACTCATCGAGGGCTCGCGGGTAATCGAGCAGCCCCTGATAGAAATACCAGCCGAGGGCAACGTGGGACTCCGCGAGGTCCGGTCGCAGCTCGACCGCACGCTCGGCTGCTGCCTTGGCTTTGAGAAGTCGATCCTGACTTCGGTCGAGGCGCAGCCAGTACATCGTCATGTGGTTCTCGGCGACGCCGGCGAGGGCCTGCGCGAAGCCGGGGTCGCGATCGACCGCCGCCTGGAACAACTCCAGGGCTTCCTGGATGTTCTCGCGGTACGCAACCTCCTTCTCGGCGTTCCGCCCTCGCAGGTACAGGTCGTAGGCCTCGAGGTCGTTGGTCGAGATCTCGGTCAGCGCCGTCTTCTCCTGCGGCAGCAGCCTCACCCCCATCGCCGCAACCGCGCTTTCCGCCACCTCCGACTGGATGGCGAAGACATCCGCCAGCACCCGGTCGTAGCGATCAGTCCAGACGTGGGTGTCATCCGCGACCCGGATCAGCTGCGGCGTGATCCGCACCCGGCTCTCACGGCCTGCTCCATGGTCCCAGCGGACGCTGCCCTCCAGCACGTAGTCAACGCCAAGGTCGCCGCCAATCTGCTTGACCGTCTTGCCGCGCCGGTCGTACTCCACGGCCGTCGTCCGCGAGATCACCCCGAGCCCCTGCACGTTGGCGAGCCGGCTGGTGATCTCCTCGGCCATGCCGGCCGCGAAGTAGGCGTCCTCGGGCGAGCCGAGGTTCTCGAACGGCAGGACCACGATCTTCGGCAGCCTGGTGACCTGCGCTTCACGGCCCGGCGCCGCGACCTTGAGCACCAGCACCGCAGCCACGGCCAGCGTGGCAATCGCCGCGAGCACGAGCCCAACCATCCGCCACCGCTTCCCCGGCGCCGTCGCGGCTGACATGCCCGACGACGCCTGCAGAGCCAGCGCCAGGTCGTGCGCCGACGAGAAGCGGTCCTCCGGCCGCTTCTCCAGACACCGGCCGACGATCCCCTGCAAACCAGCCGGGACGTCGCGGTCAGGACCGGCGATCGCCGGCGGATCCTTCGTCAGAATCGCCGACATCGTGTCTGCCGGGGTCGGCCCCGCAAATGCCCGCCTTCCTGCGAGCATCTCGTAGAGCACGCAGCCGAGCGCGAAGATGTCCGCCCGGTGGTCGCACGGCATCCCACGCACCTGCTCCGGGGACATGTAGCCCACCGTGCCCACCACCACCCCAAACTCCGTGCTCTTCACCAGCGTCTCGGCCTCGCGCTCCAGGTCACCGCCGAGCCGCGCCTCGGTCAGCTTCGCCAGGCCGAAGTCGAGGATCTTGACCTGGCCATCGGTGGTGACGAACAGGTTCTCGGGCTTGAGGTCGCGGTGGACGATCCCCTTGCCGTGGGCGGCCGCCAGGCCGTGGACGATCTGGACCGCGATCTCCACCGCCTTGCGGACGGTCAGGCCACCGGCCTTGAGCCGGTCGCGCAGGCTCTCGCCCTCAAGCAGCTCGGTGACGAGGTAGGGAATGGCCTCGTGAGTGCCGACGTCGAAGACCGCGAGGATGTTGGGGTGGGACAGAGCCGCGACCGCCCGCGCCTCCTGCTCGAAGCGGCGCAACCGGTCGGGGTGGTCGGCGAACTGCGCCGGCAGCACCTTGATTGCGACGTCACGACCCAGCCGGGCGTCGCGCGCCCGCCAGACCTCGCCCATGCCACCGGCACCGATCGGCGCCACGATCTGGTACGGGCCGAGGCGATCACCGGCTCTCATCGCGCTCACCCCTTCGGCCTCATCAGCTCCTCGAACGGCGGGTAGCCCCACAGGGGCTCGAAGTCGAAGTCCAGGTGGATGTCAACACTGAATTGGAACCCCTGTCCGAACGCGTCGCGCAGCAGCGTCAGCGCCCGATCCTTCTCGCCCAGCTGCGCCGCGATGCACGCGCGCGAGTAGGTGTGCACGCCATAGAGGTACGGCCGGGTGAGGGCGGCGAGTTCCGCCTCGATCCCCCGCGCCTGCGCCGCATCGCCGAGGCGCGCCGCGAGCGTCGCGACGACTCGACGAACGTCGATGTCATCCGGGTTCTCGGTGAGCAGAGCGTCAGCGATCGCCTTCGCCTCCGACCACCGCTCGGCAAAAATCAGGGCCGACATGAGCACCTCTCGGTAATCCGCGGCCTCCGCGGCGGGACGCTCCCGGCACCAGGCAGCAATTTCCTCCGCCACCTTCAGGGAGGCTTCGCGGTGGCCGTGGGCGCGCAGCTCAGACGCGGCGATGAGCATGGGTTCCAACGACCAGCCGGCGCGAACCCCTCCCTGCACGGCGCCGCTCGCCTGGATCACACTCTCGATCTCGTCGAGGCGGCCGAGCGCGGCGAGGGCGGCGGCCTCCTGTGAGTAGAAGCCAAGCACGCCCGGGAAGCGGCGCTCGCCCTCACGGGCGACCTTGAGCTGCGCCTTGTAGTCGCGATTCATGTGGTACGCCTGAGCGAGGCGCCACGTCGGCATGAAGTCGAGCGAGTAATGAAGCTCCCCAAAGTCCTCCGGGAAGCTCGAGAACGCGCGAATGGCCGCGGCGGGGTGGTTCAACGCCATCTCGTAACCCCCGATGCCGAGGTTGAAGTTCGCGGGGGACGTCCCCGTGACGGCCGCCCGCTCGCGATAGGCCGCCAGCGCATCGACGATCCGCCCCTCCACCTCGGCGCGCAGCCACTGGACCATCAGACGTTCGGCGGGACCCATCCGACCGAGGTTCGCTTCGAGGACCGCGAGCTCCTTGTCTCGTTCCTCGGGCTCGAGTCTCTGCAGGTGCATCAGCCACGCCAGGTCGAACTCGGGGTCGAGCGCGAACGACTTAACGAAGTGCGCGTCGGCAGCGGCGGAGTCTCTGCCGAAGTCGGCCGCGCCCTCACGATACTCGACCAGGGCGTCGTACCTCGGTGGCTTGTACCCCCTGTTCATTGACATCAGCTTTCGGTCGAGGTTCCAGACAACGGCGCCGGTCACGCGCTGGCGCAGCGGCTCGAGCGCCGACAGCGGATCGCCGCGCGGGCAGCGCACCGGCACCGCCGTGTACACCCCCTGCCCACTCCATGGATCGACCACCCGCGCCTGCACCTCGAGCTGATCGCCCCGCAGGTCGTACGTGCCGGCGACCACGAGCGCCGCGCGCGTGGCCCGGGCCAGCCGCAGCAACGGGTCGCCGCCGGACGCTCCCTCCCCCTCCAGCGCCCCGGGGTTGACGGCGACCTTGAGCTCGCCCGTCTTCAGCAGGTCGTTGGCCAGCGCGTCCGCGACCTGCGTGCCCACCGTGTCCAGCGATGCATCGCCGGTCCGGTTCTCGAACTCCGCCACCACCACGCTGCTCGGCTCGAAGCTCGCAGCACGCGCCGCGCCTCTCCACGGTCTCCACACGAGAAGCGCCGCCGCCACCGCCACGAGGAGGGCCAATCCAGCCGCCCACACCAGCCACGACCTCCGCACCCGCGGCACCCGGACCGCCACCTTCGCCGTCACCGGGATCTCCGACCCCGCCGAGTACGCCTGCAGCGCAAAGGCGAGATCGTGCGCCGACGAGAAGCGGTCCTCAGGCCGCTTCTCCAGACATCGGCTGACGATCTCCTCCAACGCCGGCCCGATCGCCCTCCCGGTCCCCGACAGCGGTGGCGGATCCTCGCTCATGATCGCCACCACCGTCTCCGCCCCCGTCCCCTTCAGAAACGGCGACCTCCCAGACAGCATCTCGTACAGCACGCACCCGAACGAGAAGATGTCGCTGCGTGCGTCCGCCCGCTCCCCACGCAGCTGCTCCGGAGACGTGTACCCCATCGTCCCCAGCACCGTCCCGCTCTCCGTCGACGGCTCATCGCTCATCGTTGTAGCGTGCGAATTGGACGTGGTCTCCGGCTGCGTGAGCTTGGCCAGCCCGAAGTCGAGGATCTTGACCTGACCGTTCGTGGTGACGAAGACGTTGCCAGGCTTGAGGTCGCGGTGGACGATCCCCTTCTCGTGGGCGGCTGCGAGACCGTGCGCAATCTGGACCGCAATCTCCACCGCCTTGCGGACGGTCAGGCCGCCAGCCTTGAGCCGGTCGCGCAGGCTCTCGCCCTCGAGCAGCTCGGTGACCAGGTACGGGATGGCCTCGTGGGTGCCGACGTCGAAGACCGCGAGGATGTTGGGGTGGGAGAGCGCCGCGACCGCCCGCGCCTCCTGCTCGAAGCGGCGCAGCCGCTCCGGGTGATCGGCGAACTGCGCCGGCAGCACCTTGATCGCCACGTCCCGGCCGAGCCGCTCGTCCCGCGCCCGCCACACCTCCCCCATCCCGCCGGCGCCGATCGGCGCGACGATCTGGTACGGGCCGAGACGGTCGCCCGGGATCATGTGATTGGATTTCCCGCCTCCAACTCTACCCCTTTTGCATCGGGATGGCAGGGGCTTCCGGCAAGGTGCCACTGATTCTCGATTGGGACGGTCCCACGCCTGCGGACATCGGGAATCGCCCGGCGAACAGGAAGATTCACATGGTTGGTCGCCAGCCCGTCAGGTGGGCCCGACAGACGTCGAGACTGGAGATAGCTGTGACCAAAAGTTCTGCTCGCAGCGTACGCGAAGCAGGGCGTCTTGCGCTCTGCTTCGCCGTCGTGTTGGAAGCTGGTGGCGCCATCGCCATCGCCGCAGTGGGCGCGGGCCGCACCGACCGACTCGACGGCGCGCCCTGGTCGTCCGCGCCGGGGCCGAGGGCATCCTCTCCGAGGACACCCCGTTCTGGGCCCAGTCGATCGGTGCGCAGAAAGAGATCGACACCGACATGGTACTGCGGCTGCTCGAGCAGGAACGGCGCGAGGACCTCGCGGGGCATCCGCTTACGTGGCAGGTCGCGCTCGAGAACCTCCTGGCCCAGCTCCTCGGCGAGCAGGCGCGGGTGATCAACTGATGCGGAGATCGGTGCCTGGCACCGCCAATCGGCACCGCCACTCGAGTGATGCGGAGATCGATGCCTGGCAGCGCCCACCGGTCACTTCCGCCTCGATTCAGGAGGACGGTGAGAAACGCGGGCTAGTAGGTGAACCGAATGCTCGTGTAGATGAAGCGGCCCCACGGATCGTAGGTGCCGTAGAAGCCCGGCCCGTAGTCGACGGGCCCGATCCCCGGGCCGAGAGGCGGCTCGATGTCGAAGATGTTGTTGATCCCGGCCGTGAGCTGGATGCCGCTCGTGACGTTGTAGGTCGCCGACAGGTCGAGGTAGCTGTAGGCGTGGAGCTCGTAGGCGCCGCTGGCCTCCCACGCCTCGACGGACTCGGGGTCCCCGAGATCAGGGTCAAGGCTGGCGTCGTCGTTGGTCGAGGGACCGATCAGGCGCCAACCCAGGCTGAACACGGTGTCGAAGGTGGTCTCCCAATTGACCACGAAACGGTGGCGCCACCAGGGCATCGGCACGCCACACTGGTTGCCGAAGTAGCCGGCGCAGTCGTAGCCGAAGAGCGGGGTGGTGATGCTGTTCTCGAGCAGGTAGGTGCCGACGAGGCCCAGGTTGAGGATGCCGGCAGTGCCGACGGGCAGGAGGTAGCTGAGATTGACGTCGATGCCCCGGCTGGCGAGCTCGCCGATGTTCTGATTGGTCTCCATGACATAACCATCTGGCGTGAGCCACAGCGAGCCGGTGGCGTCGCGGTGGATCAGGTCGCAGACGACGGGGTCCCCGGTCCTCATGCACGTCGCGATGGTGTCCTCCGACCCGATGGTCCCGATCGTCTTCTCCATCCGGATGTCGTAGTAGTCGACCGTCGCCGACAGACCCGGAGCTCCGCCTGGCGTCAGGACGATCCCGGCCGTGAGCGTGTCGCCGGTCTCCGGATCGAGGTTTGGGTTGCCGCCAAAGATGTAGCTGTTGTAGTAAATCGAGGGGGGGGTTATGAGGTGGCCGTACTGCTCCGGCCTGAGGCCGGTGCGCACGCACTCCTCGAGCGTGGCGCCGGGCTCGCCGGTGACCGGATCGTTGGCGCACGGGTCCACGTAACCGTAACTACGCCCCTGGGGCGTGAACAGCTCCCCCACGTTGGGCGCGCGGACCGCATGGGCCACACCGCCACGCAGCTTCACGTCCGAGGTCGGCGCGTACAAGAGCTGGGCCTTCCAGGTGGGGTGGCTGCCGGCAAGGTTGTAGTCGGAAAAGCGGTAGCCGAGCTCCAGACTGAGGTCCCGGGCCCCGCGTGCGTCCTGCACGATCGGGACCAGTCCCTCTAGGTAGAGCTCGGCGACGTCGTAGCGGCCGTCGACGCGAGCCGTCGGGCCCCCCTGGCCGGAGCCGTTTCCGGACTCCCAGTTGTCGTCCGGATGGATGTACAGCATCTCGCTCCGGTAGTCCGCGCCGAGCGCGAGCCGGATGCCCTCGGTGGCGGTCGGGAGCTTGAGGCCCCACTGCACCAGGTCGCCGTTGAGCACGCCGCTGACCATCTCGGTCCTGGTCCCGGAGTCCAGGACCATGTTCACCATGATGTAGTCGAGTGCTTCCTGGGTCACCCCGCCGACCTGGAAGATGTTCCAGGGCGCGCAGCCCTCGTTGCCGGACCGGCACTCCCAGGTGCTCGGGTCGTCCGGGTCGCCAATCACGTCGAGCGCGTCGGCCATCCGAGGCACGCTGAGATCGCCGATGTACTCCTGCGGGCTCACCATCTGGCTGTACAGGCCGTAGACGTCGTAGCTCCAGGCGTCGCTGAGGTCGCCGCGCAGGCCGGCGAGGAAGCGCCAGGTGGTGTGGCGCATGATGTTCGTTCGCGGGCCGCTCTCTTCGCTGCGGCGCCCGATGTACACGTTCGCGTACTCGTCCTCGGCGTAGCCCCACTGCGTGCACAGCAGCTCGCGCTGCTGCGGGCTGAGCATCGGGTTGTCGCAGTTGAGGACCTTCGTGTTTCGGAAGTCGCCGGAGGGCGCGATCTGCGCGTCGGTGTAGTCGTCCATCAGCATGACTTCGGCGTAGGCCTCGACCTGCGGGCTGAAGACGTAGTTGACGAAGCCGCCGCCCAGCCATCGCTCGTCGGGGCGCTGCATGTAGTTGTAGGGAGCGTAGTTGTAGACGTCGCTGTCGGTTGTGGGGCGCAGCTGGTCTCCGGTCGGCAGATCGAGCACGTAGTCGCCCCTGTCCGTGTAGTCCCGGTTGTAGACGACGAAACGGCCGGCCGGGATGAAGGGCGAGCCACTGCAGACCGGGCCCGTCGAGCTGATGTCCATGGCGCAGTTCGTGTAGTCGCGCTCGCTCTTGGTGATGGCCTCGGTGCGGCGGTAGTCGAGATAGACCGAGGCGTGGCCCCTGCCGTCAGCGAACTTGTGGCCGATCGCGGCGTTGGCGCTGGCAATGTCGCCGTCCCACACGCTCCCGGTGGGATAGTCGAAGCCGATCGCCGCGTTGATGGCCTGCGCCACCTCGTTACGGTTATCGTGCTGGAAGACGCCGTACTCGACGCCCCCCCGGAAGCCCTCGAAGTCGGTGTCGAGGACGAAGTTGACGACGCCCGCAATCGCGTCGGCGCCATACACCGACGACGCGCCTCCGGTGAGCACGTCGACCCGCTCCACCAGCGCCGCTGGGATGAAGTTGAGGTCCGCCACCGTGGCGAAGGCGTCGCCGACAGGCAGCCGGCGGCCGTTGACCAGCACCAGGGTGCGGACCTGCCCTAGGTAGCGCAGATCCACGGTCGCCGTGCCGCTCGCCCCGTTGGTGACCGTCGAGTTCTGCGCCACGAACACCTGCGGCAAGGTGATCAGCAGGTCCTCGAGGCGGGTGATCCCCCGGTAGGTGATCTCCTCGGGCTCCAGCACCGCGACCGGGCTCATCGCTTCGAGGGTCGGCCGGGGGATAAGGGACCCGGTGACGGTGATCTCCTCCTCGAACGACTTCTGCTCGGCCTGCGCGATGGCCTCCTGCTGCTCCGGAGTCGTTTCGGGTTCCTGCTCCTGGGCCAGGGCAATCCCGGCTGTGCCACCAGGCGCGAACGGCATGAGCAGTGCACTGCTGAGAGCGAACGCCCACACGCGACACGCCACCGGAGTCCCCATGGCGGCCTCCTTGTTGGATCTGCTGCTGAGTTGAATCTATCCCCGGGGGATGTCGGGCGCAAGAGCCGAGCCGCTTCGAACGCTGGGATCTGATCGAGACACGCTCTCAGATCCGGCCCTCCTCGCCGTCCTTCTCAGGAGGTGGGCCGGCCCTCCCACCCGGTCGAGGGTTCATGTGCGCCCGCCACCCTCGAGCCGAGCGGCGCGACGATCTCGTACGGACCGAGCCGCGAGCCGATCATTCCTTGACCTCGTACTTGGTGAGCAACGCCTGGAAGCGCGGATCGGATCGCAGCGGGTCCCAGGTGGGGTCCAGCCGCAGCGTATGGGCCGTGAAACTGCCATTTCGCGATAGCAGCTCGTCCAATTTGGCGATAGCTTCGCTCGGTTGCGCAACCATCGTGTAGACGAGGGCCATATCCCGGAGGCACCAGGTGAGTGGCATCCCGCACTTCGTCACCGGCATGGGGTCACAGCCGAGTCTTGCCTCTCGCACTGCGTCAGTGTGCCGACCGAGCCCCGCGTAGGCGATCCCGAGCGAGCTGCGGAGCCCGGCGTCATCGGGGTCCTGCGCGATCTTCTTCTCCAGCTCGACGCGCGCGGCCTCGTAGGAACGACGGGCGAGATCTCCCTCGCCCATCAGCACCTGCGCCTGTCCTCTCAGCAAGAAGATGGCCGAGCGTTCCTCCAAGTCATCTCCTTTGATTTGCCGTTCCTCCTCCTCGAGCAGCCGCAGAACCTCGGGATAGTCGCGGCGCAGCAGCGCAAGCCACCGCCAGGTACCCAGGAAGCTCTCATTGATTCCGGCAACGTGGCTGGCCTGCTCGAGGATCGCCTGAGCCGTGTCCAGGTCGCCATGCCACTGGACTTGGAGCTCCGCCTTGTTACCGTATGGCCAGTCCCACTGTGGGCTCAGGGCGATCGCCAGCCCGAGTGCACGGTCAGCTTCTGCGTAGCGGTGAATTCCGATACAAGTCACCGCGAAGTGGTGCAGCAGGTGGACGTTCTTCGGGTCCAGCTCGAGCCCCTTGCTGAAAGCCGACACCGCCTCCTCCCAGCGCCCCTGGAAACGCAAGGCCATGCCCATCTGGAGAAGTGCCAAGGCGTTGCTGGGCTGGATCGTGAGGGCCGCGGCGTATTCTTCCAGGGCTCGCCGGCAGTCTTGCAGACCGCGATAGAAGTAATCGCCAAGTGCCTGGTGGGGCAACGCCAGGTCGGGCCGGAGCTCGATTGCACGTTCGGCTGTCTGCCTCCCCTTGTCAAGGTGTTCCTGACCTCCTTCGCAGTCAATCCAGAACATCGCGAGGTGGGTCGAGGCGGTCATGGCGAGGGCCTGTGCGAAGCGGGGGTCGCGATCGACTGCCGCCTGGAACTTCTCCAAAACGTCTCCGAACATCTCGCAGGTCTCGCCTCGGGCGAACAGTTCCATACCGCGAAGGTAGAGGTCGTACGCCTCCAGGTCGTCCGTCGAGATCTCGGCCAGCCTGCTCTTCTCCTGCGGGAGCAGCGCGACGCCCATCGCCGCAACCGCGCTCTCCGCCACCTCCGACTGCATCGCGAACACGTCCGCCAGCACCCGGTCGTAACGGTCGGCCCAGACGTGGGTGTCGTCCACCACCCGGATCAGCTGCGGCGTGATCCGCACCCGGCTCTCCTTCCCTTGATTGTGCTCCCAGCGCACGCTCCCCTCGAGCACGTAATCGACCCCGAGTTCGGCGGCGATCTGCTTCACGGTCTTCCGCGTGTGCTCGTACTGTGCCGCCGTCGTCCGCGAGATCACCCCCAAGCCCTGCACGTTGGCGAGCCGGCTGGTGATCTCGTCGGCCATGCCGCTCGCGAAGTACGCGTCCTCGGGCGAGCCGAGGTTCTCGAACGGCAGGACCACGATCTTCGGCGGCTTGGTGCCCTGGGCTTCCCGGCCCGGCGCCGCGACCTTGAGCACCAGCACCGCAGCCACGGCCAGCACGGCTGCCGCAGCCGCTGCCGCCCCGATCAGCAGCCACCGGCGCCGCAGCCATGGCGCCGGCGCCGTGATTGCTGACGGCGGCACCACCTGCGAAGCCGCCTCCAGCGCCAGCGCCAGGTCGTGCGCCGACGAGAAGCGGTCCTCCGGCCGCTTCTCCAGACAGCGATCGACGATCCCCTGCAGCGCCGCCGGGATCTCACCTCCAGCCTCGGCCAGCGGCTGCGGCTCCTTGGAGAGAATCGCCGACATCGTGTCCGCAGGAGTCGGCCCGGTGAACGCCCGCCGCCCCGAGACCATCTCGTACAGCACGCAGCCGAGCGCGAAGATGTCCGCCCGGTGGTCGCACGGCAGCCCCCGCACCTGCTCCGGAGACATGTAGCCCACCGTGCCCACCACCACCCCGTACTCCGTGCTCTGAATCAGCGTCTCAGCCTCGCGCTCCAGGTCACCGCCGAGCCGCGCCTCGGCCAGCTTCGCCAGACCGAAGTCGAGGATCTTGACGTGTCCCCCGGCGGTCACAAACAGGTTCTCGGGCTTGAGGTCACGGTGGATGATCCCCTTGCCGTGGGCGGCCGCCAGCCCGTGCGCCACCTGCACCGCCACCTCGACCGCCCGGCGCGCCGGCAGCGGGCCGCTGCGCAGCGCCTCGCGCAGCGTCTGCCCCTCGAGCAGCTCCTCGACCAGGTAGGGGGAGCCCTCGTGGCTGCCGATGTCGTAGATCGCGAGGATGTTCGGGTGGTTGAGGGTGCCGGTGGCGCGGGCCTCCTTCTC
>PQAJ01000222.1 GCA_003105185.1 Holophagae bacterium
CCCGCACGCGACGGCCGGGGCCGCAGGAGGCATTCTGTCGCCTCCCCGGCGTTTCGTCCATGTACCGCGACCGGTCATTGCGCACCCGGGGCAGCTGGGCGAAGCAGTCCCGAGCGGTTAGACAGTAGCCATCGCGCTGGGCGGCTTTCCGCGATGGGCACCGAGCCGCAGCGCATCATCTTCCTGTCCCAGGACCCTGACTCCCGCGCCAACGTCGGCTGCCAGAACGGCGGCACCCAGCCGGTCACCGTCAACCTCAAGTTCTTCAACTCCGAGGGTGAGTCGCGCGAGGCCAAAATCATATCTATGTTGAGGCATCCGCAGCCCGGGCCAGGATTGGGCTAGGGCAGCCCAGAAAAGTACCGCTAGCATTGAATCGTACGAGGACTTCGGATCCGACGGTTGTGGGTTGCTCGCGCGCTTCGCGCGCGGCGTCGTGTCGGGGCCAGCGGGTGGCTGCAGACCGCCTCCTCACACCCACCCAGAGGCCGCAGCCACATTCCGCTGCCCCTCGCCACGGTCGAACCCTCCCGGCGCGCCACGGTCTCTTCCGCGCCCGACGCGCCCGACTAAGGTATGCCGGCATCAGACACGCGGACGTTCGTCAGGGGACAGTCGCGCTCCACGCCGAGGTGTCGCCGGACTCGAAGCCATCAGCGAAAACCGCCGCCGCGCTGGGCGTGACCGTCCACTTCACGGCGTGGAACGGGCCCGAGTCGGGGGTGTTGGCTTCGCCGACGATCTCGCCACCAGCGTTGATGCGTCGGGCGCGGCTGATGGTGCCGCCTGGCAGCGTGCCAAGGTCGATGGATTCGCCGTTGCGCCAGAGCACGCCCACTTCGATTGGATATCCTTTCGATCCGGTGGCGATGATGTCGCCGGCATCGTTGATATCGATGGCCGGTGTGTAGGCGGAGATTCCCGCCGGCATCGGCAGCGCCTGCACCGCGCCGTTCTGCCAGAGTGATGCGACGCCGGAGTTAACGCCGACGATGTCGCCGTTGTTATTGATCGCGTAGGCGATTGATGCCGCACCGCCCCCGATCCACGTGCTCAGGTCGGTGAACTGACCGTTCGTCCAGAGGAACGCGTGTTGCTCGGTGCTGGCGACGCTGGCGACGCCGACGACGTGGCCGAGGTCGTTGATTCCGTAGGCCTCGGAGTATGTCCCGCCGCCCATGAAACCGAGGTCGGTCTGGAATACGCTCGCCAGCCACACGACGGCGTGTCCGAAGTAGTTCGGCCCTTCCTCCTGGGCCATCCCCACCACGTGTCCCGACGCGTTGATCGCGTGCGCCGACACGAGGCTCGAGGAGCCGTTCGGGAGGCCGGGAAGCAAGATCGGGTTGTTCTGGGCATCCCAGTAGATGCCGAGGTGCAGGAAGCCGCCGAGGGATTGTCCCCCTGCAATCTCGCCCGCATCGTTGAGGTCCTCGGGCACGGCCAGCCCACCACCGAGATCAGGAATGACTGAGATCTGCCCGCTCACCCACTGCACCGTCCAGAGCGTTCCGGCACCGTCGGCAGCCACGCCGACGATCTTGCCGGTGTCGTTGATGCCGTAGGCCGAGGAGTAGGTGCCGCCCGGCAACTCGCCAAGATCGGTGATGGTGATTGTCCAGTCGCCGACGACGGTCACACTTTCGTTCGACGCGGCCCAAGCGGTTGCCGAGAGAATCGACCAGAGGGCGGCGACCCCGACGACCGTGCGAAGGATGTTGGGCCGTTTCATGACTGGCTTCTCATGAATGAAACGTGGCGCGCGGTTTTCACGGAGGGAGCCTACGCTAGATGAGAACTTGTGTCAACTTTGTGACACCGCCGAGTTCGAGTCGGGATGCCGTGGTCAAACGCTGAGCCGTGGTACCGGCAACCCGAGCCAGGATTGGGCCAGGGATCGCTGAAGGTGCTTTCAGGATTGAATCGTGTGAGGACCTCGGATCCGACGGTTGGCGGTTGCTCGCGCGCTGCGCGCGCGGCGTCGTGTCGAGGCCAGCGGGTGGCCGTAAGCCGCCCCCCGCCCTCGTCCCGACCCCCTCGGCAACAGCCGCACTCCGCTGCCTCTCGACACGGTCGAGTCCTCTCCGGCGCGCCACCCAACCCCGCTCGTCTCCGCGCCCGCTCCCGACGGCTCCGATCTCGGGATGCCGGCATCAGGCACGGGGACGTTCGCCAGGGAATCGTCGCGCTCAAGTCCGAGGCCGGAGCCGCTCTCGAATCCGCCGGAGAAGCAGCCCGGGCTCGGACGGCACGCACGACTGAACGACGACGTCGTCGATGTCCCAGCCGTCAACGCCAGCCGATGAGTCGGTGCCAAGGCGGAAGCGGAACTGCGCGGTCTGGCCGGCGTAGGCGTCGAGTTCGACCACCACCTCGCGCCAGGTATGGGGTTGGCCGCACCAGGCATTCATGCCAGCCAACGGGTTGCCGTAGCCCGAGGAGACCATCCCGTCGTAGGGATCGGTGTCACGCGTCGGCGTGAGTTGGACCCAGGTGGTTCCGCCGCTGGTCGAGATTTCGAGGATGCCGCCGTCGTAGCAGCCGCCTGACGAATCCTCGATCGACTGGTAGTTCCAGAACTGGAGGGTGATCGGCGCTTGGTCTGCAGGCGGCAGGACGATCGACGGCGACACCAGCCGCTGGTCGGTAATCGTCGGGGTGTCCTGGGCGTGGAAGACCCAGCTCCC
>PQAJ01000223.1 GCA_003105185.1 Holophagae bacterium
CGGTGAAGGCGCGCCGCTTCGAGGGGATCCACGCCGTCGCGCCGATCAGGAGCCACGACTTCCATTAGGCGAATCTCTCACGCCACACAACCGATGTCCTCTCAATGGCCCGCGTGCACCGGCAGCTCGCGGCGCTGCTACGAGTGAATCGACGCCGTCGCTCTGGACGCGCCACCGGCCGCGGGTGCGCGCGAGGAGCTGGCCAAGCTCCCCATGCCCTGAGCCGCCGGCGACCCGACGAGCTGTCTCCCGAGAAAACCCGGCCCCCCCTGATCCGTAGCCTTCCCCGAGGAGTTCGCGATGAGAGCTGCTCCCACGGAGTCTCGATCGATGGCCGCCGCGAGCCTCGTGGCGGCATTCTTCGTGAGCGTCCCTTTGCACGTCGGAGCCGATTTACCCCCACTGATCCCTCGCTCGGTCATCCTCGAGGAATCAGAGCGCGGCAATCCGGTCCTGTCGCCGGACGGGACCCTGATCGCCTACAGCGCCCCCCATCGCGGCGTCGTGAGCCTGTGGGTGAAGACAGTGGGAAGGAGCGACGACCGGGTCGTCACCGAGGAGGCCGATGAGGCCATCTACTCGTGCTTCTGGCAGGCGGACGGCRCGCACCTGCTCTACCTCAAGGACACGGACGGCGACGAGAACACGCACCTCTTCCAGACCGACATCCGYACCCGGCRGACTCGGGATCTGACRCCGCTGRSAGGWGCYCGGGTCAAGAGCCCGATCGTCGACRYCCGGCATCCCGACACGCTCCTCCTCCACATCAACGCCAGGGACGARCGGTTCTTCGACCTCTATCGCCTCGACCTCARGACTGGCGCCTTAGTCTTCGACACTGCCAACCCCGGCGATGTCGTTCGGTTCTACGCCGACAGCCGGATGCGGGCAAGGGTGGCTGAAGCGCTGAAGCCTGACGGCTCCTCTGAGGTCCGCGCACGCGACGACGCGAGGTCCCGGTGGAGGACGATCATCGCGTGGGGAGCCGACGAAACCTACTCGGACGCGACGGGAGTCGTCGGGCTCTCGGCCGACGAGCGGGGGGTCGTCATCGTCACGAGCCTGGGGGCCGACGCCGAGCGCCTGATCGAGGTCGATCTGCGTTCGGGAGCGACGAGGACTGTCAGCCCAGACTGGCAGTACGACGTCACGGAAGTGATGGTCAACCCGACTCGGCGCTCGCTGGAGGCCGTCGCCTACGAGAAGGAGAGGACAACCTGGGTCTTCCTGGACGAGCGGATCCGGGAGGACTTCGACCTCCTGGGGAAGGTCAGGGACGGCGACATCCAGATCCGGAGCCGCGACCGGAAGGACCGCGCCTGGCTCGTCCGCTACGGCGCCTCCAACCGTCCAACCGCCTACTATCACTACGACCGCTCTGCCAGGAAGGCGACGTTCCTCTTCTCCGAGGACCCGAAGCTCGAGGACGTTCCCCTGGCCCCGAAAACACCTGTGCAGTTCCGGGCCTCGGACGGTCGCACCATCTTCGGCTATCTCACGCTGCCCGTGGGCGTGCCCGCGCGGGACCTGCCGCTCGTCGTTCGGGTCCATGGAGGGCCCTGGGCCCGGGACTTCTGGAACCTCGAGCTGCCCGTGCAGCTCCTCGCCAACCGCGGTTACGCTGTTCTCCAGGTCAACTTCCGGGGTTCGACGGGCTACGGAAAGGCATTTCAGAATGCCGGGAACCTGGAGTGGGGCGGCAAGGTTATACAGGACCTCGTCGACGGCAAGAACTGGGTCGTCGCCCAGGGGCTGGCCGATCCGTCGCGAGTCGCCATCATGGGAGGGAGCTTCGGGGGCTACGCCGCTCTCGCCGCGCTGGCGTTCCACCCCGAGGAGTTCAGGTGCGGCATCGCCATGAACGCCATGAGCGACCTCAATCTGTTCCTGGCCTCCATGCCGCCGAGCTGGACCGTAGGCCGGGCGAGGTTCGAGACGCACATGGGCAAGGACCCGGAGCTCCTGAGGAGGTTCAGCCCGCTCTATTCGGCCGACAAGATCGTTCGCCCGCTGCTGCTGATGCACAACGCAAACGATGTGAGGGCCACGAAGGAGCACGCCGACCGCCTTGCGGCCGCCCTGCGCGAGCGCGGCGAGGACGTCACCTACCTCCTGTTCCCCAACGCGGGGCACATGAGCGGTGGGGTCCCGATCAACGTATCGAGGCGCTGGGCGGCGATCGAGAGCTTCCTCGCCGCCCACCTCGGTGGGCGCCTGGAGCCCCCGGCCGAGAACGAGAGATGGGACTCTCTCCAGAGCTGAGTCGCGGGGAAAGGCACCCGGACCGTGGACGTTGACGAAGGTACGATCGGATACCCTCTCGTTCCATCCTTCTCAACCGCATGCCGATCGACGCCAGATGGCCCTGGCCGCCCCGCCTCCCCGCGGCTTCCCGGCACTCTCTCCCTTCACACCGCGCCAAGCCATCCGGTGTCCGCTACTGTCACGGGCGTGTCACGGGATGCTAGACTCCGCTCCCGAGMGAGGCGCRTCCACCCCTGGAAGCCCCTGGCTTCCCTGGATGTTGCGGACGCCTGAAGGAGATGCGCGCCGTGTCCGACCGAACGCCCACCAAGCCCACGCTSKCCGACCTCAGGATCGACCGCGAGGAGCGCGCGTCGCGCGCCTCCCGCAGATGGCCGATCGCCGTCGCCGCCGCCCTGGTCGTGGTGGTCGTGGCTGCGGTGTTGCTCACGCGCGGCTGCGGCACGGTCACTGTCGAGGTCGCTGCCGCCCGCCCCGCTGTCGCTGGGGGTGCCGCTGCGACCGTGCTCAATGCCTCCGGCTATGTGACCCCACGCCGCCGCGCCACCGTGTCCGCCAAGATCACCGGCAAGGTGACCGAGGTCCTGGTCGACGAGGGCATGCGCGTCACCGAGGGCCAAGTCCTCGCCCGGCTCGACGACTCGGACGCCCGCCGCCGTCACGACGCGATCCGCGCCGCGCGCGACGTCGCCCGCGCCTCGCTCGACGAGATCGAGGTCTCCCTCGCCGACGCCGAGCGCACGCTGCGCCGCACCCTCGAGCTACGCGATCAGGGCGTGGCGAGCCAGCAGAACCTGGACTCCGCGACCGCTGCCGTCGACGGGCTGCGGGCGCGGCTCGAGGTGGCGCGACGCTCGCTGGCCGCGGCCGAGGCCGAGCTCGCGGTGGCGGAGCAGGACCTCGAGAACTACACGGTTCGGGCGCCGTTTGACGGCATCGCGGTCTCAAAGGATGCCCAGCCCGGCGAGATGGTGTCCCCGGTCTCCGCCGGCGGCGGTTTCACCCGCACCGGGATCTCGACCATCGTCGACATGGCCTCGCTCGAGATCGAGGTCGACGTCAACGAGTCCTACATCGCCAAGGTGTCGCCGGGCCAGCCCGCCGACGCCGTGCTGGACGCCTACCCCGACTGGCACATCCCGGCCACGGTCCGGACCGTGATCCCGACTGCCGATCGGCAGAAGGCGACGGTCAAGGTACGCCTGGCCTTCGATGCCCTCGATCCCCGGATCCTTCCCGACATGGGGGTCAAGGTGGCGTTCCGCGAGTCAGCGGCCGAGGCTCAGAGCGCGCCGCAGGCGCAGAGCTTGGTGCCGTCGTCGGCCGTTCACCGCGACGGTGACCGCTCAGTCGTCTTCGTCCTCCGGGACGAACACCTCGAGCGCCGGGCGGTGACGGTCGGGCGGCCACTCGGCTCGGACCTCGAGATCCTGGCCGGCGTCGCGGCCGGCGAGCAGGTGGTCGTGGGTGCCGACCGCGAGCTGGTCGATGGGCAGCGCGTCCGCGTCGGCGGCTGACCGGGGCGGCGCCGCGCGGGCGGGACGACGGGAGGCAGGATGGTCAGCGTCGACGGCACGGACATCCCGGGCAGCTTGATCCGGGTCCGCCACCTCAACAAGCAGTACCGCCGCGGCTCCGAGACCATTGACGTGCTCCAGGGCCTCAACCTCGACGTAGGCGCCGGCGAGTTCGTCGCCTTCATGGGCCCGAGCGGCTCCGGCAAGACCACCCTGCTCAACCTGCTCGGCGGCCTCGACGTCCCGACCTCCGGCTCGGTCACCGTGGACGGCGACGAGATCACAAGCATGTCGGCGCGCCGGCTATCGTCCTGGCGGGCCCGCCACGTCGGCTTCATATTCCAGATGTACAACCTGATCCCGGTGCTCACCGCCGCCCAGAACGTCGAGCTGCCCCTGCTGCTGACGCGGCTCGGCGCTGCCCGCCGGCGACAGCAGGTGGCGACCGCGCTCGCCCTGGTCGGCCTCTCGGATCGCGCCAAGCACTACCCGCGGCAGCTCTCCGGCGGCCAGGAGCAGCGGGTCGCGATCGCGCGCGCGATCGTCGCCGATCCGACCTTCCTGCTGTGCGACGAGCCGACCGGCGACCTCGACCGCAAGTCCGGCGACGAGATCCTCGACCTGCTCAGCGCTCTCTCCAGGGATCACGGCAAGACGGTCCTCATCGTCACCCACGACCCGCGGGCCGCGGAGCGGGCGGACGTGGTGCTCCACCTCGACAAGGGCGTGCTCGTGCACGACCCGGCGACGGAGCCGGTAGCGTGAGGTTTCTGCCCCTGATCCTGCGCAACTTCAGGCGCAAGAAGACGCGGACCATCCTCACCGTCGGCTCGATCGCGGTCGCGCTCTTCCTGTACGGCCTGCTGGTGACGATCGATTCCGCACTATCGGCGGGCGTGGACGTGGCCGGCGCCGACCGCCTGGTGGTCCGCAACCGGATCTCGCTGATCCTTCCCCTGCCGCTGTCCTACCAGGAGCGGCTGCGCCAGATCCCGCATTGCATCGAGGTCACCCACGCCAGCTGGTTCGGCGGCAACTACCAGGACCCGCGCAACTTCTTCCCGCAGTTCGCGATCGACACCGAGACCTGGCGCAAGGTGTTCCCGGAGTTCGCGGTCCCCGATGACCAGTGGCAGGCCTTCGTCGACGACCGCGAGGGGGCGATCTCCGGGCGCGGCACGGCCGAGCGCTTCGGCTGGAAGGTCGGCGACCGCATCCCGCTGCAGGCGCCGATCTGGGGCGGCACGTGGGAGTTCAATCTGCGCGGGATCTACGACGGGACCCGACCAGGCGACGATACCAGCGTGATGTGGCTGCACTGGAAGTACCTCGACGAGCGCCGGCCGTGGGGCAAGGGCGTCATCGGCTGGTACACCATCCGGATCGACGACCCTGCCAACGCGGTCGAGGTGGCGGAAGCTGCCGACGCCCGCTTCGCCAACTCGCCGTTCGAGACCTCGACCGAGACCGAGAAGGCGTTCGCCACCGGCTTCGCGCGCCAGATCGGCAACATCCGTCTGCTGGTCGTGTCGATCGGCGCGGTCGTGATGTTCACGCTGCTGCTGGTCACCGGGGCGACGATGGCTTCAGCGGTGCGGGAGCGGGTGCCCGAGCTGGGGGTCCTCAAGACGGTCGGCTTCGCGGACACCGGCGTGCTCGCGCTGGTGCTGGCGGAGTCGGTGCTGCTGGCGTTGGTCGGCGGCGGGCTCGGGCTCGGCCTCGCCAAGCTCTTCACCCTTCGTGGCGACCCCACCGGCGGCATGTTGCCGGTGTTCTTCCTCGGCGGCCAGCGGATCGCGCTCGGCCTCGCGCTCGCGGTCGCGGTCGGTCTGCTGGCGGGAGCGGCCCCGGCGGTGGGCGCGATGCGGCTGCGCATCGTCGATGCCCTGCGGAGGGTGTGACCGTGGCGATCCCGATCTCCTACAACCTGCGCAGCGCGGTCGCCCGCTGGCCCGCGGCGCTGGTGTCGGTGCTCGGCATCGCCGGCACGGTCGGAGTGTTCGTCGCCATGCTCTCGATGGCCCGCGGCTTCCAGTCGACCCTCATCGCCTCGGGCTCGGAGGGCAACGCGATGATCCTGCGCGCCGGCGCTGACGCCGAGATGGTCAGCGCGATCGCCCTCGAGGAGGTGCGCATCATCGGTGACGCGCCCGAGGTGATGCGCGATGGACGCGGCGCCCCGTTGGTGTCGCCGGAGGTGGTCGTGGTCGCCGCCTTTCAGCTCCGCTCCTCCGGCACCGACGCCAACGTCCAGGTGCGCGGGGTGTCGCCGTCGGCGCTCGAGGTGCGGCCGTCAGTCCGGGTCACCGAGGGCCGCTTCTTCCGGCCAGGCCTGGCCGAGCTGGTGGTCGGCCGCAACGCCGCCGCCATCTACCGCGGCGTCGGCCTCGGCGCCACCATCGACTTCGGCGGCCAAGCCTGGCGGGTGGTGGGGATCATGGAGGCGGGCGGCAGCGCCTTCGACTCCGAGCTGTGGTGCGACGCAGCGGTGCTCAACCAGGTCTTCGACCGCCCCGAGAACATCTTCCAGTCGGTGACGGCGCGGTTGGTCTCGAAGGATCGTTTCAGCGAGTTCAAGGACCGGCTGACGGCCGACCCGCGGCTGACCGTGCAGGTCGAGCGCGAGACCGCCTACTACGCGAAGCAGTCCCGGGTGGTGACCACGCTGATCCGGGTGCTCGGATTCCTGGTCGCCGCGGTGATGGCGGTTGGAGCGGTGTTCGGCGCCCTCAACACCATGTACTCGGCGGTCGCCGCCCGGTCCCGGGAGATCGCGACCATGCGCGCCCTCGGCTTCAGCCGCGGCAGCGTGGTGCTCTCGTTCGTCGTCGAGTCGCTGCTGATCGCCGGGGTCGGCGGCGCGCTCGGCTGCGTGGCGGTCCTGCCGCTCAACGGCTTCACCACCGGCACCATCAACTGGCAGACCTTCTCGCACCTCGCGTTCGCGTTCCGCGTGACTCCCGGCCTGATGCTGGCAGGCCTCACCTTCGCGCTGCTGATGGGCTTCGTGGGCGGCGTGTTCCCGGCCCTGCGCGCCGCGCGAATGTCGGTCGCCCGCGCGCTTCGAGAACTCTGACGATCGATCCCGCGTTGCGGTGTCAGCCCCTTGCGACTTGATTGCCGTTTATGTGGTCGTTGAACAGCTACCCTTCGCCTGACCACCTCTAAGCCAGATACCCACTTCTCCCAATGGCCCGCGTTTCTCATCGATCCTCTGTGGCACCGCCCACCCGTTGCCTTCGCCTCGATTCAGGAGGGCGGTGAGAAACGCGGGCTAGAAGCTCACTCCAAGGCCGAGCCGGATGGTGCGCGGCGCCTGGAAGAAGCGCGGCTCGAGGTAGTCCGGGTTGGTCGCGAAGGTCCTCTCCTCGGCGACCTCCTCGACCTTGGTGACCGCGTCGTTGTCGAGCAGATTGAAGACATCGAGCCGGGCATAGCAGTCGCCGCCGGCGACCCGAAAGTCGTAGCGAGCCGTGAGATCGAGGGCCCAGGTCTCGGGCGTCCGGCCGCCGCAGCTCCGCGGGCACGGTACGCCGTTGTTGTAAAACGAGAAGGGGCCGTTGTACGGCGCCCACGCGGAGGCCTGGGTCCACGGGTCGGTGGGGTGCATACCGAAGCCGTTGATCGGCCGGCCTGAGGCGTACCACAGGCTGCCGCCGAGCGACAGGCCGAAGTCCCAGAGATAGGAGCCGAAGAGCTTGAGCTGGTGGCGGCGGTCGTCGGGCAGGTCGCCGCGCGAGTGCTCCATCTCGCCGGCGAGGTCGAACTCGATGTTGGTGTTCGGCCAGTCCTGGCCGAAGTCCGAGTTGACGAGGCCGCCGTAGTTGCCCTCCAGGTGCGACCAGGTGTAGGAGCCCTGGAGCATCCAGCGGTCGGCGAAGCGGCGCTCGACGGTCAGCTCGAGCGCTCGGTAGTAACGCGCCGGGTCCGGGATGCGCAGCTCCTCCGCAGTGAATGACACCGCGTCCGGCACCAGATCGCCGTCGAGGTCGACCCAGCCGGTGAAGTCTGTGCCCGGGTTGGTCAACCGCAGGTTCGCGCCGAACAGGCACCGCGGATCCACCCCGAAGTTCTCCGGCGAGCAGGGCTCGAAGCCGTAGACCTCCCAGAGCGCCCGCGAGATGTCGATGTCCTCGATGACCTCGTTGAACCAGCGCTGGACGTAGCGGGCGCCGACCGACCAGCTCGAGCCGAGCGAATGCTCGACGCCGGCGATGAGCTCGTCCTGGGACATCGGTTCCAGGCTCGAGTCGACGTAGCGCCTCGGGTCCGGGACGTCGCCGTTCGCGTAGACGATGGTGTCGCCGATCTGCGGCCCCATGGCCTCGGGCGAGCCATCGGGCAGGATGCTCCCCTCGAGCGGGAACCACGAGTGGGTCCAGGTCCAATCGCCGGCCTGGTTGTTGATCAGCAGCCCGGTGTTCATGGGCACATGGTAGGTGCCGTAGCTGGCGTAGAGCTTCGACCGCCCCTCGCCGCCGGGATCCCAGATCACGCCCAGTCGAGGGGCGAGCTGGTCGGAGATCTCCAGGAAGGCCGCGCCGTCCGAGCTGGTGACCCGGTCGCGCTCCCAGCGCAGCCCGGCGTTCACGGTCAGGGTCGGGGTCAGCGCCCAGGAGTCCTGAGCGTAGGCCGACTCGCTGGCGACGCCGGGCGTCCCCTTGACCAGGAAGTAGCGCACACGGACGAGGTCCTGGTTCAGCGGTACATCTGGGAAGTAGACGTCGGTGCCGTTGCGGTAGTAGCGGTAGTAGATGCCGCCCGAGTGCTCGACGAAGATCGGCGACTCGGAGCGCTCGGCATCGATCCCGGCCCGCAGGCTGTGGTCACCGACGAAGAGATCGCCGTCAAGCCGAGCCGCATCGCGGGTGCTCTCCAGCGTCCCCCGCCAGATGAACAGCCAGCAGCCGACGTACTGCAGGGTCCCGGAGCGGGTGTCCCAGGCATAGGGGCACTCGTCCTCCCGGCTCGAGCGGTCGGTCCCGTCGAACTGGTTGCGCCCGACCTGCGCGGACAGCAGGAAACGGTCGGACAGCAGCCCGGTGTAGCGCACGATCGCGTTGTCGCCGCCGCGCGACCTGGTGCCGGTGTCGATGGTTCCGGCGAGCTGTCTGCTGGCGGGGTCGAAATAGGAGTTGGTGATGCCGACCTCGGTGGCGTCGGTGAGGAACGTAGCCTCGAGTCGATGCCTGCTCGTCAGATTCCAGTCGAGCTTGAGGCCCCAGTCCGGCTGGCCGTAGCTGCTGCGCTGCGCCACGTTGCTGAGAATCTCGAGCTGGTCCGAGTCCACCCAGCGCACGAAGCCGAAGCCGAACAGCCGGTCGCGGACGATCGGCCCGCCGAGCCAGAGGTTGGCCTCGAGAAACGCCCGCTCCTCGTCCTGATTGTGGTCAGCAACGAGGCGATTCCCCTCGCTGTCGGTGGTGAAGGTGTCGGGTTGCCGGCTCTGAAGTGCCTCCGGCTCCCAGAACAGGCTGGAGCCGGCGCGTAGCGTGTTGGTTCCGGACTTGGTGACCAGGTTGATGACTCCGCCGGTCGAGCGGCCGAACTCGGCCTCGTAGCCGCCGGTCTTGACCTGGACCTCCTCGACGAAGGCCATCGGCACGAAGGTCGACCCCAGCCCCAGGACGACGCTGGTGGTGTCGAGGCCGTTGACGAGGTAGAGATTCTCGGCCGGCGAGGCGCCGCCGATCGCGGTCAGGCTCTGGCCCGGCGTGTAGTAGCGCGTGGAGGTGGAGCCGTACTCCCAGACCGCGCCGTTCTCGAAGCGGGCGTCGGCCGGCACCGTGGCCGGCGCCAGCAGGGCGACCTGGGTCACGTCCCGGGACAGCGGCAGCCGGCGGGCGAGCTCGTCGGTGTCCGCCGTGATGCCGGTGACCGTGGAAGCGGTGTCAATCAGCGACGGG
>PQAJ01000224.1 GCA_003105185.1 Holophagae bacterium
GTAGAAGAAGTACCGGAACTGCCGGGATGCTCGCCAGGGGTGGACGAACGCGAGCACGAGGGCAGCCGCCGCGCTGTACGCCAGGAGGATGCCGGGCGGGTTGTCGCTGATCCCGACCACGCCCGCGGCGGCAGCCAGAATGGCTGCGATCGCCAGGAAGACAACGGTCATTTTCCGGTTGCGGGGCGTCGACAGGGCCTCGATCATCGGCACCTCCCGTCATGGGTGGTCGTTTGTGGGGCGCAGTATACGACGATCTTCCCGACGCGCGCTGCGGCGCCACCCCTACGTCGAGGCCGCTCGCCGACGCGCGCCGCCCTTGTCGATGAACCTCGTCACGATGACCCACATCAGCCAGCCGAGGACCGCCATGCCGAGTGAGAACAGGCCGTACGAGACCCGCCAGTCGAGCCCCCTGGTCATCATGCTCCACTCCGACATGCCGCCGATGCTCGCAATGAGATTCAGAGGCAGGAGGACGGTGTTGATGAGCGTGAGGTTCTTCAGCAACACGTTCATGTTGTTGTTGACGATCGTCCCCCGGGCATCCATGAGGCCGCTGAGAATCGAGCTGTAGATGTTGGCCTGCCGGGCGGCCTGGCCATTCTCGAGGACGATGTCCTCGAGAAGCTGGTGTTGGCGGGTGTCGAGCCCAAGCTCGGTCGCGATGCTGTGGAGCTTCGCGAGCACGGCGCCGTTCCCCTCGACGCCGTCAACGTAGTAGACCAGGCTTTCGCTCAGCGCGAACATCTGGAGCAGGTGCCGGTTCTCCATGGAAACCGTGATCTTCTTCTCGAGCTCGCTGCTCATCTGCTTGATGACTCTCAAGTGCCCCACGTAGTGACGGACGGTGTACAGGAGGAATCCCAGCAGCACGTCCCTGACCGTGCGGCAGTTGCGGAACTCCCTCGCGGAGAAGGAGATCTCGCCCTCGTTCATCACCAACGCCAGTCGATCTCCGACGAGGGCAAGACTCACCGGGCGTACCCCGAGCTCGACCGCTTCCGAGACCTTCGCGCTTCTCGGGATCTTCCAGATGATGAACGTGCGCCCGCCCGAGGCCTCGACTCGCGGGACCTCATCCGGGTCGAGAGTGGAGGACAGATCATAGTCATCGAGCAGAAACTGATCCCGGAGAATCGACTTCTCTCGATCATCAGGTGCCACGAAGACCAGGACCTGACCAGGTCCCTCGGTGGATGAAACGATTCCCGTGTCATCGATGGAGAACTGAGTCATCATCGTTCACGTCTCCCCCCAAGCAGCTTACAAGACGCCGCAGTGCGCGCTGCCGGCCGGCGCCGAACGCTCCGGCCGTGCGCCCGTGCGGACTCCAGTCTACTCGGGCTCGCCGGCGGAAACGCTCAGTGGCGACTCGTCTCCCGAAACAGGGGGCTGGTCGCGACCACGATGAGCGCGGCGGCTGACTCCACGACGCAGAACACCACGCTGGCGGCCTCGAAGCTCGAGAGGCCGAGATCGCCCATGACGTTGATCGAGGTGTGGAGGAGCAGGGCGACGAGCATGCTGCCCCCGCTGCGCAGGAAGAACCACGTGAAGAGGATGGAAAGCGGCACGGCAAAGATGATCCGCGCCACGACTGCACCGACGCCGTGGAGTCCGAATCCGGCGGCGAGGTCGATCGGAAGGTGCCACAGCCCCCACCCCACACCAAGCACGACCGACGCGGCCAGCGGGCTCATCCTCCGCAGGAGCGCTGGCAGCAGGAGACCGCGCCAGCCGATCTCCTCGCCCAGCGATCCGCCCAGCAGCAGGTTGTGGGCGAAGCACACCAGGACGATCCATGCGGATGCAATCGGGCCGCCCTGCAGCGCCGAGATCTCGAGCACGCCGCTGCGCGAGCCCGCCACCAGCCAGGCGACCAGGTAGAACGCGGGCAGCATGGTCACGGAGACTACGATCCAGCCGGACCCAGGACGCGCCTGCGGCTTCCCGGTCGCCGGGAGGAGAAGGCGGCGGTTCAGCGGCGAGAAGAAGGCCACGACCACGGCAGCCACAATCACGGCGGCGACGGACGGCTGCAGCGGGAGCTCAGCAACCTTCGCCGGCGCTGCCTGTGCGATGAGGAGCCCGGGAACGACGAGCGGCAAGAGCACGACCGGGAGCGCCCGCAGGCTGTTGCCGCGCAGCTCCCGGCTGGTGGCGCCGGAGACGATCAACGCCGCCAGCGAAGGGCCGAGCACTCCGATCTGGGCGACGAGCCAGCGCAGGTCGTACGGCCCAGAGCCTCCTCTCGAAAGCACCCCCGACGCGAACCAGATCGGCCACGACAGCACGCAGGTCAAGATCAGGAAGGTCCAGACCGAGCTGCTCGAGTCGCTCTTGAGCCGCTCGACTGGCCCCGTCATTGCCTCCTCCCCGTGGAATCTGGCCGAGGGTACGCCGGAGAGCCAGGCGAGTCTAGCGAGGGTCGTCAGCTCAGGACCGCCCGGGCCTGCCTGGCGCAGGCCGCCTACAGGACCTTCGCGTAGTCGATCATCCCCTGGAAGTCCACGATGACCACCGGCTCGTTCCCTACGACCCACGCGTCGTGTCCTGACGGAAGAAGCGACACATCACCAGGCCGGCACTCGAATTGTGCTCCGTTGTCCATCACCACCTTCAGCACGCCTGCCACATGGTACTGAAAGTGCGGCGCCTCGCAGCTCTTGGTCCCGGCGAGGGGTTGAACTGACGTCAGCCACCGCCAACCAGGCTCCAAGGTGGCGCGGCCCACGGTTGCGCCGCCGATCTTGACCAGCTCCACCCGGCCCTTCGGGAACTCCCGAACCTCATCCGGCTTCCCAAAGTTCTTCAGCTCCGCGGTGTTCATGCTTCACCTCCTATTTGAGACGAACACTCAACATCTCCAGAATATGCCCATGAGGTGACGAGACTGCGAGGGCTGATTCATCGACAGGAACCAGCGACGTGGAACGTGGACCGTCAGAGCCAGTCGCCGGAACCCGCTGCCAGGGCGTTGAATTCGAGCGAGTGGGCGAGAGAAGGTCGTGGTGATGGCGGCTGCGGCGCGAGGATCGGGTCTCTCACGGGAAGTCCTTCGCTGTCGTGGACCTTGACGGCACTCCCCCTCAGTCGGATCGACCCGGAGTCAGYTCGGCGACGACGCCCCGAGCGCGCCGGTGGCGGTCGATCCAGTAGCCCCAGGCMACGARCAGCCACTGCGCCTGCCCSRYCCAYGCGATCGCCRMSRYGCTCGGCGGCGGSGGGCCGARGAYGYTGSCSGCGTAGATSRCGAGCAGGAACCCGACCAGCGCCAGGGCCGGCCACAGCAGGTCGATGAGCTGGGACGCGAGGAGGAGCGACCCGAGCGACGTCTTCGGGGCCGCGGCCTTGGCCCCGAAACCGAACCCGAAGTGACCGAGGAACATCGCCGCCCCCCTCTCCGCGTCAGATCCCGCGCACCGGTCCGTGCCCGGACGTCGCCGCCATCGCGACGACCCTGTGCGACCTCACCGCAGCAGCGCGGTCGCGAGCATGAAGTAGATGACGATCGTGCAGACGTCGGCGAGCGCGAGCGTGACCGGGCCGGCCGCGATCTTGGGATCGAGCCGCAGCGCGTGGAGCAGCGTCGGGACGCTCAGGCCAAACAGGCTAGCGGCAGCAAGCGTCAGCACGAGGCTGCTGCCAATGGCAACGGCCTCCACGGCAGCCCCGCGCCAGAGCCAGACCACGGCGCCCACCGTCAGGCCGCACGCAGCGCCGAGCAGGAGCGCCGTGCCGAGCTCACGCCGGAAGGCGGACACGTACCAGCGCAGGGTCGGCCGCGTCGAACGCAGGGCGTGGATCGCCACGGTCATGGACTGGATGCTGACGCTCTCGCCGAGCCCGAGCACGAGCGTCAGGAAGAAGGCCAGCACCAGGGCCTGGGCCAGGGTCACCTCGAAGGCGCTGACCAGCAGCGCGCATACGGTGCCGCTGGCGATGGTGGCGGTGAGCCAGGGAAAGCGGAAGCGAAATGCGCGCAGCGGCGAGACGTCCCGCACCTGGGAGACGCGGAAGCCGATCGCCTCGAACACCTCGCCCATCCGCTCCCGCTCGGTGAGATCGAAGACCTCGTCCGAGAACAGCCCGACGTCGACCACCCCCAGGATTCGACGATGCCGGTCGACGACCGGGAAGGCCAGCAGCCGGTGGATCGCGAAGGCCTCCAACGCATCGAGCACCGTCGCCTCTGCCGAAATCGTCACCACCCGCCGGATCATGACCTCGGACAGACGCTGCTCGAGCGGCGCGATGAGGAGGCGCCGGGTCGGAACTACGCCGACCAGGGCCCCGTCGGCGTCCACCACGTAGAAGTAGACGATCCGCTCGCCGAGGCCGCGTGAGCGGATGTCGTCGAGCGCCTGCTGGACGGTGAATGCCTCGTGCAGGGTCGCGACATCGGTCCGGGCGACGGTCATGATCGGCTGCTGCATGTGGTCGGTCATCGTCGTTCCATGGCCAATGCTGCTGCCAGCAGTCTAGCCGACCGCACTCACACGGACAGCCCTCACTCCGCGCGGGGATCGCACCGCGAACGTTCGCGGCGGAGTGTCAACGCCTGCCGGGGAGGCCGGCTCCGTCAGCCGGCGGCGACCGTCAAGCCGGCGTGGCCTTCGGGTTCGGTCCGTACTGGTTGTCGCCGGCCTGGCTGTCCTGGACCGTGAAGATGATCAGGACGATGAACCCGATGCACGGGATCAGGCCGATGAGCAGCCACCACCCGCTGCGGCCGGTGTCGTGCAGCCGGCGCACCCCGACCGCGAGGCTCGGGAGGAGGACGGCCAGCGCATACAGCGTCCCCAAGATGCCAAGCCCCATCTCAGGGGTTCCGATCACCCGGTCGATGATGGAGAGCACGACGCTGATGATGATGTTGAAGAGAACGAACATCCAGTACTCTGTGCGCCGCGCCCGCCCCTTAAACTCCGTGTACTTCTTCAGCACTCCGAGATACCAGTCCATGCCATTCCCCTCCTTCTCCTGTTCGATCCGGGCATCCCCGATGCGCCCGCACGCTGCAAGCCGGGTTCCCCGTGTCAGGCGCGAGAACGCTGCCCCACTATAGGGCACACCCGGCGGAGCTGACAAACCTCCCCATCGCGGCACGGGTTCTGCCGCCACCGGGCCCGAGCTCAGGTCAGCAGCGTCCCCAGCTTGCCGAGGGCCTCGGCGACGACTTCGGGCGGCGCCGCTGCCGCGACCTCGGCGCAGCGGGCCTTCCAGTCGAGGGTCCTGACCTGGTCGGCGAGCACGACGCCCGTGATCGGCAGCCCTGCGGGCAGTGCAACCTCGAACGGATAGCCCTTCACCCGGCTGGTGACCGGGCAGCACAGGGCGAAGCCGGTCCGAGCGTTGTACGCGGCAGGCGACAGCACGAGCGCGGGCCGGCGACCGGACTGCTCGTGGCCGGCATGCGGCTCCAGGCTGAGCCAGATGAGGTCGCCGCGCCTCGGGCCCCCCCACCGCCTCACCATACTTCGCCCCCAGCGGGCGGCCAGAAGTCCTGCTCGCCGTGGCGATTTGCGGCCGTCACTCCGGAGAGCAGCTCCTCCAGCCGATAGGCCGCTGCCGGCGACGGCCGCACGCTCAGAGCGCCGTCCTCGAGCGCCAGCTCGACCGCGGACCCGGGATCGAGTCCGAGCTCGGACGCGAACGCCTTCGGGATCCGCAACGCCAGGCTGTTCCCCCACCTTTGAACGCGGGCCTTCACAGCGCCTCCGATGTATCTACAATGAAGATACTCGAGGAATCGATTGCCGTCAAGCTGGCCCACACCCGCCTCCTCTGCTCTCCGCACGGAGTCTTCGGCCGGATGGTGACAGTGGCCGACTCAGAGAGTGTTGCGATCGGCGTCAGGGAGCTGGCCACGTCGTCGGGGACAAGGTCCGACGCATGCGGGCCATCACGGGTCGGCGCTCCTGATGGAGGCCTGGCTGCGCCTATCAGGGTACCTTGGGGCTCGACTGCTTGCCGGTCAGCTCCTCGATCGCCACCCGCCACACCCGGGTGCGCGCCAGCGTCGAGGGATCGAACTCCCAGCGGCGGCCCGAGTAGTGCAGCATGATCTGGTTGAGCCCAAGCGCCTTCGCCTCCGGGTCGCGCAGCTCCTCCACCACGCCGAGACCGATGGCGCTCTCGAACGCGAACGACCACCCGCAGGCCTCGGTCTCGCTCGGCATCAGGACCGCGCGGCGCTCGAACTGGACACACACCCGCGGGTTGACGGCAATGACGTCGAGCTTCCTGCCGTCGCGCGCCGAGTGGAAGTACACGGAACTCCCGTCGTAGCCGAAGGACACGGGGACCACGTAGGGCTGATCGCCGTCGGCCATGCCCAGGTGGCAGACCTCGCAGCCCCGGATGATCTCGTCGATCCGGGCGCGGCTCGTGATCTCCCGGTCAGCGCGCCTCATGGTTGATCGGCTTCACGCGGTTCGCTCCATCTGACACCGCCCGTGCGACATCCACAGCTCAGCCAAAGAACGCACCGGGCTTCCGCCCTCACTGCAGCCCCTCGACCGCGGCCGAGGAGACGATGAGCCTGCGCCTGGAACATGCCACGAGCCCGAGCCGGAATCCGTCACTCCTCATCGCGGTCAGCCACTCGCCCGTTTTGGAAGGGTGCGACCCGCACCGGGATGAGCATGGGGACGTGGCGCTGGTAGCGGCGATACTCCGCCCCGAACACCGACACCAGGTCGCGCTCCTCCAGGATCGTGCCGACGACGATCCAGGTCGTCCAGGCGACGTTGAACAGGAGCCGATCCGCGGTCAGCTCGGGGTAGGACCAGATCAGGAGCAGCATGGCGGAGTAGAGGGGGTGGCGCACCCACCCGTACGGGCCGCGGATCGTCAGCGGGACCTGCCGGGGTTGTCGGCCCGACGACATCACCTCGATCGGTCGCACTCCGAACGGGTCGAAGTGACCCAGCGCTCGCACGCCGGCGACGAACACGACGACAGCGACGACGGCCAGGCTCCGCACAGCCCACCGGAACGGCCCCCCGGCGCTGGCGATCACGAGGGCGGTGGGCTGCCACGCCACGAGCAGGACGCCCAGGGCCAGCCCGGACGCGATGGTGTAGATCGCCGGGATGTACGGGCGGCGCACGTATCGGGCGATCCTGTCCTGAAACGACCTGCGGACCATCCCGCTGTGCTGGACGAAGAAAGCGCCGCAGAGCAGGCCGTCGAGCAGGAGCGCGGAGGCGGTCGTGGAGGCGAACTGGAACACTCGCACGGGTCCGATGAGCAGGAAGAGAATGAACCCCAGCAGCGACGCTCCGCCGGTCGTCTTGGCTGCAAGGACCGTGAGCCGCGCCGGAAGGGGCATTGAGCTCTTCATGAGGCTCCGATCGCTCGACCCAGGGTGGTGCCTCGGCGCCTTCACAGGTGCTGAGCCGCCATGCTCAGGACCAGGTACACGACGCCCGCGAAATAGAGGACCCCGAACATGGTCTGGTTGTGCCGGGCCAGCCACTCCGGCAGGAAGATGTCGAAGTTCGCCCGCCGGTCCGCGGTGTAGCGGGCCGCCAGCGGCGTCAGCGGGCAGCGCCGGCGGTTGAGCACGATCACCATGACCTCGACGAAGACGATGCCGGCGAACCAGGCCGCGCCCACGAAGCTCCCGCGCCACGTCAGCACCGGGATCGCCGCGATGCAGAGCACGAAGAACGCCCACACAATCGTGTGAACGGCTTTCACTGCGAGCAAGGCCCTGTGATCGTCTCCGATATTCACTGACGTCCATGCCTC
>PQAJ01000225.1 GCA_003105185.1 Holophagae bacterium
CGACGGAGTGGCCTGGCTGTGGAGCCGCTACCTGGCGGGGGTCGGCGCCCTGCTCGCGGACGACATGGGCCTCGGCAAGACCCACCAGATCATGGGCCTGCTCTGCCTCGCGCGCGAGCGCCGGCCAGCGGGCAACATGCTCGTCGTCTGCCCGCGCGGCGTCCTCGAGCACTGGGGCACCCTCCTCGAGGCCTACGCCCCCGATATCCCCGTGGTCGTCTTCCACGGGCCCTCGCGCACCCTCGAGCGGCTCGATCGCGGCGGCCAGCTCGTGCTCACGACCTACGACCTCCTGCTGCGGGCCACCGATGAGCTGTGCCGGCGCGGCTGGGAGGTGGCGGTCTTCGACGAGGCCCAGCGGATCAAGAACCCCCGCACCAAGGCGGCGCGCGCGGCGCGCAAAGTGGAGGCGGCGTTCCGCGTCGCCCTCACCGGCACGCCGCTCGAGAACCGGTTGCTCGAGCTGTGGTCGGTGGTCGACCTCATCCTGCCCGGCTATCTCGGCTCGGAGCGGGAGTTCCGGTCGTCGTACCGTTCCCCGACCCACCATCAGCTCCACCGGCTTCGGCAGCGCCTGGGAGCGCTCACCCTGCGCCGCGTCAAGGAGCAGGTGCTGGCCGACCTGCCCGACAAGGTCGAGGATCTCCGCTACTGCCGGCTCGCCGACGAGCAGCAGGCTCTGTACCGGTCCATCCACGCCCAGCAGGCGCCGGAGATCGCTGCGATGCTCCGCGACCCCTCCTGCGAGGTCCCCTACATGCACATCTTCGCCCTGCTGACCCGGCTCAAGCAGGTGTGCGACCACCCGACGCTGGTGGACAGCGGGCCGTCGTCCCCGGACCGCTCCGGCAAGCTCGAGGTCTTCGAGCAGATCCTCGAGGAGGCCCTCGACGGCGACCACCAGGTGGTGGTGTTCTCGCAGTACGTGAAGATGATCGACCTTCTCGCCAGGTACCTCGAGCGACGCGACATCCCCCACCTCGTGCTGACCGGCCAGACCCGCGACCGGAGCCGGATCGTGCGCCGGTTCAACTCCGAGCAGCACGAACGCGTGCTGCTGGCGAGCCTGCTCGCGGGCGGCGTGGGCATCGACCTCACCGGCGCCTCCGTCGTCATCCACTACGATCGCTGGTGGAACCCGGCGAAGGAGAACCAGGCCACCGACCGCGTGCATCGGCTCGGCCAGCGCCGGTTCGTCCAGGTGTTCAAGCTGATCACCCGCAACACCATCGAGGAGCGGATCGACGCGATGATTCGCAGCAAGATCCAGCTCATCGACCAGATCGTCGCGCCGACCGAGGAGCTGGTGCGAGGCCTCAGCCGGACCGAGCTGGCCGCGCTGCTTGACATCAATGTCGAGGGGCTCGGGGCTGGGGGCTGAGAGCCGGGGACCTCGCCTCCCTCGCGCCCATCTTCGTCACCGAACCCAGCTCCGAATCCGCGCCCGCTTCCGCCTCGGCGGCACCCTCCTCCCGTATCCACGCTCACCGCGCTGATGGCCGCCGCTGTGGTAGCGTTCTCTGTGGGCGGCTGGGCACCGCCAGCGGAGGACCGACGCCATGATGCCGGACTACGTGATCTGCCTCGAGTGCGAGTCGCCGGTCTACATCTTCGAGTGGAAGGACGGCGTCGTCTCCGAGGCGCACTGCGCACTCTGCGGCAACGAAGACCCCTCCCAGTTCATCACCGAGAGCGACTACGAAGAGATGTCGATGGACGACCGGTTCCGGCCGGACTCCTGACCCCGCCGTCAGACCACCCATGCCAACTGTCAGCTTCCTTTGGCACCTGCACCAGCCTGCCTACCGCACCGCCGACCGTGTGGCGCACGCGCCGTGGGTCCTGCTCCACGCCGGCGGCGCTTACCTCACACTCGCCCGCGCCATCGCCGACACGGCGGGACGCGGCCAGGTCGTCAGCATCGTCCCGACCCTGCTCGAGCAGCTGATCGCCTACCGCGACGGGACGGTGGTCGATCCGGTCGCCGATGCGCTCACCACCGCGACGGCGGATCTCTCCGGGGCGCAGCGCGCGACGGCCGTCGAGTGGGCGACCCACATGACCGCCCGCCAGGCCGCGCGCTTCACACGCCTCGAGGAGCTGGCAGGCAGGTCCAGCGGCGAGGTGTCCGAAACCGAGGTGCGCGACGTTCAGGTGCTGACGATCCTCGCGCACGCCGGCGATGCGACGCGCCGTGACCCTGAGCTGACCGAACTCGCCGCCCGCGGCCGCGCGTTCTCGCGCACTGATCACGAGCAGGTCGCGTCCTGGCTGCGTGCGCAACCAGGACGCCTGATCGAGCTGTGGCGCACCATCGCCACCCTCCCGGGGGTCGAGATTGCGACCAGCCCCTACGCCCACCCGATCCTGCCGCTGCTTCTCGACACCGGCGTCGTGCGCGACAGCTGGGCACCCGATCCGCCGCCCGAGGTGCCGATCTTCCGCCGGCCGGAGGACGCCTCCCGCCAGCTCGCCGAGGGTCTGCTCTTCATGCGCCGTCACGGGTTCACCATCGCCGGGTGCTGGCCACCGGAGGGCGCGGTGTCGGCCGACGCGGTCGCCACCTACGCCGCGCAGGGCGTGCGCTGGCTGGTGACCGACGAAGGCATTCTCGAACGGAGCCTGGACGAGCCGCTGCGCGACAACGGAGTTGCCAGGACCGCGCTTTACCGACCGTGGCGCACACCCTGGCCATCGCCGACGCTGTTCTTCCGCGACCGCCAGCTGTCCGACCGCATCGGCTTCGTCTACGGCTCCTGGGACGACGAGGGCGTGGCCGCTCTCGACCTCGTCCGTCTGCTCCGCGAGCGGGCCGCCACTTTGCCGGAGGACGCTGCGATCGTGGTCGCCCTCGACGGCGAGAACCCCTGGCCCCACTATGCCCGAGGCGGCGGCGACTTTCTCCGCGTCCTCCTCGAGGAGCTCGCGGGCAGCGGCCCCGAGCTCGCCCCTGCCACTCTTGGGAGTCTGGCCGACCAGCTCACGCCGTCGCTGCTGCCCAGGATCCACCCGGGATCGTGGATCCACGCCCTGTTCGCGACCTGGATCGGCCACCCGGAGAAGACGGCCGCCTGGGACCTGCTGATGCGGGTCCGGGACGCCATGCCGGGAGGGGAGCTCCCGGCGTCGCTGCTGCTGGCCGAGGGTTCGGACTGGTTCTGGTGGCTCGGCGAGGACAATCCGACCGAGCTCGCACCGCTGTATGACCGGATCTTCCGCCAGCACCTCGCCGACGCCTGTGCCCAGGTCGGCATCGTCCCACCTGTCGATCTGTCGCGACCCCTGAAGGCGGGCGGCTGACCCGCYCTCGCMCGCGCCCGCTTCCGGCTCGCGGTTGGAGGCTGGCTCCCACGCAGCTCCGGTCCCCGTTCCCGACCAGGGTCTGCGATCCGMGATCGGCCCTAGGGCTCCTCCCTGTACAGCGCCGCCCGGACCGGCGCCGCCTCGGCCCCGACGATCGCCATCGGCAGCGCCACTAGCTGGTAGCGGCCCGGCGCGATCCCGCCGAGCCAGAGACCCTCGATCCAGGTCATGCCGCGGTCGCGCAGCGCGCGGTGGGCGGGCAGATCGTCGCTGCTGAACGGGTCGACCGACGGCGTATCGATCCCCACCAGCACCACGTTGCGATCGGCGAGCCAGTGGACGAGCCTCGCGTCGAGAGCCGCCAGGCCGGGGCCGATGGGCGCGTCGAGCGGGTGGCTGTCGGTGCGCAGGAGCAGGCGTGGTGCGGCCGGGCTCCAACCGGCCGGCAAGTGCTCGGGCGCGACGACCTCGGCGGTGACCGCGACCACCTCGGCGGGCCCGATGAGCCGCTCGAGCGGGATCGACTCGACGCCGCCGGCGGTCGCATCGACGTGGCCGGGCGCATCGACGTGAGTTCCGACGTGGCAGCTGGTGGCAAACGACGATGTGGTGATCTCCCCCGTGATCACCCGATCGAGCTGGAACGCGCGATCGCCAGGCCACACTGGGGTCGCGGGCGTCAGCGGGCGGCTGACGTCGATCCACTCCGACCTTCTCGGCGGTGCCCCGGGCAGTCCGTCCATGCCTCAGCCGAGCGATCCCGAGGCGTCGATGTGGCGCCGCAGGAGATCCACCAGTCCCTGCTGGTCGGCAATCGGCTTGGCCACGTAGTCGTTGGCGCCGGACGAGAACAGCAGGTGCTCGCGGTCGCCACGCATGGCGTGAGCGGTCAGCAGGATGATCGGCAGGTGCGCGCAGCCGGGAAGCGACCGGATCCGCCGCGTCAGCTCGATCCCGTCGACCTTGCTGCCGGTGACCCGGGTGTCGGCGAGCGACACGTCCATGAGGACCGCCGCCAACCCAGCGCCGGCGGCCAAGCGCAGCACCTCGTCGCCATCGTCGCTCGCCACCACCGCAAAGCCCCCGAAGCGGGACAGGATGGTCTCGATCAGCACGGCGTTGGCCGGATCATCCTCTACGACCAGCACTGTCTCGGCCATCGCTCGCCCCCTCCGGGATGCTCCTACCTTAGCAGAGCTCACCGCTGATCTGCCCGGTCCGCTTCCGAGCCCGCCTCCGCTTCCGCGCCCGGACGATGATCCCCGCTGACGACTGAGCTCTTCATCGGCGCGGCTTTCGAGCGGGACGCCCTGACCTCGGCTCAGCTCCGCGCCAGCCAGCCCTCGATGTCGCCGCAGTTGATGAGGTGGCGCGCTTCGGCACCGGCCCGCCGGGCCACAGTCACGCCCCAGCGCAGGTCGGCAAGGCCTGCCGCATCGTGGGCATCCGGGTTGACGGCGAGCAGCACGCCACCTTCGATCGCCCGTCGCGCCCACGCTGCATCGAGGTCCAACCGATAGGGGCTGGCGTTGATCTCGACCGCGACGCCACGCTCGGCGCACGCCTCGAGCACCCGCTCGAGGTCGATCTCGTAACCAGGCCTGCCGAGCAGCAGCCGACCGGTCGGGTGCCCGAGCACCCGGCAGGCGGGATGACCGATCGCCGCCAGAACCCGCTCGGTCTGCGCCTCGGCTGTCATCCTGAACGACGAGTGCACCGAGGCCACCACGTACTCGAGGCCGTCCTCGCACCCCTCGGGCACGTCGAGGCGGCCGTCGGGCAGAATGTCCGCCTCGATCCCCTTGAAAAGCCGCGGGCCGCCGGCGGCATTGAGCTCGTCGATCACCCGCCACTGAGCACGCAGACGATCCGCCGTGAGCCCGTTGGCGTAGTGGGCCGCCGGGGAGTGGTCGGCGATGCCGAGCAGCTGCCAGCCGAGGTTGCCTGCGGCGCGAGCCATCTCCGCCACCGAGGCGGCGCCGTCCGAGTCGGTGGTGTGGTTGTGGAGCGCTCCACGCAGATCACGGAGCTCCGCGAGAACGGGCAGCCGGTGCCGTGCCGCCGCCTCCACCTCACTGCCATCCTCACGAAGCTCCGGTGGCACCCACTGGCAGCCGAGGGCGGCATACAGCTCCGCCTCCGCAGCGATCGCCACGGCGTCCTCGCCGGACCACAGCCGGCCATCGTCGATCCGCAGCCCGGCCACCGACGCCCGCCGTCGCAGCGCCTCGAGGTGCGCGGCGCTGCCGGTCGCCTCGACCAGTGCCCACGCCGCGCGACCGCCATCGGCTGTGCGCACTCTCGCCGGCAGGCCGTCAACGGCAATCCCGGTCCAGCCACCATCGGACATTGGCTCGACGTCGCGGAGCGCGGCTCGCAGCACGCCCCCGACCGTCTCGCAATCTCCGACGACGACCAGGTCGAGCACCGCCACCGTCTCGCAACCTCTCCGCAGCTCACCCGCGACCTCGACCCGCTCGACACCGGGCGCGGCCACCAGCGCGGCCGTGAGCTCGTCCGCCGCTCTCCACGCCTGATGGACGAGGCGCCGCTCGCGCGACGACCGGTGAAAGCGCAGCGCGTCGAGCAGCCGCTGCTGGCTGGCCGCCCCGAACCCGGCCAGGCCGAGCAGTCGGTTCTCGCGGCACGCGTACTCGAGCTCGCCTATGCTCGTGACCGCCAACTCCTGCCACAGCGTGCGCGCCCGCTTCGGACCGAGGCCCGCGACCTCGAGCAGCTCGCGCACCCCCGGCGGCGTCTTCCGCTCGAGCTCGATCAGCGCCTCGGGCTCACGGCCGCCGGCGAGATCGGCGAGCACCGCAGCGGTGCCTTTGCCGATCCCCGGCACCGTGAGGATGTCGCCGCTCGCCACCATCGCGGCGAGGTCGCCGTCCAACCGTTCGACCGACCTCGCGGCGTTCGCGAACGCCCGGACGCGATGCGGATTGCCGCCGTCCAGTTCGGTCAGCTGGGCGATGGCGCGCAGGGTTCGGGCGGCGGTCTTGCGGTCCAACACGGTTCACGTCCTCGTCACGGCGGTGGGTTGGCGGCCGGCACGCTCGCCGCGCGGTACCTCACCGTGCCGCCGAGCACCGGGGCGACACCGCGCCAATGATATAGTTGTTAACGGCCCACATGGGACTCCTGGCGCGCCTTCGATCATCTCTCACCTACCCCATAGCGGCGACCCTTGTTCTCGTGACTGTGGTCCCCGTCACCCTGGTAGGCTGGCTGCTCGCGTCGTACAACCGCGAGCACCTCACGTTCGTCGAGAAGCGATTCCTGAGCCTCGAGGCCCGAGGGCTCGCGGGCGAGGTCTCCGAGTTTCTCGAGAGCCATCGCATCCAGCTCCAAAGCACGGTGCGCGGCCTCGAGGCAGGGGGCGCCATCGAGGTGTCCGGCTTCGAGCAGCTGCTGCAGGACATCGCCGGCGAGCAGGACCGCGCCTTCGATTACCTGCAGATCCTCGACGAGCGCGGCGAGGGCACGTTCGTCCGCAGCCCGTCACTGACCGCTGAGACCGAGTCGATCCTCACCGAGGCGGTGGCGAAGGTGCATGCGACGGCGATCGGCGGCGAGCCCGTGGAGCGCCTGGTCACCGGCCTGCCGGGCGGCGAGGCGACCAAGGCGATCTACGGGTTTCCACTGCGCTCCGCGACCGGCGTCGTCTGGGGCAGCCTGACCGGGGTTCTCGACCTCGATGCTCTCCAGCGCCGTTTCGACGAGAACGCCCGCGCCGGGTTCATCGTCTCCCTGTTCGACGAGGACGGACTGGTGCTCGTGTCCTCCCACCCCCGTCTGCGCGGCCGCGACCTGGCCGCGTCGCCCCTGGTGCGTGACCTGCTGCGGCGTCCGGTCCACCTCACGAGCACCTACCGGCACCCGGTGCCATCGGTCGCTGACGACGTCCTCGGCGCAGTGGCGCCGGTCGCCGGGGCCGGGTGGGGGCTGCTGATCGAGCGACCGACCAAGGAGGCGTACGCTCCGGTCCGGGTCGCCCAGCAGCGGACCCTCGTGGTCAGCGCCCTCGCCGCGTTGGTGGCGCTGGCCCTCGGCTTCGTGCTCAGCCGGCAGCTGATCGTCCCTCTCCAGAGCCTCACCGGCATCTCGTCCGCGATCGCCGAGGGGAACTTCGCGGTCCGCGCCGACGTCAAGGGCACGGACGAGCTCGCGCAGCTCGCGAACAACTTCAACCACATGGCCGGCAGCATCGAGGCCCTGGTGCGGCGCCTCAAGCAGGCGCTGCGTCAGAACCAGGAGCTGTTCCTCGAGACCATTCGGACCCTCGCCGCCGCCATCGACGCCAAGGACCCCTACACCCGTGGCCACTCCGAGCGGGTCAGCTCATACTCGATGGCAATCGCCCGCCACCTCGGCCTTTCGCAGGACGAGGTCTTTCGGGTCCGGACGGCCGCCATCCTGCACGACGTCGGCAAGCTCGGGATCCGCGACGGTATCCTCAACAAGCCCGGCGGGCTGACCGAGGAGGAGTACGCGGTGATGCGGCAGCACACCGCGATCGGCGCCCAGATCATGGAGCCGATCCGGATGCTGAAGGACATCATCCCGGGGATCCGCAACCACCACGAGACCTGGGATGGCACCGGCTACCCCGACCAGCTCGTCGGTGACACCATCCCGCTGGTGGCCAGGATCATCGGGGTCGCCGACACGTACGACGCGATGACCACCAAACGTCCCTACCAGGAGGCGAAGACGCTCGACTTCGTCCTCACCAGGATGCGACAGATGTCGGGATCGCGGTTCGATCCGATGGTCGTGAATGCCCTGCTGGCCGCCGTCGCGGCCGGCGACGTCACCCCACCGTCGGCCGCGCCCGGGCCCGACGCCCAACAGGAGGTCTCGTGATGCGCTGGATCCTCTGCCCGGTGCTGCTGACCATCGCCGCCTTCCAGGGCTGCTCCTCTGCGGCGTCGACCGCCGGCGCCGACCGCGCCGCCGCCGAGGCCCCGAAGAAGCAGTCGCAGCCCAAGGTGAAGGACCCGCTCGCCTCGTTGACCCTGATGCGCCAGGGAGCGGTGCTGCTGCAGCAGGAGCAGTACCAGCAGGCAATCGAGAAGTTCAAGGAGGCGGACCGGGTCGCTCCGGGCAACGCGACCGTCCACAACATGATCGGGCTGTGCAACCTGCAACTCGGGCAGTACGACACGGCCCTGTTGTCATTCAACACCGCGCTCGAACTGGCTCCCTCGTTCACCGACGCCCGCAACAACCGCGGCACCACCTACCTCGCGCTCGGCCAGCTCCGGCTCGCCGAGGTCGACTTCCTGGCCGTGCTCGCCGACTCGACCTACCCGCACCGCTACCAGGTCTACTACAACCTCGGCGCAACCTACTTCCAGCAGGGGCAGCTCGGCGCCGCGGAGGAGAACCTCCGCAAGGCGGTGACCGCGCCGTTCCCGGTGTTCGAGGCGTTCATCCGACTCGCCGATGTCTACCGGGAGCAGGACCGCGACGGCGACGCAGTCGAGGTCCTCGAGGAGGCCCACCTTCGCTTCCCGGACCGCCCCGAGGCTACGTTCGCGCTGGGCAAGCTGCTCGTCGAGCTCGGGCGGACGGACGAGGCGCGGCCGCACCTCGAGGAGATCATCAGCAAGGAGCCGGGCTCGGAACGGGCGCGGCAGGCGGCAGCGCTTCTCCAACCCTCCTGATGCCCTTCCACTACATCCTGACCAACCTGCTGGTGGACGTTCCGGACGCGCTCGGTGCCGTGTTCGTCGACAGCGATGGCGAGGCCGTCGAGTGGGTCAGCAACCGCGATGGCCCCCCCTTCGAGCTGCGGGTGGAAGGGGCGTGCCAGGCGGCGACGCTGCGCCAGCTCGGGCGCGTCACCGCGGCCACCGGAGCCGGCGATCTGCAGTCGTACGCCCTCGTCGGCAGCCAGCTCACCACGTTGACGCAGATCCTGCCCCACGGCTACTATGTCGTGCTCGTGGTGCGCCGGTCGGGATCGCTGGGCCTCGCCCGGTTCCACCTCCGGCGCGCCGCCGCGGCGATCGCCGGGGAGATCTGACCCGGCACTCAGATCCCCGCGCGGGGGCGCAATGGTTGGCACATTCCTGAAGAAGCTGAAGCGCGGCCTGTTCATGACCCACACGGAGTTCCTGGAGCGTGTGGGTGACGCGCTCCGGCGGACCGGGCCGGTGGAGCCCGTCCACCTCGACCGCCTCGAAGAGGGGCTGATCGCTGCGGATGCCGGCGTCGCGCTGGCGACCAGGCTGGTGGACGACCTGCGCGAGCGCGTTCGCCGGAGCCAGATCACGACCGCCGAGGAGCTGCGTCCCGCCGTGCGCGCACGCCTGCTCGAGCTGCTGCGCGCTGCCGAGGAAGGCGCGGCCTTGCCCGCACTCACTGCCTTGCCCAAGGTCACCCTCGTGGTGGGCGTCAACGGCACCGGCAAGACGACGACGGTCGCCAAGCTCGCCAAACGGCGACAGGAGGTCGGCGGCCGCGTGGTGCTGGCGGCGGCAGACACCTTCCGCGCTGCGGCCGTCGACCAGCTCAAGGTGTGGGGAGAGCGGGTGTCGTCGCCGGTGATCCATCAGCGCGAGGGCGCAGACCCCGCCGCGGTGGTGTTCGACGCGATCGCGGCCGCCCGCTCGCGCGGCTTCGACGAGGTCATCGTGGACACCGCCGGCCGGCTCCACACCCGGGCGAACCTGATGAAGGAGCTCGAGAAGGTGTGCAAGGTGGCGGAGCGCGAGGTGGCGGGCGCGCCCCACGAGGTCTTGCTGGTCCTGGACGCCACCACCGGCTCCAACGGCATCGAGCAGGCGCAGCGCTTCGGGGCCACCGCCGGCGTCAACGGCGTGGTGCTCACCAAGCTCGACGGCACTGCCAAGGGCGGCGTGGTGCTCGCGATTGCCGACACCCTCAAGCTCCCGGTGCGCTGGGTGGGGGTCGGCGAGGCGGTGGACGACCTGTTGCCCTTCAACGCGGAGGAGTTCGTCGACTCGCTCCTTGACATCGAGCGGTGATAGCATTGTTCGGCTCGCTGAAGACCTCCTCTTGAGACCGGAAGAGAAGCACACGATGCTGGCGCCGGGACATCACGCGCGAGAGGCCTCGACCAGCTTGGCCGTCACGGCATCGCGCGCAGCAGAACGTGCCGCGGAGCAGGCGCTGGCGCGCCCGGACGCGCCGACGGAGTGGCGAATCGATGGCCGGCGAGAACCGTGACGCAGACGCCCGCTGGATGCGCCGCGCCTTCGAGCTCGCGGCGCGCGGCCGCTTCGGCGCCTCCCCCAACCCGATGGTTGGCGCGGTAGTGCTCGACCCGGAAGGACACCTCGCCGGCGAGGGCTTCCACGCCCGCTGCGGAGGCCCCCACGCCGAGATCGTGGCGCTACGTGAGGCCGGCGATCGCGCCCGCGGCGGCAGCCTGTTCGTCACGCTCGAGCCATGCGCCCACCATGGCAGGACGCCGCCCTGCGTCGACGCCATCCTGTCCGCCGGCGTCCGTCGGGTGGTGGCGGCGATGCGCGAGCCGAATCCCCACGCCGGCGGCGGCATCGACCGGCTCCGCGCCGAGGGGGTCGATGCCGGAGTCGGCGGCGACGCCGATCGGGCGCGCACCCTCAACCGCCGCTGGCTGACCTGGGTGCAGGAGCGCCGGCCCTGGGTGACCCTCAAGGCCGCGGTGTCGCTCGACGGCCGCATCGCCACTCGCACCGGCCAGTCGAAGTGGATCACCGGCGAGGCGGCGCGCCGCCGCAGCCTCGAGCTGCGCGAGGAGCACGACGCCATCGTGGTCGGCATCGGCACTGTTCTCGCCGACGACCCGCTGCTGACCCGGCGCCTCGGGCTCAACCCGGGTGAAAGCTGGACGCGCATCGTGCTCGACTCCCGCCTGCGGACCCCGACCGCCGCCCAGGTGGTCCAGACCAGCCCCGAGCAGACCCTGATCGCGCACACTCAAGAGGCGGCGCCCGGCGAGCGGCGGCGGCTCAAGGACGCCGGCGTGCAGCTCCTCGAGATCGCGGCCGGCGCCGACGGCCGGGTCGAATTGCACCAGCTCCTCGAGCACCTCGCCCGGCGCGAGGTGGCGGCCCTCCTCGTCGAAGGCGGATCGGCCGTCCACGGCTCGTTTGCTGACGCCGGGCTGGTGGACGAGGCGGTCTTCTTCATCGCCCCGCTGCTGATCGGCGGCAGCGGCCCGAGCGCCGTGGCAGGTCGCGGCGTCGCCGACCTCGAGCTGGCGACCCGGCTGCGCTTCGAGGGCATCGAACGCCATGGCGCCGACCTCGAGCTGCGGGCCGTGCGCCCGGAGGAAGAGGATGTTCACGGGTCTGGTTGAGGCGGTCGGCAGGGTCGGCCGGGTCCACCGCGCTGGCGCCGGCGCGAGGCTCGAGGTGGCCGCGCGATGGCCGGATGGAGAGCCGCCGCGGCTCGGCGACAGCGTCGCCGTCGATGGCGCCTGCCTGACTGCCGTCGAGCCGACGACGGACGGCTTCGCCGCCGACCTGTCTCCCGAAACCCTCCGGCGCACCCTGCTCGGCGAGCTCCGATCCGGCAACGAGGTCAACCTCGAGCGAGCGCTGCGGCTCGGTGGCCGGATCGGCGGCCACCTCGTCCAGGGCCACGTCGACGGGCTGACTCGAGTCATCTCGATCCACGACGAGGGTGGCTTTGCGCGCTGGCGGCTGGCGCTCCCGCCGGAGCTGTCCCGCGAGGTGGCAGCGAAGGGGAGCGTGGCCGTCCAGGGCGTGTCGCTGACGGTCGCTGCGGTCGGCGAGGACTGGTTCGAGGTGGCGCTCATTCCCAGCACCCTGCAGGCGACGACGCTGCGGCACCACCGGGTTGGAGCGCGCCTGCACCTCGAGACCGACGTGCTGGCGAAGTATGTCGCGCGCCGGCTGGGTGGCGCCCAGCGTTCCGCCCTCGAGGAGATGTTCGGCCCGGGGGCCGACCATGCGTAGAGTCGAGCCGGCGTACCCGGACCTGCTGCCGATCACCCACCTGGTGCGGCCTGGCTATCTTCCGGGCCCGCGGGTGGCGCTCGACCCGATTCGCATGGGGGTCGTGTGGGAGGACGCCCCGCGACGCATCCTGCCGGCCGAAGGCTCGGTGCCGCGCGACCCGGTGCGGGCGATCGTCTTCGCGCGGGTCGCCCGCGAGCGCGAGGACGTGCTGCTCCGACTGCTCGAACGGGGAAGCTCGGCTCTGCTGGTGCTCGACGACCCGGCGATCACGCCTGGCGACCTCGGCCTCGAACCGTCCCCGGACGAGGCGCGGATCACCGCCCTGCTGCCGGTGCTCCCCTTCCCGCTCAGCGACGGGCTGCGCACCCCGACCGAGTGGCAGGGCTTCCGCTGGGGCGCGGTGCTCGGGCTGTTCCCGTTCCCCGGCGCCGCCGAGGAGGTCGAGCGCCGGGTCACGCAGCTGAAGAAGGCGGGCGCCGGGTTCGCGATCGCCGCCCCGTTGCTGCTCACCCCGACCGACCGCCACCGCATCCTCGACGGCAGCGAGGGCACCGGCCTCGAGGACCGGTTGGAGAACTGCCTCTTCCACGCCGACGTCGGACGCGGCCTGCACGCGCTGGAGCGCCTCGCCGGGGTTGCCCTGCACAAGGCCGGGATGGACCCCTTCCTGCCCTGCATGGTGCCCCGCGGCCTCAACCCGCAGGCGGTGCGGACCGCGGGAATGCTGCGGCTGTGGGCGCGCCGCCTCGACCAGTCGCACGAGGAGTCGTCGTGGGGGTGGCGGCTGCGCCGGGCGGCGGCGGCCCTCGATCGCCTGCCCAACGACCCGGCGGCGCTGGCCGACGAGGACAACCTCAGGATCGTGCCCGGCTTCGACTCCTGGGTCGAGAGCTTCACGCGGGCGATCTGGCGCGGCGGCGAGCCGGT
>PQAJ01000226.1 GCA_003105185.1 Holophagae bacterium
GCCGCGGCCCGGCGGGCGGCGGCCGGTCCGCCGCGCTTGTCGGCGAAGCGCACCAGATCGGTCCACATCAGCTCCGGGTGGTAGGGGGCGGCCGATCCACGACCGGCGGCGATCGTCGCTCCGTGGTGGTGGATGACGACGAAGCCGGCAACGACCGCCACCCGCCAGCCGAGCGACTTGGCGGCCAGGCACAGGTCGAGGTCCTGGCAGTAGAAACGGTAGCGGGCGTCAAGYGGGCCAACCGCTGCCCAGACCGCACGCCGGACGGCCATCGCCGCGCCCGACACCCAGTCGACTTGCGCGCCGGCGCCGCGCCCGGGCGGACGCAGACGCCGGTAGCCGGGCAGCCGGCCGAGCAGTGCGGGCAGGCCCGAGGCCTGTGCGAACAGCCAGCGCGGCGTCGGCTCGAGGCCCGCGCCCCACTGCGCCGAGCCRTCCGGATACCGCAGYTCGGCGCCGGCGATCCCGAGCTGCGGGTCGTCGACGAAGGCGGCCTGGAGGACGGGCAGCGACGCCGCAGGCACCTCGGTGTCGCTGTTGAGCAGCAGCAGCAGGTCGCCGGCCGCCGCGTCGAGGCCGCGGTTCGCGGCCCGGGTGAAGCCGGCGCGCTGCGGGTTGGCCAGCAGCCTGACCGCCGGATGGTGACGCGCGATCGCTTCGGCCGTCCCGTCCGTGGAGGCGTCGTCGACCACGATCACCTCGAGCGCCGGCGATCCGGACGCCAGCGAGTCGAGGCAGCGCAGCGTCAGCTCGCGGGTGTCATGGGTCGGGATCACTATGGACAAAGACGGCTGGGCCATGTCGCTGACCCATTGTAGCGGCGCGCTGCACTTCGGTTGCGAAGTCGGTGCACGAGAACCACTTGGTGACGGGAAGACGGGCAAGTGCGCGACCCTGAGTCCGCGCGATCCTCAGCGTCGGCAGCTCGTCGGATGACGAGGCCGGCTGACTGATCTCTCGGCGGACACCCAACAGCCTGCCGCTATTCTGGTGCGCTTGGCAGTCGATTCACGTTGCGGGTGTTGGTCCGCGAGCGTCCGAGGGCCTGCTCCACCGGGTTGAGCTGGGGTGCGTAGGGCGGAAGCCACTCGACGTGAAGGCGGCGATGACGACGGATGGAGCTCGAGACGGCACGGATGCGATGGACGCCGAGACGGTTCCAGACCAGGACGTCGTCCCCCACCCACCGCCCTCACGACGCCTCTCCCGGCCGCCAGCGAGAGGACGTCCGCCGCCCACCTCCGTCGTTCCGAGCCCCCCGGCAACGGCCACCGCCCTCAGCCTCTCGACACGGTCGAGTCCCTCCCGGCGTGCCGACCCGGATCCGTCTCGGTGCGCGAGAGATCCTGTCGGAGACACGAACCTCCACCGCCCTCACCATCATCTGCCCGAAAGCAGGGCAGGAATGGCGCGTTAAGCATCCTCACCTTACGGCAGCGAGCGTCAGACCCGGCGGTACAGGTAGAGATCCTGCTCGGAGCCGTCACGCACCCCCCCAGGAACGTACGCCACCAGCTCGAGGCCGAGAGCACAGAGACCGCGCATGTATCCCTCGGAGTGATAGGCGGCGCAATCATTGGAGCCGCTGCGCTCCTCCATGAACGCGACGACCCCCTCCTCGTTGAGCCGCCTCAACTCGTCGGTGGAGAAGCCACTACGCCACGCGCAGCGGAGTCCGTGAACAGTCAACAGGAGGAGACCTCGCCGCGCGACGACGCGGGTCAGCTCAGCAATCCACGGCTGCTGGCGCTCCGTGGAGAGGTGTGTCAGCACCGAGTAGGAGTAGACGAACTCGAATGCGCCGCTGGGGAAATCAAGCGGTGGGTCGGCATCGTTGACGGCGAAGCTTGCAATATCGCCGAGATTGCGCCGGCACCAGTTCACCAGCACTGGATTATAGTCGCAGCCCCATATGTCGCAGCGGTCCTTGAGGGCAGCCCACCAGCGCAGGATCCTGCCGCAGCCGCAGCCAAAATCGAGAATCGACGAGAAGCTCTCGATCGGGCGTTGGTGACGTCTGAGGAGGGTGGAAATGGTCTGGTGCATGAACAGGCCACCAAGCTGAAACCAAGCCACTTCCCCGCTGCCGATCACGAGCTGGAGGAGCTTCCGTGGTGGCAGCGGATATCCGTCCAGCGAACCCGACAGACGGTAGCCTGAGTTGTAGATCTGCGTGCGGTAGCGGGTTCTGAGTTCCCGGATGAGCTTCATCCTTGACTCCTCGCCTGCCGCCAACCTTCTGGCGGAGCGTCCCTGAGGGGGCATTCTACGCGGTCAACTGGCTCGGCCGCCATCTGTTTTGGTCGTTGGGCTAACTCCAGCGCGACAGCGCATTGCGAGTTTCGCGGTCTGGCCGCCGCAGGTTTCCGCTCCTCCAGTCGTGTTCGAACGCCACGCCCCGAAGACATACCTGCCAGGTCGTGTCGTCGGCGTGTTTGAGAGAGGAGAGGCCAGGGACGTCGTGTAAGAACCCCTGGATAGGAAGGAGGAGGTGGTCGCCGTCGAGTTTTCCACTGCGGGAAGCAAGAAGAAGGCCAGTGCAGGATCCTTCAGGACTCGGGAAGGCGGCCGAGTCGTCAATGTCGCCGTAGTGATTGCGACGGGGGTGACGACGGACGGCCGGCGCGAGATCCTCGGCGTTGCCACCTTCACCTCAGAGGACGAGGCTGCCTGGCTCGACTTCCTCCGCAGCCTGGTAGAGCGAGGACTGACCGGCGTCGAGCTCGTCATCTCGGACGCCCACACAGGTCCCGTGGCAGCGATCGAAAGCGCGATGTTCGATGCGTCGTGGCAGCGCTGCCGCACCCACTTCATGACCAATCTGCTCAGCCGAGTGCCCAAGTCGACCCAGGGCCTGGTCGCCTCACTCGCGCGCTCCATCTTCGCTCAGCCGGATGCCGCCACCGTCTGGGACCAGCTCGCCGCGATCGCCAAACAGCTCACCAAGATCTTCCCAGAAGCCGCCCGGCTCCTCGGGAACTCCAGCCATGACGTCCTCGCCTTCACCGCCTTCCCAAAAGCAATCTGGCGCCAAATCTGGTCCAACAACCCCCTCGAGAGACTCAACCGGGAGATCCGGCGCCGCACCAGCGTCGTCGGCATCTTCCCCAACCGCGACTCCGTCATCCGCCTCATCGGCGCGGTCCTCTGCGAACAGAACGACAAATGGTGTGTCGGACGACGCCACATGGGCCTCAGCACTCTTGCCGCCATCCCCCAGCTCAACGAAACGCTCCTGTCGCCATCCGGAAAGGAGGTCTCCCTCGAACCCGTCGCAGCTCAAGCTTGATCCAGGATCACCCAAGTGACCTTCGCCCACCACTCGACAGGACGTAACCCCCGGAGGCCTGCTCGTGCCGGTCGGCTGCGTTCATCGACGCCTCCCCACCGCAGCTTCCCTCGGTTGGATTCTTCACGGCGCGACGATCCACCCTTCGGTCGGACTTGTTGTGGCGCGATATGGAAGGCTCGGTCGAGCGTCTCCGCATGCTAGACTCGCGGCGATGTCGACTTTCGAGCTACCGGTCCTGCGCAACGCCGCGACCCAGACTCTCAACCCGATCCGCGACATCCGCGACCTTCTCCAGTACTGGAACCTGATTGCCAACCTGGTGCAGCGCGACCTCACGGTCCGCTACAAACGGTCGGTCTTCGGGTTCCTGTGGACCATGCTCAACCCGCTGCTACTGATGATCATCCTCACTGTAGTCTTCTCGTCGGTGTTTCGATTCGAGGGCATCGAGCACTACCCGACCTACTTCCTTTCCGAGTACCTGGTGTTCGGGTTCTTCGCGCAGACCACCGTGCAGTCGATGACCACGCTGGCGTGGCATGGCTCGCTGATGAAGCGGGTTCGGGTGCCGAAGTCGATCTTCGCGGTCGCGACCACCCTCTCGGGGTTGGCCAACCTTTGTCTCGCCTACATCCCGCTGTTTCTGATCATGGCCTTCACCGGCTCGCCGATCGGATGGGCGGTGCTGTTCCTGCCGGTGGCCTTCCTGATCATCGCCGCGTTCACGCTCGGGGTTTCCCTGATGCTGTCGGCGCTCGCGGTCTACTTCCAGGACGTGTCCCACATGTACCAGGTCGCCACGGTCGGCCTGATGTACATGACCCCGATCATCTATCCGATCTCGATCGTGCCCTACAAGTGGCTATGGCTGATCCGCATCAACCCATTGACCCACCTGTTCAAGCTCGCCCGCGACCCCATCTACCAGTGCTCGCTGCCCGGCCTCCATGTGGTTGGCGCCTCGGTGGCCTCGGCGGCGGTGGCGCTGGTGGTGGGGTGGGTGGTGTTCCACCGCCTCGCTCGAGGCTTCTACCTGCACCTGTGATGGCAACGCCGGCGATCGAGTTCCGCGACGTCTCGCTGCGCTACCGGCTGCTGGCCGAGCGCGGCATCGTCACCCTCAAGGAGTGGGTGATCCGCCGCCTGACGACTGGCATGACCTACCAGGAGCTGTCGGCGCTCGCGGACGTCAGCTTCGCGGTGGAGAGCGGGCGTACCCTCGGCATCATCGGCCACAACGGCGCCGGCAAGTCGACCCTGCTGCGGATCGCCGGCGGGATTCTGGCTCCGACCGCTGGCGAGGCGATCATCCGCGGCCGGATCGCCCCGATCATCGAGCTCGGCCTCGGCTTCGAGGGTGAGCTCTCCGGCCGCGAGAACATCTTCTTCAACGGCGCGCTGCTCGGCCGATCGCGAAACGAGATGCAGGAGCGCTTCGACGAGATCGTCGACTTCTCGGAGCTCGGCGAGTTCATCGAGCAGCCGATCCGGACCTACTCGACCGGAATGGTCGCCCGACTGGCCTTCGCGATCGCGACCACGGTCGACGCCCACATCCTGCTGCTCGACGAGGTGCTGTCGGTCGGCGACGAGCAGTTCCGCCGCAAGAGCAAGGAGCGGATCGACAGCTTCCGCCGAGCCGGGGTGACGATCCTCGTGGTGTCGCACGACCTCGACGCGGTCGAGAAGATGTGCGACGACGCCATGTGGCTCGAGCACGGCGTCATCCGGCGGTCCGGCCTGGCGAAAGAGGTGGTGAAGGCCTATCGAACTTCGATGGACCCGGGACAGGCCGAGCCTGGCGTCGGCGGGACGGTGCGGCTGGCGGGGCCATGAGCGGCGGCCCGTGCCTGTCGGTGGTCGTCCCGACCCGCGACCGGCGCCGGCTCCTCGAGCAGACCCTCGCGGCTCTCGACCGACAGCGCGAGCTGACCGATCCCTTCGAGGTCATCGTGGTCGACGACGGGTCGGCGGACGGCACCGCGGACTGGCTCCAGCTCGTCCAGTTCGGAGGGTTTGCCCTGCAGCAGGTGACCACCCGGGCAGGCGGGCCGGCCCGCGCGCGCAACCTCGGCATCCGGCGCGCGGCGGCGGCGCGGGTGCTCCTCCTCGGCGACGACACGGTCCCCAGCCGGGAGCTTCTCGCCGCTCACCTGCGGGCGGCGGCGGGCCGCGACGTCGCCGTGCAGGGCAGAATCGACTGGGATCCGTCGCGCCCGATCACGGAGGTCATGCGTTTCCTGGCGCCGGCCGGCCCCCAGTTCTGGTTCACGGGTCTGTTTGACGGCGGCCCGACGCCGTTCAGCGCGGTTCTCGCTTCCAACTTGTCGGCGCCGACCAGGTGGTTTCGCGAGGAGCCGTTCGACGAGCGGTTCACCGACGCCTGCCTCGAGGACACCGAGCTCGCGTGGCGCTGGCAGGCACGCGGCTGGGCGACGATCTACGGCGAGGCGGCGGTGTGCTGGCACCGCCACCACTACGACCGCATCGAGCCATTCCTCGAGCGCCAGCGCCGGGCCGGCCGGTGGGCGCGGCTGGCGGTGGCGCTGCACCCGGCGCTCCGGTGGCGGCTGGCCCTGCAGCCGATCGCATTCTCGGCGGTGTCCGCGCTGCGGCTCGTGCTGCGGTGGCGGCGCCGCGACGCGTGGGACCTGCGGTGCCGCGTCGCGTTCGCGAGAGGGTATCTCGCGGGTCCACGGCCGCGGCTCGACGTTGCGGGCTGACGGCCGCTGCCGCGCCCCCGAAGGACGCAACGCCGACCACGGCTGGCGGCGGCTACTCGAGGTAGCCGAGCGCTCGGAGCTGGTCGAGGGCGGCCGCGTCGGTCGTGGGGGCGCCCGGCGCCGGCTCCGGAGCTCCGCCCTCCCACCAGATCAGGAAGCCGGTCTCCGGAGGCGCGGCCGGATCCTCGACCCGCTGCCGCGACCCGTCGCTCGAAAGCGCGATCGCGAACGGCCGCTCGAGCCGCGAGAGGTCGATCCACTCGACGAACGCGGCGCTGCGCCGCCGGCCGTCGGGAGACACGAGGCGGGCTCTGATGCCGGCCCGGCTGGACTCCGGCGAGGTCAGCAGCAGGGTGAGCTCCTCGCCGGACCTCACCACGAAGGTCGGAGGCGACGACGTGCGCCAGCGCAGGGTGCCGCTGCCCTCGCCGGCCTTGAGGCGATCATGGGAGGCGAGGGCTCCCCGCAGCTGCCCCCGGAGCTCGAAGGGGCCGGCGTTGCGAATCAGCAGCCGCGGCCCGCGGTGCTGGGCGAGCAGGGTCGCGGCGACGACCGCCCTGAGCTTGGCCGTGCGCGGGTCGCGCGGCGCCAGGTCGTGCCGCTCCTCGGGATCGCGCTCCAGATCGACCAGCCGTTCCTTGCCGTGGAGCTGCTTCCACGCGATGTCGTTGTAGCGGTACTTCAGCCGACCGGCGAGCCGCAGCGAGAGACCTCGGTTTGAGGCCGGCGCATACGTCCACGCCTCGTCCGGCACTCGCGACGGAGCCCCGTCGATGAGGTGGAGGAGGGAGACGCCGTCCTCGCCGAGCTTCGATCCGAGCCCGGCCGCGTCGAGGATCGTCGGCGCGAGATCGGTCAGGCGGACCTGGCGGTCGATCCGGCTGCCCGCCCCCCTCCCATCCGGCAGCTCGACGATCAGCGGGACGAGCACGTTGTAGTCCTCGAGGTAGTAATGACCTGCGCGGTCGTCCTCGCCGAGGGCCTCGCCGTGGTCCGAGGTCACAATCAGGACGGTGCGGCCCTGCAGGCCGAGCGTGGCGATGCGGTCGATCAGGTTCCCCACCTGGGCATCGGCGTAGGCGACCGAGCTGTCGTACATCAGGCTGACGTTGCGCTTCTCCTCGGGCGACAGCGGCGTGTGCCACTCGGCCGCGCCGCGTCGCCGCGCCACGAAGTAGTCGCCCGGCGCGCGCAGCCCGCGCCAGCCGTGGGATTGCATCTCGACATGCAGTTTGGGCAGCGCGGACAGGGACGGGCCGGCGAGCCGGTCGAAGTAGGGCTGCCGCCGCCGCAGGGGGAAGTGCACCTCATAGGTGTGGAAGAACAGGAAGAACGGCCTCGCCTGCTGGCCGTCAAGCCAGTCCAGAGCAACCCCGATACCCGTCGCGAGCTCCCGGTCGGTGTCGCTGTGAGGCCAGTAGACGAATCGATCGAAGCCCTGGGCGAAGCCGAACTGGGGGCGGAGGTACCCGCCGCCCGTGACCGCTGCCGTGGCATACCCGGCGCGGCGCAAGCGCTCGGCGAGCATCTCGAGGGACGGCGGAACGGCGCGATAGTGGTTCACGCCGTGCCGCACCGCATCGAGGCCGGTGAACATCGACACGTGCGATGGCAGCGTCCACGGTGAGGTCGCCACCACGGTGCGGAACAGGACCGCCCGTCCGGACGCCCAGGCGTCGAGCCGGGGCGAGGTCGGGAGCGCGTGGCCGTACGACGACAGCCGGTCGGCGCGGAGGGTGTCGAGGCACACCAGCACGATGTTGGGCAGCGCGGCCGGCGGGCCGCCGACGATCTCCGGGTTGGCCCACACCGGCAGCCCGCGCACGGGATCGAAGCCCGGGCCGGCACGAGTGGACAGGCGGACCGCGACCTGGCGACCGCCGCGTCCGGCCAGGGACACCTCTGCCTCGTGCCAGCGGCGGCCGTCGCCGCGACGCGGGTCAAGACGGCGCGCGAACACCCGCTGCGGCTCGCCGCCGTCCGTGCTCAACGTGACCTCGAATTGAACCGGCACGCGGACGCCGCGCTGCAGCCCGTAGCCGAAGCGGAGACGGGCCCCGTCCGGGAGTTGGAACCGGCGCTCCGCCGGCAGGCCCGGCGGGACGAGCAGCGCGTTGCGGGCGTCGTGATCGATCTCGACCTTCCATGGCCGGGAGGCGGCGGCCGCCAACCGGTCAGGGTCCAGCACATAGCGCGAGCCGGTCACGGCGATGACGGGAAGGCTGGGCTGGGCTGCGAACGGCCCGAACCGCAGCCGCGCGATGCGCCCGGTCCACCACGGATGGCCATGCAGATCGAAGTCGCAGCCGTAGCCGCTGCCGTCGGTCAGCTCGCGGGATTCGGCCTCGGTCGACCCCTCGGTCGAAAAGAGCCGCAGTGGGCCGGCCCAGGAGAGCGCCACCGCACCGGGCGGCCGTCCCGCGAACCGCAGCTCGATCCGGTCGACGTCGTCGGCCTGGATGTGCAGTGAGCGCTCCCAGGCGGCGGCCGAGCCGGCAGCATCGCCGCGCCCGGGGCGGCCATCGGACGCCGGCGCCGCGGGCACCTCGCGACGCCGCCAGCGGACGGCCTCGTCCGGGCTGGCGGCGCTCCAGCTGAACACCGGCGCGCTGTCATAGAGGAGCTCGGGCCTCGGCGCATCGGGCGATTCCTCCACGATAAAGCGCGCGGCAAGGCCGGCTGGCGGCTGCCGCTCGGGGACCGGAGCACAGGCGAGGATGCCCAGGAGGCCGGCCACGGCCAAGGCAGTGCGCGACCAAGGCATGGTGGATTGTAGCTCGGCGTCGACCACGCCAGCATCCCTGACGAGGCTCCGTGCCCGTCTCCGTGCCCGTGCCCGTGCCCGAGGAAAGGGCTGCCATCGAGGTTGCTGGTTTTGGAGACGGAGACGGAGACGGAAACGGGCACGGGCAAGAGCTGCATCGGCCTGGTGTACCCTGTGGCCGTGGTCCAGGATCGCGACATCGACGTCCCGTCCCCTGAACGCCGGGCCCGGGCCAGGGAATGGGTCCTGCGCCAGGCGGTCGACGACCTGTCGGCCGAGATCCGCGATCTCCGCGCGCAGCGGGACGCCATTGCCGAGGCCTACGAGCAGCTGCGGGCCGGCGCCGCCGCGCCCGCGGGCGCGGGGCAGGCTATTTCTCCTCCACCGCGGCAGCCCGGCTCCGCGGCGCTGCTGCGGCGCGCTGCCAAGGGCCTCATCCGCGGCACCCTGGGTTCCGTGCGCCGGCTGTGGCGGGTCGCAGATCCGGCGCAGCGCTTCGTCGTTGACCTGAAGCCAGCGCGAGAGCCTACCGCGGCGTTGCCATCGATCACCGTGGTCGTGGACGCGGTGGCGGACGCCGGCCGGGCAAGCGATCGGCTCGCCGCACTGGCGGCGCAGACTGCGGAGCAGCTGGAGGTGGCGGTCTGGAACCGCGTCAGAGGTACCCTCGAGGTGCAGAGCGCGCGGGGCGTCGACGTGCGGCGCGCGGCTGCCTCCTCACGGGACGAAGTGCTGTCTGCCGTCACCGGCAGCTACCTGGCGATGCTCGGCGAGGGTGTGTCTGCGCTGCCGACAACCCTCTTCGAGACCGTGCAGTGGCTGCTGAGCAGCGAGGACCTCGCGTACGTGCGGGTGTTCGCCCCGCCGGTCGACGACGATGGCGATCCGCCGCCGCAGCTGCTGCTGTGCCAGCGCGAGCTCTGGCAGCCGAACGGGATCGATCTCGCGGCCCTCGCGGCCAGGGCGGCACGTCGACCGGTCCTCGGCAAGACGGTCGGACTTGCCGGCCGGCTCGACGCCGCGGTCCCGAGGCTCGCCACGCTCAACCTCGGCAGCGGCCGGCTGGTGTGCCGCACCGGGCGCTACGACGTGTGGGCCGGCAGCCGCTCCGGACCGGTTCCGCACCAGGTCGGCCCGCTTCCAACCGGCCCGGATGCCGGAAACCGGGATCGCCCCGCCCTCCTGGTGCTGGCCGCAGTCCCAATGACCGGCGGCGCCGCCGACCTGGTCGCCGCCACGGTGCGCGAGCTCCGCAACAGCGGCCGCTGCGTGGTGGTGTCGACCGCGGTCGACCATGCGCTCGGCGCGGCGCGCGCGCTCCGGCTCGAGCGGATCGGTGCGACGGTCTACGAGCTCGGCTCCGCGCTCCAGCCCGAGATCTGGGGATCCGCGGTCGATCGGATTGCGGCCGGGCTGACGCCGGACGTGGTGCTCGCCGTGGGCCACGATCCCCGGCTCGACGGGGCGGTCTCCGGCCTGCAGGCGGGTGGCGCGAGGATTGTTGCCCTGCCGGTTGGCGACGGCCCGACCTTCGCCGGGACGGATGCCAGGATCGTCGCCGACGATCTCCCGGGCCGCGCCGACGTGCCCAGTGTCGAGGCGGAGCAGCAGGTGCCGGTGCCGGCCGGCTGGATCCTCGAGGTCGTTCCACGCGGGACTGCGGCTCAAGAGCGACAGCGAGTCCGGAGCGAGCTCGGCGTGCCGGAGGATCGGCGGCTCGTCGTCGCGGTCACGGACCTGGTGGCGCCCGGGCGGCCCGAGGACGTGGTGGTGGTCGCTGATCTGCTCCGGCGGGAGCCCGGCCTGTGCTTCGTGCTGGTCGGCGACGGACCGCTCGCCGGCTCGGTTCGGGACCTCATCAGCTTCCTGGCCGTCGACACCCTCCACCTGCGCCGGCCACGGCATTCGCTCGCCGAGCTGGCGGCAGCGGCGGACCTGGTGCTGGATCCGTCGAGCGAGCCGGTCGCCCGCCCGCTGGTGGCGGCCGCGCTCGCGGCCGGCGCGCCGGTGGTGACGGCTCCCGGCGGCGGCGCCGGGCGCCTGCTCGCCGAGACCGGAGGTGGGGTGGTGGTGGGTTCGATCGGAGCGCCGCACGAGCTCGCGGCTGCGGTGCGCCAGGTGCTGGCGGACGGCCGGCGGCCGGCCCGCGAACGCGCCCTTGCCATCCTGGCGCGCCAGCACGAGGCCGGCTCCAACGCGATCCGGCGAGCGCTGCGCGGCGCCGCAGCGGCATCGGGCGGGTGATCGGGTGGCGCGGCCGCTGTTCTCGGTGGTGATGCCGACCTGCAACCGCAGGGAAGCGCTCGCGCTCGCACTCGGCGCGTGGGAACGCCAGCTGCCGGCCGACCTGCCCTTCGAGCTCGTGGTCGTGGACGACGGCTCGAGCGACGGCACCGCGGAGCTGCTCGAAGGCCGCCACAGCGATCGCTTCCGGCTGCGCGTCGTCCGCCAGGACAACGCCGGTCCGGCGGCGGCACGCAACCGTGCGCTCGGCATGGTGGAGGGCGACCTCGTCCTGTTCACCGGCGACGACATCGAGCCCAGCCCGCGGCTGCTTGCCGAGCACCGCGCCGGGCACGTTGCGCATCGCGACCCGTGCGTCGCGATCCTCGGGCTGACCCACTGGCCCGAGGGCGCCGACATCACCGCCACCATGCGCCACGTCGACGGCGTCGGCGCACAGCAGTTCAGCTACCACTACTTTCGCGATGGCGCCGAGTACGACTTCCGCCACTTCTACACCTCCAACGTGTCCGTGCCGCGGCGTCTGCTCGAGCTCGAGCCTTCTGGCTTCTGCACCGAGTTCGAGGCGGCGGCCTTCGAGGACGCGGAGCTTGCCTACCGGCTGTCGATGCACGGCCTCTCGATCCGCTACCGCGCAGCGGCGCGCGCCGCCCACCACCACAACTACGACGCCGCATCTTTCTTCTTGCGGCAGCAGCGCTGCGGCGAGATGGCGGCCGTGCTGTACCGGGTGCAGCCGGCCCTCAAGAAGTGGCTCGACATCACACGGTTGGAGTGGCGGCTGCTCGATCGACTCACGGCCGGCGGCAGCGGCGTCAGGCAGGCCGTGGAGCGTGACCTCGAGCTGTGGGAGCAACGGGCCGTGACCGTGGCCGCGGTCTACGACCGCGCGCCGGTCGCCGGCGTCGTCGATGCGCTGCTCCATCCGCTGTTCGAGTATGGGTACCTGTCCGGGCTGGCCGGCGCGATGTTCGGGGCGCGCTCCTGCCGCGCGGTGCGCGCCGCCGAGTACCTGCGGCTGCTGCCGCCGGCGGTGCGCGATCTCGAGCGGCGGGC
>PQAJ01000227.1 GCA_003105185.1 Holophagae bacterium
GCGACTTCATCGAGGACACCAACTCGGTGTCGCCGATCGAGGCGGTGATCATGCGCACCCTCAAGGACCACACCGAGACCGTGCTCAAGTCGCTGACGCCACGCGAGGAGCAGGTCCTCAAGCTGCGGTTCGGGATCGGCGACGGCACCGAGCACACCCTGGAAGAGGTCGGGCGGACTTTCAACGTCACCCGCGAGCGGATCCGGCAGATCGAGTACAAGGCGCTGCGCAAGCTCCGCCACCCGTCGCGCGCGCACCTGCTCAAGCCGTTCTCGGAGGGTGGCGGTTAACAGAGGGGATCTCGCCCCCGCCCTTGTCACGGCGACTTGTCACGGCGGAGCCGAAGGCGAAGCCGGAAGCYAGAGGCGCAGCCGGATCCGCTTCCGCGCCCGCCATGCTCGTTCGCTCCGGCCTCGARARCGCWTCGCGCCGATTCTCTGRAGGCGCTCCCCGAGGGAGCCACCTTTGGCGATSTCGGGTCGTGAGCAYTTCTTCAGGAAGRCCGTCGTCCCGAAATCGCCAARGATGGCACGCCCGCAGGACGCSAGYTCCTCGTRCTYGCCTCRCCTCCGKGGCASGGAGACGGATMCAGAGMCGGGGGCTYTGCCTTGCCGCTCMSSCKGCCCCGCGATACGATGGCGCCAGGGCCCATAGCTCAGCGGTCAGAGCCGCCGGCTCATAACCGGTAGGTCCCAGGTTCGAATCCTGGTGGGCCCATTGCGCGAAACCGGCCACCTGGCCGGCGTCTCGCTCGGCCGTCCGCTTCCGCGCCCGCTCCTCGCCCCTCCGCCGCTCAGCCCTCTCAGCTTGCCGGAAGAGCCTGAGCGCGCTAAGATACCGGCCCGCAGGCGTTCGAGCGCATCCGTCCTGGGTGTGCAGTCAGGAGGAGCGGTGGAGAGCGTCCGTCACGATCTCATTGTGTTTGTCCGCCTGCAGGATATCTATGGCCGGATCGCAAAGGCGATCCAGGACCGCCAGAGCCCGCCCCCGGAAGTCCAGCAGCTCCAGGAAGCCAACCACAGCCGGCAGCTCGAGCTCGACCAGCTCGAGGAGCAGGTCCGCCGCCTCGAGGACGAGCTCGAGCAGGTCCACAAGCGCGAGCAGGAGTGGCAAACCGAGCTGGAACACTTCCAGCGCCAGAAGAGCATGGTCACCAACGAGCGGGAGTTCACGGCGGTGATCTCCGAGATCGACTACGCGACCAAGGCGCTCAGCGAGGCCCGGCAGCGCCACACCGAGCTCGACTCGTCGGCCGCGCAACTGCGCCAGGACATCACGGCCCGCCGCGAGGCGCGCCCCGAGGAGGAGTCCGCCCAACGCGAGGTCGTCGAGGGCTGGGAGCGCCGCAAGTCCGAGCTGCTCGAGATCGTCCACCAGCTCTCGACCGAGGCCCAGCAGCTCGAGACCGTGCTCCAGCCGAAGAACCGAGCGCGCTTCCTGCGGCTGCTCGAGAGCAAGAAGGGGACGGCCATCGCCGCCGTGGTCGACGGCTCGTGCTCGGTCTGCCACTTCGCCGTGCGGCCGCACCTCCGGCAGCGGCTGCGCAGATGCCAGGAGATCATCACCTGCGAGTCCTGCTACCGGATCCTCTACCTGGCGGAGACGATCGAACGGGAGCCGGCCGAAGCGCCCTCCGGCTGACGCGATGGCGGCCGACATCGCGGATCGACTCGCCCAGGTCCGTCATCGGATCGAGGTTGCCGCCGAGCGGGCCCGACGCGACCCTTCCGAGATCACCCTGATCGCCGTCGGCAAGACCTTTCCGGCCGAGGTGGTGGCGCAGGCGGTCCGTGCGGGCGCGACCGACCTCGGCGAGAACCGGGTGCAGGAGGCGGYCGCCAAGCGGCCGGTCGTGCCGCCGGCGACGTGGCACCTCATCGGGCCCCTGCAGCGCAACAAGGCGGGGGCCGCGCTCGCGAGCTTCGACGTCATCCACACCGTGGACCGGGCCGAGATCGCCGAGCGGCTGCAGCTCCTCCTCGAGCGGGACTGGCCGGGGCGGCGGCAGCGCGTGCTCATGGAGGTCAACATCGGCCGCGAGCCGCAGAAGGCAGGCGTGCTGCCCGAGGATGCGCGGGGGCTCGCGACCGCGATCCTCGGCCACGGCCGGCTCGAGCTGACTGGCCTGATGGCAATCCCTCCGTTCGGCGACGACCCCGAGGCGTCGCGTCCCCACTTCCGCGCCCTGCGCGAGCTGCGCGACCGTCTCCGCGACGACCTCGGCCGCGCCCTCCCACAGCTGTCGATGGGCATGAGCCTCGACTTCGAGCTGGCGATTGCCGAGGGCGCCACCATGGTCCGGGTCGGCACCGCGATCTTTGGGGAAAGGGCGTAGGGGCTACCAACCGGCTCCCTCCGTCTCCGGGCCCGTCACGCTCGTTCGCTGCGGCCTCGAGAGCGCATCGCGCCGATTCTCTGAAGGCGCTCCCCGAGGGAGCCACCTTTGGCGATTTCAGGTCTCGAGCACTTCTTGAGGAGAAACGCCGTCCCGAAATCGCCAAAGATGGCACGCCCGCGGGACGCGCTCTCCTCGTACTCGCCTCGCCTCCAAGCCAGGGGTACGGACACGGAAGCGGAAGCGGGCGCGGAAGCGGGCTCTGGCCCCTGTGTCCGCCGCCCCCACCCGACAGGATCACTCGCCCCGCCTTGCCGCCCACCAAACTTTGTGAAAAGATGCACGGACAGGAGGAGAGCGTGGCAACGGATGACTCGCCGGCCGCGGCGTCAGGTGCCGAGCTGTTTCGGCTCGCCGCCGAAGCCGAATCCGCCTGTGTCGGTTTCCTGCGCGACCTGGTGACCCTCCCCTCGCCGAGCCGGGGCGAGCGCCTCGCCTGCGAGCGGGTGGCCCGGGAGATGGGCCAGCTCGGCTACCAGGACGTCCACGTCGATGCGCTCGGCAACGTGCTCGGCAGGTTCGGGACCGGGCCGCGGGTGCTCGCGTTCGACGCCCACATCGACACCGTGGGCATCACCAGCCCGACTCGCTGGCGACACGACCCGTTCCGCGGAGTGGTTGCCGGCGGCACCCTGTTCGGGCGCGGGGCCTCGGACCAGAAGGGCGGGCTGGCAGCGGTCGTGCACGGCGTGGCGCTGGCCGCCCGCCTCGGCCTGCCCGACGAGGCGACGGTATGGGTGGTGGCGTCAGTGAACAGCGAGGACTGCGACGGGCAGGCGTGGCAGTTCATCGTCAACGAGACCAAGCTTCGCCCAGAGGTCGTTGTCATCGCCATGCCGTCGCACCTCGGCGTGTGCCGCGGCCAGCGCGGCCGGCTCGAGATCGAGATCACCGCCACCGGGGTCTCGACCCACGGCTCCCAGCCGGAGCGCGGCACCAACGCGGTCTACAGCATGTGCCCGATCATCAGCGCCGTCGCTCGTCTCCACGCTTCGCTGGAGGCGACCCATCCGATGCTCGGGAAGGGATCGCTCGCAGTCACCGCCGTCAGCTCGCGTTCGCCGTCGCTCACGGCCGTCCCCGACGAGTGCACGATCCACATCGACCGCCGCCTCACGATCGGCGAGAGTGCCGAGCAGGCACTGGCCGAGCTCCGGGGCCTGTCCGAGGTGCAAGCCGCCGCGGCCGAGGTCCGCCTGCTGCACTACAGCGCTGCGTCGTGGCGAGGGCTGTCCTACCCGACGAACAAGGTGTTCCCGGCCTGGGAGACCGCCGAGGGCAGCCCGGCCGTGCAGGCCGCCTTCGCGACTGCCGAGCGGGTGCTCGGGCGGCCGCCGCGGCTCCACCGCTCCGCCTTTTCGTCGCACGGTTGCGCGACCGCCGGAATGTTCGGCATTCCGACCATCGGCTTCGGGCCCGCCGACGAGGTGCACTCGCACACCGTCAACGACCAGATCTCGCTCGCCCAGCTCGAGCCGGCGATGGCCTTCTACGCGCTCTTCCCCCGGACCTACCTGGGCCTTGCCGGCGGCGAGGCCAGAAAGGCCTGAGCGGGCGTCACGAACCGCTTTCTACCGCGCCCGCTCGTTCGCACCGTCCTCGAGAGCGCTTCGCGCCGATTCTCCGGAGGCACTTCCCGAGGTTGCCACCTTTGGCGATTTCAGGTCTCGAGCACCTCTTCAGGAGGAACGTCGTCCCGAAATCGCCAAAGATGGCACGCCCGCAGGAGGCGCTCTCCGCGTACTCGCCTCGCCTCCCGGGCACGGAGACGGAAGCGGGCACCCAGACCGGCGCGGGCGGGGTGGCGAGCCCTACCGCCGTGCCCCCAGCAGCGCCAGCAGATCGCTCACCGATGCGACCGGCACCGCGGGCAGGGCGAGCTCGCCGCCGGCGTTGCGCTCCGGCAGCGCCACCCGGCCGAAGCCGAGGGCGGCCGCCTCGCGCGCCCGGTCGGCGGCGCGACTCACCGCCCGCACCTCGCCGAGCAGCCCGATCTCTCCAAACACGACGACGTCGGCCGGCAGCGGACGGTCGCCGGCCGACGACAGCAGCGCCGCCGCCACCGCGAGGTCGAGGGCGGGCTCGCGCAGCGACAGGCCGCCCACCAGGTTCACGAACACGTCGCGGTCGGCGAACGAGACCCCGGCCTGGCGCTCGAGCACGGCGAGCAGGAGGGCGAGCCGCGGCCCGTCGAACCCTTGAGTCACCCGCCGCGGCGTCCCCAGGGACGAGGGGGCGACCAGCGCCTGGACCTCGATCAGCAGCGGCGCGGTCCCCTCGAGCGCCACCGCCACCGCCGATCCCGCGGCGTCCGGCCGGCGGTCCTCGAGCAGCCACGCTGACGGGTTGCGCACCGCCACCATCCCGTGGTCGGTCATCGAGTAGAGCGCCAGCTCGGCCACCGTCCCGAAGCGGTTCTTCGCCGCGCGCAGCAGCCGCAGGTCGTGCCCCGGCTCCCCCTCGAGCGACATCACGACATCCACCAGGTGCTCGAGCAGCTTGGGCCCGGCGATCGCGCCGTCCTTCGTGACGTGGCCCACGAGCACGGTCGGCACGCCGGTGGTCTTCGCCAGGTGCTGGAAGCGCGCAGCGACCTGCCGCACCTGGCCGACCGAGCCGGCCACCCCCTCCGCCTCCTCCACCACCATGGTCTGCACCGAGTCGACCACCACCAGGCTGGGCCCGAGGTCCTCGAGCTCCGCCAGCACCGCCTCGCACGAGGTCTCGGGCAGCAGCAGCAGGTGCGGGTTCAGCCCGCCGATCCGCTGCGCCCGCAAGGCGACCTGCCGCGCCGACTCCTCGCCGCTGACGTAGACCGCGGGCGCCCCCTCGCCGGCGATCGCCGCCGCCACCTGGAGCAGCAGGGTCGACTTGCCGACCCCAGGCTCCCCGGCCACCAGCACCAGCGATCCGGGGACCAGCCCGCCGCCGAGCACGCGGTCCACGCCCTCGACGCCGGTCGAGGTCCGCTCGACCTGCTCCGCCGCCGCGGCCGCCACCGACTGCGCCGTGCTGCCGCGCCGCAGCGGGCCGCGCGACGCCTTCTGGCGGCGAGCCGCCGGTCGTTCCGTGAGCGAGTTCCACTCCCCGCAGCCCGGGCAGCAGCCAACCCACTTGGCCGTTTCATGCCCGCACTGGGCGCAGAAGTAGAGCGTGTCGTTGCCCATCAGTTCATCGCGCCGGCAGCCAGCCCCAGGCTGTACTTGAGCTCGTCCTCGGTCCACACGACGCCGCCCCCGAACAGCACCGACGAGGTTCGATCGTACAACGGGTCGTCCCAGCCCGCGAGCACGAAGACGTGGTCGGTGATGTAGAAGCGGCCCTCGAGCCGCAGGTGGGGGTCGTCGGCGAGCGCCCGGTTGAAGTCATAGGCCTCGAAGGTGAGCCGGAGCGGGCGCTGCCCGATCAGCACCGAGTGGTCGACCGCGAACCCGCCCGTGGACTCGAAGATGCCGGCCCGCACCTGGGTGGTCGGGAACAGGCGGTAGCCGATCTGAGCGTTGACGACGAGCTCGTCCTCGGTCTTGAACTTGTCGGTGACCGTGGTCTCGATGGTGCCGTCCGGGTGGGTCACGGTGACGACCTCGGTCTGCGAGCTGGTCTTTCCCCACGGCGTGTCGACGCCCTCAATCCGGAAGAAACGCCGGTCGGTGGTCCACAGGTCGAAGCCGAAGGCGAAGCGGCCGTCGTCGGCCTCCGCCACGCCCTCGCCGCGGATCGTCATGTCGAGCCGGAAGCGGTCGAAGCGGCCGAGGCTTTCCTCGAGCTTCTGCACGCCGTTGTCGATCGAGCCCAGGGTCTGGTTGAGGTTGTCGACCGTCTCCTCGTCGTTGACCAGCTTGCCGATCGTGCCCTCACCGGCCGCGATCTTGCCGGTGATCGCGTTGAGGTTGTCGGCGGTGGACTGCAGCTTCTCCGACAGGTCGCGGATGTTGGCGAGGGAGGCCTGGGCGTTGTCGCGGTTCTCGTAGACCACCTCGTTGAGCTGGTCGGCGAGACGGTTCATCTTTTCGGCGATCAAGGGCAGCTCGTCGCGGAGGGTGGCCGAGAAGGCCCGGAAGTTCTCGGTGGTCGCATTCACGTTGGCCTGGTTCTCAGCGATCAGCACTTTCAGCGACTCGGTGAGCTCGCGGATGTTGTCGACGATCTCGGCCAGCTTGGCCGCCCCCTCATCGCCGCCGACCGAGGTGCGCAGGGACGCGGTGACCTGCTTGACGTCGTCGCCGATCGCAGTCGCGCTGCGCATGATGTCGTCGAACGACGGCGGCACCGAGCCGGGCAGCACGGCCCCCGATGCCAGCCTCGGCGCGCCCGGGCTGCCCGGGAGGATCTCGACGTACTTGTCACCGAGGATCCCCATGTTGACGACCTGCGCCGAGGCGCCCTCGTGGAGCTGCACGCCGGGATCGAGCGACAGCACCAGCACCGCCTCGGCGCCGTCGAGCCGGACCTCCACAACCTTTCCGATGCGCACGCCCGCGATCCGCACCGCGGCCTTGCGGTCGATGCCCGCCACCGAGGCGAACCGCGCCGTGACCACCATCCTCTCGCCGCCCTGGCCGATCGGGATGTCCTCGATCTCGAGGATGAACACACCGAGAACGACCAGCGCGACGAGCATGAACAGGCCGATCTTGGCGGCGGGCGTCATAGCATCTCCTCCTCGTCCTGGGGCACCTCGCCGTTGAGAAACGCCTGGACGTAGGGGTCCGGCGAGGCGCGAAACGCCTCCGGCTCTCCGAACGCCACGATCCGGCCCCGGCGGATCATCGCGATCCGGTCCGCAATCCGGAAGGCGAGGCTCAAGTCGTGGGTGATGGTCACCACCGTGACCAGCAGCTCCCGCCGCAGGCGATCGATGACCGTGGCGATGGCCGCGGTGTTGATCGGGTCGAGCCCCGCCGTCGGCTCGTCGAAGAGCAGGATCCCGGGCTCCAGCGCGATCGCCCGCGCGAACCCGACCCGCCGCCGCATGCCGCCCGACAGCTCGGCCGGCATCTTGCCCTCGATCCCCGCCAGCCGGACCAGCCCGAGGCACTCCCGGACCCTGGCCGCGACCGCCCGCGGGCCGACGTCGCGGCGGTGGCGGCGGATCGGGAAGGCAACATTGTCAAAGACCGTCATCGAGTCGAACAGCGCACCTTCCTGGAAGCTCATGCCACAGCGCTTGCGGGCCTCGAGCGCGGCCTGCGGCGACGCTGTCTTCAGGTCGACGCCATCCATCACCACGCGCCCCTCGTCCGGCTGCAGCAGGCCGATCATGTGCTTGATCAGCACCGTCTTGCCGGCTCCCGAGCCGCCCACGACAACCACCGACTCGCCGGCCATCACCCCGAAGTCGACGCCGTCGAGGACCCGCTTGTCACCGAACGACTTCACCACGCCGATGACGCTGATCTTGGGCTCGTGGACCTCCGTCACCATCGCCCGCCCCTAGAACAGGATCTTCGTGAGGAAGAAGTCGGAGAGCAGGATGTAGAGGCTGGCTTGCACGACGGCCGCGGTTGTCGAGCGGCCAACGCCCTCGGCGCCGCCGGTCGTGTAGAAGCCCTTGGCGCAGCCGGTGACCGCCAGGATGAGCCCGAAGAAGGCGGCCTTGATCAGCCCGGACGTCACGTCGTTGACCTCCAGATACTGAAAGGTGCGCTCGATGTAGATGTAGCTGTTGGCGCCGAACAGGCCGACCGAGACCAGCCAGCCGCCGACGATGCCGATCGCGTCGCCGAGGAGCGTCAGCAGCGGCAGCATCAGGATCGAGGCGTTGACCCGCGGCACGATCAGGTAGTGGACCGGCTCGGTCGCCATCGCGTGCAGCGCGTCGATCTGCTCGGTGACCCGCATCGTCCCGAGCTCCGCGGCCATCGCGGACCCGACGCGGCCGGCGGTCATCAGACCGGTCAGCACGGGGGCCAGCTCGCGGGTCAGCGACAGCGCCACCACCGACCCGACAAAGCCCTCGGCGTGAAACCGTTCGAAGCCCCGAAACGTCTGCAGCGCGAGCACCATGCCGGTGAACAGGCAGGTCAGGAGCACCACCGGGATGGTGTCCCAGCCGACGCGTACCATCTGGCGCAGCCACTCCCTGCCGTCGAACGGACGCCGCGGCGTCCACAGCACGGTCTGGACCATGATCGAGAAGAAGCGGCCGAGATCCTCGAACCCGACGAGCAGCAGCCGTCCGAGGCGGTCGAGCCAGCCGAGGATGCTCACACAGCGTCCCCTACCAGGGCGCCTCGCCCTCGTCGCGCGTGAAGTCCGCGTTCTCGAAGCGGGTGTACTCGTGCTGGAAGACGAGGTCGATCTGGCCGGTCGGCCCGTTGCGCTGCTTGGCGACGATCAGCTCCGCCTTGCGTGGGTCCTCGACCTCCTCGTCGTAGAGCGACGGCCGAACGATGAACATCACGACGTCGGCGTCCTGCTCGAGCGAACCGGACTCGCGCAGGTCGGAGAGCTGCGGGCGATGCTCGCCGCCGCGCCGCTCCGGCTGCCGGGACAGCTGCGACAGCACGAGCATCGGCACGTCGAGCTCCTTGGCCACCGCCTTGAGGCCGCGCGAGATCGCGGAAACCTCCTCGTGCCGGCTGTTGAAGCGGCCGCCGCCCGACATCAGCTGGAGGTAGTCCACCATCACCAGGTCGAGGCCGAACTCGTGCTTGAGCCGGCGCGCTTTGGCCGAGACCTCGAGCACGGTGGACCCGGGCGAGTCGTCGATCCAGAGGTCGACGTCCTGCAGCGCCTGGGCCGCCATGGTCAGCTTCGGCCAGTCGGACTTCGACAGGTAGCCGGTGGCGAGCCGGCGCTGGTCGACCCGCGCCTCGGCGGCGAGCAGCCGACGCACCAGCTGCTCGCCGGACATCTCGAGCGAGAACACGCCGACCTTCTTGCGGGAGCGCAGCGCGGCATGGGCGCAGATGTTCATCGCCAACGAGGTCTTGCCCATCGACGGCCGAGAGGCGAGCAGGATCAGGTCCTTCCTCTGGAGGCCCGAGGTGAGCTCGTTGATCCGCACGAAACCGGTGTCGACGCCGGTCAGCGTGGCGTGGGTGCCCCGGCTCGCCTCGAGGTGCGTGATCTCCCGGTCGGCCAGGCCCCGGATGTGCACCAGCCCGCCGCCCAGCGTGTCCTCGGCGATCCGGTAGACGTCGCGCTGCGCGATCTCGACCGCTTCCCGGGCAGCGCCGTGGTCGAGCGTGCAGGTGTTGAGGATCCGATTCGCGGCCGCGATCAGCTGCCGCTTGACGAACTTGTCGCGGATGATCTCGGCGTAGTGGACGACGTTGGCCACGTCGGGCAAACCGTCGACCATCGTCGCCAGGTAGCTCGCGCCGCCGACCCGCTCGAGCGCGCCCTGCTCGCGGAGCTGGTTGGTGACCGTCACCAGGTCGGCCGCGTGCCCTCGCTCGTGGAGGCGCACGCAGGCCTGGTAGATGATGCGGTGCGCCTCGATGTAGAACTCCTCGCCGCGCAGCTTCTCGAGAATCATCAGCAGCGCGCTGCGCTCGAGGAGGACCGCGGCCAGCACCGCGCGCTCGGCATCGGGCTCGTGGGGCAACCGGTCGGGAACCGGCGCCGAGCTCATCACCAGGTCGGTGGGTGGCGTGCTCATGGGGATAGCATCCTAGCGCGTCTCGCGCCTGTGGCAAAGGGGGGCGCTCCGGAGGTGAACGGGCACGGAGACGGAGGAGGCCGATCCTCCCGGGGGCGGCCGAGGCGGGTCGTGGTCGCACTCCCGCATGCGGTGGTGAGTCGACGCCGCCCGCGCTGCCGCGAGCCGCCGGCACCTCTGAGACTGAGTCTTAAATACTAGAAAAATGTGCAGTTAGGTGCTAGCGTGTCAGGGTCGAGGCCTTGTGGAGGAGGGTTTCCATGCGAGGTTTGCGCTTCCCGCTCGTCACCCTGGCTATCTGTGTGCTGCTTCCGATCACAGCGCCCGCTGAGGAGGTGATCCCCCTCGCGGCAGGACCCACCGCCGTGTCCCTCCAGCAGGCAGGAGACGGCACCGAGGTGCTGACGGTGGCCGTCTCCGAGGTCCGGCTCGACGCGGTTGAGATCGGCGGCCTGCAGTGGGCGGTGGTCCAGGTACCGGCCGGCCACGGTCTGATGGTGCGGGGCGAGCCGGCGCTGCCCTTCCTGACCACCGAGTACCTGCTCGACCGGACCGGCGGCATCGCGCTCGAGCTGATCGGCACCACCACCCGCGACATCGACCTCACGGGGCGCGGTTTCTCCGGGGTGGCGCCCTCGCGCGGCCACTTCAACCGCAACATCGACCCCGACACCGTGCCCTATGAGTTCAGCCCAAAGATCTACGGCGCGGCCGTGAGCTACCCGGGCGCGACCGTCTGGATGGACGATCCGTTCATCGCCGGGCCCCTGCGCGGCCAGTCGGCGCGCATCCCGGTGGCGACCTGGCACAGCGGCGACAACCTGCTGACGGTCGTTGAGGAGGCGCGCTTCCGCGTCGTCCACACCGCGAATGCCGCCAACCCGCGCGTCGGTCCGGAGCCGCCGATGACCGGCCTCTTCGACCAACTCGCCCGCCACCGGATGGTCAACTACGACCTCGTCCGCGGCCGCTACACGCCGTTCGTCGAGGCCGGGCGGCTGCTGATCCTGGCGTACGACGACTTCCTCGACGAGATCCAGCCGCTCGCCGACTGGCAACGCCAGGTCGGTTACCCGACGCTGCTGGTCCCGCTGTCCTCGGTGGGCACCACCGCCAGCCAGGTCTACAGCTACATCCAGTCCCTGTACAACCAGCCCGATGGCCTGACCTGGATCATCCTGGTCGGCGACGCCGCCCAGATGCCGTACCTGACCGGCGTCAACGAGGGCGCGGTCTGCGACCCCTGCTACACCAAGCTCGAGGGCGGCGACAACCGGCCCGACGCCGCGATCTCGCGGATCTCGGCGCAGTCGGGCGCCGAGGTGACGGTCCAGGTCGACAAGATCCTGACCTATGAACGCTACCCCGACCAGGGCAGCGCCGCCACCTGGTACTCCAAGGCCTTCGGTGTCGCCGGCGACTCGTCCGGCGGCGGCGCCATCGACTGGGAGCGCATGGAGTGGCTGCGCGAGGACCTCGTGGAGCCGGCCTACACCTACACCGAGTTCAGCCAGCTCTACCACGAGTCCGTCACGCCGGCCCAGGTGGCCGCGGCGGTCAACGACGGCCGCTCGCTCGGCCTCTACATCGGCCACGGCTGGCCGCAAGGGTGGGGAACCTCCGGCTTCGACGTGAACCACGTCAACTCGCTGCTCAGCAACGGCGAGATGCTGCCGGTGATCTGGAGCGTGGCGTGTAACAACGGGGAGTTCACGTACGACAACCCTGACTGCTTCGCCGAGGCCTGGCTGCAGAAGCCCGGCGGCGGCGCGGTCTCGTTCGAAGGCGCCACCACCAGCGAGTCCTGGGTGCCGCCCTGCGATGCCCAGCGCGGCATCATCGACAGCCTGCGGCTGGGAACCGCCTTCACGACCGGCGGCGAGCACGTCGACGGCAAGCTCTACTGCATGGACGTCAACGGTGCCGGCAACTACGACGAGGGCACCAAGTTCATGGAGCAGTCGACCCTGTTCGGCACCTGCACGACCTGGATGCGCACGCTGCCGCCGCAGATTCCCGACGAGCCGATGGACTTCTCGTC
>PQAJ01000228.1 GCA_003105185.1 Holophagae bacterium
CTCAAGGTCGCCAAGAAGGTCGCCACGGCGCTGTGGTCGTCCGGCGAGCTCGCGATCCGCGAGCGCCGCAACTTCCAGCGCAGCTACGACCTCGCCGAGCGGGTCATCCCGGAGCGCCTCCGGTCAGCCGCTGTTCCGCGCGACGAGGCGATCGAGGCCCTGCTGCTGCGCGCCCTCGAGGGACACGGCTGGGCCACGACGGCGACCCTCGCGCAGACCTGGCGCCTCGACCGCCGGCGGCACGGCCCGGCGAGCGCCCTCGAGCGGCTGGGCGACTCCGGGCGGATCGTCCCCTGCCGGCTGGTCGGCGACGACCGCCGCGAGACCGCCGGCTGGATCCGACCCGCGGACCTCGAGCTCGCGTCCCGGCTCGAGCGCCTCCGCCCGCGCCGCGACCGCGGCGTCCTGCTGTCGCCGTTCGACCCGCTGCTCTTCGACCGCGACCGCGTCGAGCGCCTGTTCGGCTTCCACCAGGTGCTCGAGATCTTCAAGCCCGCGCCGAAGCGCACCTTCGGCTACTACTGCCTGCCGGTGCTCGCCGGCGACCGCCTGGTGGCGCGCTTCGACCTCAAGGCCGACCGCAGGGCGGGCCGGCTGCGGGTGCTCTCGCGGCACCTCGAGCCCACGAGCGGGGCGCGCGAGGAGCGCGAGCAGGCCGAGGCCGCCCGCACGGCGCTCAGCCGGTACGGCGCGGCGCTCCGGCTCCACGTCGACTGACAGGCCACAGCGTCCGGCGGCCTGCCCGGGACCAGGGCCGACGGTTCGGATCGCGGCGGCGGGAGCGCGAGCAGTCTACTGCGCGGTGTCCCGGTCCGAGCTCGCGTTCGCCGGGTTCATTGCGCTGTGCCGGTGTCCGTACCCGAAGTAGATCGCGAAGCCGATCGCCAGCCACACGCCCAGCCGCAGCCAGTTCTCCCACGGCAGCGAGAACATCAGCAGCAGGCACAGGGCGATGCCCGCCACGGGCACGAACGGCGACCCCCAGACGCGGAACGGCCGCTCCGCCTCCGGGTGGGTGATCCGCATGATCAGCACGGCGGCGCACACGATCACGAACGCGAGCAGCGTGCCGATGTTGACCAGCTCGGCCAGGATGCGCAGCGGCAGCAGCGCCGCCATCAGCGCCACGAACGCCCCGGTGAGCATCGTCGACTTCCACGGCGTCCGGAAGCGCGGATGGACCGCGCCGAAAAATCCTGGCGGCAGCAGGCGGTCGCGAGCCATCGCCAGCATCACCCGGGGCTGGCTGAGCATGAGCACGAGCAGCACCGACGTGATGCCGGCCAGGGCGCCGAGCGAGATGATGAACTGCGCCCACGGCAGGCCGACCTGCGCAAAGGCGGCTGACACCGGCGCATCGAGGTCAATCTCGTTGTAGGGCACCATCCCGGTCAGCACCGCCGCCACCGCGATGTAGAGCACGGTGCAGATCACGAGCGAGGCGATGATCCCGATCGGCACGTCTCGCTGCGGGTGCTTCGCTTCCTCGGCGTGGGTCGACACCGAGTCGAAGCCGATGTACGCGAAGAAGATCACGGCCGCTCCGGCCAGCATCCCCAGSGGRGCRCCGCCGGCGCTCTCCTGCCCGATCAGGGTCTTCCCGAAGAAGCTCACGCCGGTGTAGCCGAAGGGAGCGAAGGGCTTCCAGTTGGCCGGATCGACGTAGAACGCACCGAGAACGATCACGAACAGGACGATCGCGASCTTGATCATCACCATCGCGGCATTGAACGAGGCGCTCTCTCGAATGCCCTTGACGAGGATCGCGGTGACGAGCAGCGCGATCACGATCGCCGGCAGGTCAAAGATCCTGCCGGTGCTGATGAAGTTCCCGGTCAGCGGGTCGAAATCGAATGGGGCCAAGGTCAGTCCCTTGGGCAGGGCCACGCCGAACATCCCGATGAAGTCCTGGAAGTAGTGCGACCAGCCGTGCGCAACCGTGGCCGAGGCCACGCCGTACTCGAGGATGAGATCCCAGCCGATGATCCATGCCAACAGCTCGCCCAGGGTCGCATAGGCGTAGGTGTAGGCCGAGCCCGCCACCGGGATCATCGACGCGAACTCCGCATAGCAGAGCGCGGCGAAGATGCACGCCAGCCCAGAGACGGCAAACGAGAGTGTCAGCGCCGGTCCGGCCTTGTCGTGCGCCGCGATGCCGGTCAGCACGAAGATGCCGGTGCCGATGATGCAGCCCACTCCCAGACTGGTTAGCTGAACGGGGCCGAGAATCCGGCGCAACCGGTTCTCGCCGGCCATCTCGTCGAGCAACACCCGAAGCGACTTCCGTGCGAAAAGCTGGCTCATGGCTCGCTATTCTGCCGGGAAACACGATTCGACACAAGCCGAACGCCGGAGCTGTGAGAGAATCGGTCGGGCTCGCCGGAGTTGACATGGCCTCAGACAGCGGCAGCACGCGCTTCCTCAACGAGTGTGAGCGGCCGGATCGCAGGCACTTCACCATCCTCGGCATGTCGTGGGCCGGCTGGGTCTTCGACTTCTACGACCTGATGATGTTCTCCTTCCTTCTGGTCCCGATCAGCAAGACCCTCGAACTCGACGCGACCGCTCTCTCGCTGCTGCTCGGCGC
>PQAJ01000229.1 GCA_003105185.1 Holophagae bacterium
CGCTACAAAGCAGCAGCGATCGGGGCGAGGTCGGCGCGCGTGAGCGGTCCGTCGCCGGCCTCGGCCCGGATCTGCTCGAGCAGCCTGGCAGCCTCGGCCCGGTGGCGGGCGACGTCGGCCTGTCTGCCCTGCGCGGCCGCGGCCTCGGCCAGGAGGTAGTGACTCTGGGCCACCAGTGCCAGGGCGCCCATGTCCTCGGCCCCGCCCAGGGCGCGCCGTGCCTGCTCCTCGGCCTCGGCCGGCTTGCCTGCGGCGAGCAGCGCCGCCGACCAGCCCAGGTTGCAGCTCGTCACGACGACCTTGGCGCCACGGCTCTGCGCCTCGCGCAGCAGCCCCTCGATGGCTGGGATGAGAGCAGCAGCCTTGCCGCCGGCCCGGCCGTCGCGGACGAGGTTGGCGCGTGCCGTGAGCATCAGGTAGGGGTCGCCGGATGCTGTGGCGGCTTCCACGGCCTGCCGGTCGAGCCGCTCGGCCGCGGCCGCCCTGCCGGCGTAGAACTCCCGATCGGCGGAGAAAGTGAGAGCCTGGGCGATGATCGCGTCGTCGCCGAGCCCGCGGGCGAGACCGAGCGCCTGCTCGAGCACCGGCGCCGCCTCATCGAAGCGGCCGAGCAGGGCGAGTGCACTGCCGCGGAAGGCGAGGGTCTCCACGTACCAGGGGCCGGTGTTGCCGAGGCGGCGGAAGATCTCGAGCGCCTCGTCCACGGCCGCAAGGGCACCCGCATAGCGCCCTTGATAGGAGTAGACGCGCCCCAGGCTGTAGGACTCGTACGCCGCCCCGGCCTCGTCGGTCGCGATGCGCCGTTGCTCGAGCGCGCGCAGGTAGTGGTCCTGTGCCTCCCGATAGCGACCGAGGCAGGTGTACGTCTCGGCGATGTTGTGGAGGGCGTCGGCGATCTCCGACGGGTTGCCGAGGCGGTCGCGGATTGAGAGCGCGCGCTGGTAGTAGATGAGCGACTCCGAGTACTCGCCGCGCTGGTCGTAGATCGTGCCGATGCTGGTCAGCGACGAGGCCTGGTTGAGCTCATCGCCGATCTCGATCTGGATGCGCAGCGCCTCGCGCATGTCGGCCAGGGCCTGCTCGGAGTTCCCGCCCGCTGCCTCGAGGTCACCACGACGCAGCAGGAGGAGGCCGAGACCCTGGTCGTCGCCGATGTCGCGTCGGATCGCAATCGCCTCGTTGTAGCTTTCACGGGCGCCATCCGGATCGCCGGCGAGCCGCTGCAGCGCGGCGATCTCGGACAGGCTTGCCGCCGCCCCGCGCCGATCTCCGATCTCACGCTTGATGGCCAGCGACTCCCGGAAGTTCGCGAGTGCGTCGTCCGGCCGGCCGAGGAACTTGTACGCAACACCGAGGGCCTGCAGGGTGTTGGCCTTGGCCTCGGCGTTGTCGGCCTGGATGGCCAGGCTGAGCGCCTGGTTGAGGGGGGCGAGCGCATCCTGGGCGCTGCCGCTCTTGATCAGGACCCGGCCCAGGGCGAGCTGGGCGGTGACGTTGCGCGGGTCGGCCTGGAGGGCGACGCCGAGCTGCTCCCGCGCCTGATCGAAGTCACCCTGTCCCTCGTAGAGAACGCCGAGCTCGTAGTGGAGATCCGGGTCGTTGGGGTGCATCCGGAGCAGGTTGGAGTAGGCGTCGATGCCGGCCTCGTCATCGCCGGCGAGGCTGGCATTCTGGGCCAGGATCAGGTAGCGCTCGGCGTCCGGCAGCCCCTCCGCCAGCTCGACCGCCCGGCGCGACGCCTCGGAGGCCTTCTCGCTGCGGCCCAGCCGATCGTAGGTCTGGGCCAGCCTGGAGTGGGCCAGGGCGAAGGTGGGATCCTCCTGGGTCGACGCCTCGAAGCGCGTCACCGCCTCCAGGTTGTTGCCGGCGCGCAGCAGGGCCAACCCCTCGTTGTACTGGCGCAGCGCCGCGATCGACTCGGACGACGGCAGGAAGGCCTGCTGCTCGAGCTCCCGCCGGCCGGCGCGCGACACGGCGAGGCTGTCGCGGACCTCGGCGGCGAGGCTCCCGATCGCCGCGAGCAGCTCGGATTCGCTCGCCGCCTCAGCCTTGAGGCTCACCGTGCTGTGGCGCTCGAAGTCGCGCACCGTGGCGTCGATCCGGATCTGCTCACCGAGCCTGGCGAACTGGCCCCAGACCAGGGTCTCGGCGTTGCCGAACTCCGCGATCCGGCGCAGCGTCACCTCCTCGAGCTGGGCACCCGGCACCAGCCGCAGGTCGCGCAGGATCTGGTGAACGCGGTCCGACGACACTGTGCGCAGGCTCGCCGACTGGCCGACGTCCGAGCGCAGCATCTCGGCGAGGCCGTCGCCCAGCCAGTCGAGGGCCGGGTCGCCGGTGGCGTTGCGGAACGGCAGGATGGCGAGCGAGGCGGCGTCGGCCGCAGGCGCGGGCACGCCGGCGCCTGACTGGCCCGCGCGCACCTCCTCGCCGCGCGGCCAGAAGGCGACCGCCGCCGCGATCAGGGCCAGCACCGCGACTGCGGCAGCCACCACGACTCCCCGGCGGAGCCGCTTGCTGCCGGCGGTGGTGGTGGGCCGCAGCGCGCGCACCGTCGGACCGATGGTCAGCGCGGTGCCGCCCCGCCAGGCGGTGAGGTCCTGCAGGATCTCGCGCGCCGACTGGTAGCGCTTGTGGACCTGAAGCTCGAGGCAGCGGTGGATGACGTCGCTGACGAAGGGCGGCAGGTCGGGCTTGAAGTCGCGCACCGGGGTCGCCTTGACCTGGGTGCGCTTGAACATGGTCGCCATCGGGGTGTCGCCGGTGTAGGGCAGCCGCCCGGTCAGCATCTCGTAGTAGATGAGCCCGAGGGCGAAGATATCGGTGCGGGCGTCGACCGGCTCGCCCTTCACCTGCTCCGGCGACATGTAGTCCGGCGTCCCGAGCAGGGCGCCGGTCTGGGTCATCGACGAGCTCTGCAGGGAGCGTGCGATGCCGAAGTCCATGACCACGACCCGGCCATCGGAGTCGATCATCACGTTCTGCGGCTTGAGGTCGCGGTGGACCACACCCTGCTGGTGCGCGGCGTCGAGGGCCAGACACACCTGCTCGACGATGTCGGTCGCCTCGTCGACCGGCAGCGGGCCGCGCTCGCGGATGATGCCGGTGAGGTCCTGGCCCGCGATGAACTCCATCGAGATGAACTTGATGCCGTCGGCCTGGCCGAGGTCGAAGATCCGCACCACGTTGCGGTGGGTGATCTCCCGCGCCAGGATGATCTCCTGCTTGAAGCGGGCCAGCACCTCGGGATCAGCCTCGAGCTCGGGCCGGATCACCTTGAGCGCGACGTCGCGGTCGAGCTCGAGGTCGCGGGCCTTGTACACCGCGCCCATGCCCCCGACGCCGAGCCGCCCTTCGATGCGGTAGCGGCCGCCCAGCACCGCGCCTGCCTCGAGCAGGCCCGGCCGGCTTGGCACCGAGCCGCGTGGCGCAGCGGCCGGGGACGCTCCCCATTCGGTCTCGTCAGCGCTGATTCTGGGTGGCTCGTCGACCGCGCCGCCCCGGTGCCGATCGAGCGCCTGCACCTCGTCGGCCGACAGCCACGCCGTGCGGTCCCCCTCCTGCAGCGCGGCGCCGCACGCCGAGCACTGCTCGAGGTTGGGATCGTTGGGCGCCTTGCAGCGTGGGCACTCGAGCTTCGGGGCCAAGCAGGACTCCTCGCAGACTCAGCGCGACATTTCGTGACAGTCTAACCGATTTCTCCCGGCGGAGACTCGGGTGCTACCATCCCGGCGTGCCGCGCAACGTCGAGATCAAGGCCTGGGTGCGCGACCTGCCGGCCGTCCGCCGGGCGGTGGAAGCGATCGCCGACGGCCCGCCCGCGCTGCTGATCCAGAGCGACACCTTCTTCGCGGTGCCGCGCGGCCGCCTCAAGCTGCGCGCCTTCGCCGACGGCACGGCCGAGCTCATTTCGTACCTGCGGCACGATGTCGCGGAGCCGCGGGAGTCGCGTTTTGCCAAGGCCGCCGTCAACGACCCCGCCGCGCTCGCCGCGGTGCTCGGCGCCGCGCTCAGCGTGGCCGGCGTGGTCCGCAAGCGGCGCCATCTCTACCGGCGCGGTCCGACCCGGATCCACCTCGACGAGGTGGATGATCTCGGCAGCTTCCTCGAGCTCGAGGTCGAGCTCGCCGACGGCCAGTCGACCGCCGAGGGCGAACGCATCGCGCGCGAGCTGATGGCGCGTCTCGGGATCGCGGAGGACGATCTCGTGGCAGGAGCGTACGTCGATCTTCTCAGGGATCGACAACTGTAGGTCGCCCAGACGGTGAGGGGTTGGAGCCCATCGCCTGCCCGCCGCCGTGCCCGTCTCCGTCTCCGTCTCCAAACGGACAGCCCGGTTCGCGCATCGTCACTCGGGCACGGGCACGGAGACAGGCACGGAGACGGACAGAGGCGCGCGTCCTTGCTCGTCCGCGCCCCACGAAAAAAGGCCGCCCCGGAGGGCGGCCCGTGATCGCTCGTGCAAAGCGGAGCTCAGAAGTGGGCGATGAACTCCATCCCGAGAATCCTCGGGGTGTTGGTGTAGGCGGTCAGGTTGTTGAAGTCGATGCCGCCCTGCATGATCTCCTCGTCGAGGATGTTGCGGCCGAACAGGGCGAGCTCGTACTTCATGTTGGAGAACGCGTAGCCGATCCGCAGGCCGAACTCCAGGCTGTCGTCCCTGAACTCCTTCGATTCGTAGAGGAAGAAGTTCTTCTCCGAGTAGTAGGCCCAGTCGAGGGTCGCGAACAGGTGCTTGTAGACCGGGTCGGACTGCAGGGTGACGATGCCGTTGAAGATCCACTCCGGCGCGTTGGGCAGCGGGTTGCCGTCGACGTAGGCCAGACCGCCGATGATCGGGTCGGTGACGGTGCAGCCGCCACCGCAGGGCGCCACGGTCAGGTTCGGGTCCTGGATCTCGGTCGGGTTGTAGCTCGCGCCCACGGTCGCCAGGAAGTAGCCCGATGGGGTCCACTCCATGTCCATCTCGGCGCCGTAGCCCTCGGTGGTGTCGGCGTTGAGCAGGGTCGCCGTGTTGTACTSGCCGCCRACCGCRGTGATCTGCTGGTYGTTGACGTTGTACCAGTAGCCGGTCAGGTTGAGGCGCAGCCGCTGCTCGGCCAGGATCGACTTGAGGCCGAGCTCGAAGGACAGGATGTCCTCGGTGTCGGCCACCGACACGCAGTCGGTCGCCGGATYGGTGCCGTCAACGTCGGGGCACCACAGGGTGCGGCCCTGGATCGAGGGCGCMCGGTAGCTGGTGGCGGCCCGGCCGTAGATGTTGACCCAGTTGCTGGGCTTGTAGGTCAGGCTGAGGTCCCAGCTCCAGAAGCTGTCGTCGACGTTCACCGGGATGACCACCGTCGGCCCTGAGCCGTAGAGCAGGGTCTGGATGAACGGCGCCGTCACGCGCTGCGCCGTGAAGTCCTTGTCGTCGTGGCTGTAGCGCAGGCCGGCCCTGGCGTCCCACAGTTCCGACAGCGCGATGCCGATCGAGCCGAAGCCGGCCCACGACTCGGCCTCCTGCTTCTGCCAGGCGTAGCCGTCGTCGGCACCGCCGGCGAGGCTGTCGTAGCCGAAGGAGTCGACCTGCAGATCCTCGTTGAAGTAGAAGACGCCGAGCAGCCAGTCGAAGGTCTCGCCGGTGGTGCTGGCGAGCCGCAGCTCCTCGGTCCACTGGTCGAGGTAGGGCAGGCCGTCCGCCGACTCCGACGAGAACGGGATGAAGCCGGGGCCGTAG